>NZ_JBVIHJ010000001.1:271498-302052 GCF_055570355.1 Streptomyces sp. NPDC031225 | reverse complement strand
GGACACAGCGGAAGGGAGCTGCCCAAGAGAGGGGAATTCTCCGTCAAAAAAGAAGGTGACGCGGGGGACGGACGGGGTGGGGGGGGGTTGCTTCCGTGCCGCCGCGGCGGCATGGACGCACAGCCTGCCCATCACGTGCTGAGAGGGATCGTCGGGTGGGCGATTCCTCTCAGCGACTGTGCCGTCGGTAGCGGTCAACGGAACAAGGAGTTGACGTAGTCGGCGCCGATCCCGACCTTCTCGTAGTGCTCGCGGCACATCCTGATGTAGTCGTGCACGTCGAAGAAGCCGTCGGCCTCGCCGTTCTCGTCCAGCCAGACGAGCGGACCCTTGACGATGAAGAACGTCTTCATCGGCTCGCCGCTGTCGTAGGCGACCAGCGTGTGGCCCTCGCCGGGCGCCTCGTAGACGAAGTCGCCGGCGGTCGCGGTCCAGGGCCGCTCCAGGTAGCCCCACTTGCCGGAGATCGTGTAGGCGAACACCTCGTGCGGGTGGTAGTGCCGGTTGACCAGCCCCGCCTCCTTGGCCCGCAGGATGTCGGCCCAGCTGTTGTCCTTGACGTTGATCCATAGCGGCCGGGACCCGACGGTCTCGGTGAACGGGACGTAGTAGCGGTCGTCATCGGTGGCGACCTTCGACAGGTACACCTCGGGAAGTGCGTCGGGGCGGAAGGAGTTCTCGATCGGCTTGAGGTTCGTCCAGAACTCACCGGCGGGCATGTCGGGCATGGGGATGGCCCCTTTCAGTCGGTGTCCCGGAGTGAATCCCGACCGGGCCGACGCCGTCTTTCCCGTGAGGGACGTGGCGGCTTGTCGAATCCGGACACTCGGCGTGCGGCCCGGGCCCCTGCCGTCATCAGTCCTGTGCCGCGTGCCGAAGGAAGGGGTGTCGTGGGGCTGGTTGGGTCCGGCCAAGGTGAACCGCGAAGCTCCTGGTGCATGGACTCACGATCAGGATCATCCCGGCGCCCACCAGGAACTTCGCGCGGTTGTGCACCCGGCCTCCGCCCGGGCGCCGTCAGCTTGTGACCGGACAGGAGGCCCCATGGCGACCCGGTGACCTCGACGATGTGGCCGGCCCGCTCGGCCGAATAGCGGGTGGGGCCTTCTTCGGCGGGGCCGGGCCGGCACCGGCGACCAGGCAGGGACACCGTGGGCGACAAAGTCTCCGATGGTGTGGAGGTGCAGGTTCGTGACGACGTGGCGCGCGGCCGGCTCCAGTCCGGTGCGGCCGTCGGACGCCACCAGGAGTGAACATCCGGAGGACCTCGTCGTACTCCCGGCGGTCGTAGTGGTGGGTGAGGCGGCCCAGGCGTCAGGCGGTCTGGTCCTCGGAGGTCATGTCGTCGCCTGCGGCCGGGTGGGGGCGGCAGGGCTGGTTCGGGTCTTGATGACGAAGTCGAAGTCGGCGGTGTTGAAAGGCGCATCGAAGCCATGTGCGGCGATGTCCTGTGGGTCGTCGTGCAGGACGGTGGTGGCCTGCAGTGACGGGACGGCGATCTTCGGGCCGACGAAATCGACCGGGATAACGGGATCGCCGGTGAAGTACACCTCGCCTCGGAAGGGGGTAACCAGGTCAGGGTGGTGGATCTCGTAGTGGATGTGGGCCGGCCGGTAGGTGCTGCGGCCGAGGGCCGCCGCGGCCGCGACAATGGCTTCGAGTCCTTCGACCTGCACGTTGGAGTACGGAGCGGGTGTGATGGTGGTGAAGGTGTAGCGGCCCTCCGCGTCCGTGAGCTGGCGGGCACGCAGGTTGTACTGCGGCTGGTCGTCGTCCCAGACGCCGGAGTAGATGCCGTCGTTGGAGGCGTGATAAATCGTCAACGCCGCCTCGGCCAGCGGGTGGCCGTGGCCGTCCAGGATGCGACCGGAGGCGATCAGCGGAGTGCCGGGCTCGCCGGGGCGCATCGGCAGCTTGCCGGGGTTGTCGATCAGTGGTGATCCGGGGACGTAAGTCGGGCTGTCCACGTCGTCGGAGGCCGTGTAGCCGTCGCCGCCGCCCTGGAAGACCTCGCTGAACAGAGGCATGGCACAGATGGAGAGCGGTGCGCCCGTGGTGTCGTGCAGGTTCTGCAGCAGCATGGCGACCGTGTCCAAGTCGTCGAAGGTCAGACCGTGTTCGTCGCGCATACGAGCTAAGGCGTCCTTGAACGCCGCGACCAGGCGCACCGCGCGGGGGTTGATCAGGGCGGGGTCGACATTCGCCCACGGGGCAGGGGTGGTTGAGGCCATGGGGGATTCCTCTCGAGTCAATCTCTTGGACGGCGTCCAAGAAGTAAATTGAGTATCATTGGACGGTGTCCAAGACGTCAAGCTCGGCGGAGCAGAACCGCCCCACGGCCTCCCGGGCCCATGTCGGCCTTGGCGAACGGCAGATCGTCGCCGCTTCGCTCGAAGTGTTGGAAGCGGACGGTCTCGACAAGCTGTCGCTCCGGGCCGTCGCCGGTCATCTGGGTGTTCGGGTCAACGCGGTGGCCTGGCACGTGAAGGACAAGGACGGCCTGTTGCGCGCGGTGGCCGACGCGATGATGGCCGACTGCCTGCCCGCCAAACTGCCCAGGGATCCGGAAGAGCGCGTCCGGAAGCTGACCCGGACTCTCCGGGAGGCGCTGCGGTCCCACCGGGACGGAGCCCGCTTGGCCCGGGAGGGATTCTCCCTGGAGAGGCCCCACACGCTGGCGTTTGCGGAGGCGTTCAACGTTGCCCTTCGCGACACGGGGCGCGGCCCGAAGGAGGCGGGCTGGACGGGTTGGACGCTCATCTACTTCACGCTCGGCCTAGTCCGCGAAGAGCAGACACCGCCGGACCGTACGCCCGGCGTCGAAGCCGCGGCGGCCGATCCGAGCGCATTCCCCTGTCTTGCGGAGACAATCCAGCACCTCACGCGGGACAACTTCGACGACCGCTTCTCCTACGGCATCGACTTGATCCTCACGGGCCACTCCGCAACGTAGCGGCTCCGGCGGTCAAAGAGGACTGGGGAGATCGCCCAGGCAGAGCGGGCGAGAAGCACACCTCAGCCTTCCCATCAGGGGTGGGAACGGCTTCCCGTCTTGCCGGGGCACGGGAAACGCCGCATCCGCGTAGTACTGCATCATCACTCACCCCGGGCTCCACACGGTCGACGCACGCTGAGGGCGCCGCGGTGGCCGACCCGAACCGGCTGGCGTCGTCGATCCGCGGTTTTCAACTCAATCCAGGTGCTGCACCGGCAGGATGACCGCCGAGGGGTGTGCGGGGCCGTGGAAGACTTCCTGGTCCGCGACGCGGAGGGTGGTGGCGGTTGCTCTGGGTTCGCCGGTGCCGGGGTTTCGGTTGTAGCGGGGGAAGGCGCCGCTGGACACCTGGACGCGGATGCGGTGGCCGAGGGCGAAGCGGTACGCCGTGGGCCACAGCCGCACCATCGCGAGCGAGATCTCGTCAGCGACTGTGAGGCTGATCAGGCCGTCGCACACATTGGTCGAGCGGCCCTTCTCGTCCACGTCGCACAGCCGGACGAAAACATGGGCGTACGGCAGGCTGGAGCGGAACCAGATCTCGGCGCTGACCTCGCCGATAGCTTCGACGTCCTGCCCAAGCACAGTCGTGGTGTAGGTCAGCACGTCCGGCCGGGCTTCCAGAGAGGTGTTGTCGACGCGACCCGACTCCCAGGGCCATACGGACCCCGCCGACCGCGGGAGTCGGGTCGGTCGGGTCGTAGCGGTAGCCGTCCGGGGCCGACTCGGCGGGCGCCTCGACGGACAGCTCGCGGCCCGACTGGAGGTGAAAGCGTTGCGCCGGATATCCCGACGGCGGCCAGGAGGGGAAGTCGCGCCACTTCTCCTTGCCCATTACGAACAAACGCACCGGAGCGCGCTCGTGCCACTCCTCGCCGCGGGCGTGGGCCAGCCCGAAGTCCAGTGCCTCGCCAACACCTGCCTGCGCCACGCCTGTGGAGATGTGCGCCCACGGTCCGACCGTGAGCCGCATCCGCCGTCCGACAGCCTGCAGCGACTGGTGGTCGCGGAGCTGGCCGGGCAGGAAGATGTCGTACCAGCCGCCGACCGAACTCACCGGCACGGTGATGTCAGCCACCCGGTAGCTGTGGTCGACCGTAGCCCAGTGCGGGGTGTCGCCGTCGTGGGCGAGAACGTTCTGGAAGTAGTCGGAGTGGTGGCCCATGGCGGCGACATCGGCCTGGTTCAGCGGCAGCGCGTAGAGAGCGCGTCGCTCCCTTCGGGTTCCCAGCGCGCGGCGCAGCAGCGCCCACCGCTGTTCCTGCCTGGCGACCTGGACGCCCCAGCCGAACGGTGCCTCCAGGGAGAAACCGTCCTTGCGCAGCTGCTCCAGGGTGAAGGCCGACTCTGATACGACCGGGATCATCGCCTTGACCTGCGGCGGGAGTTGGTCGGCCACCGACCATTGGACGAAGCCGAGGTAGCTGATCCCGAACAGCACCATCGATTCGCCGAACCATGGCTGTTTGACCACCCCCTCCACGGTGTCCAGCCCGTCCTCGCGCTCGCGCCGCAGCGGATCGAACGGACCATCGGAGCTGAAGGTGCCGTATGTACTCTGCACCAGCACTTGGAAACCGCTCTCGGCCAGCGGCCTGACCATCTGCGCGGCGATCATGCCGGCCCTGCCGTAGGGGCTGCGCAGGAGCGCGGTCGGCAAGCCCTCGGCCCCGGTTTTCGGGGTCCAGCGGTCGGCCAGCAGGACGGCACCGTCGCGCATGGGCACCCGCACATCGGGTTCGACGACCAGAACCCTGGTCAACGGCGGGGGGAGGTGCAGCAGGCGTTCCGTGAGATGACTACTCAGGTTCATTGATCGTGTCCTCTGCCCGTTCGTACGACGCCACTGCCGGCGAAGAGCGCCCAGAGACGGAGCAGGCGGTGCGTCAGTTCCTCCGGGGCCAGGGGGTCCGCGCCGTTGATCAGCCAGTCGTTGACCACCGCGCCGGTCCCGCCCGCGACGAACGCCGCGAAATCCTGTGCCGCGGGTTCGTCCAGCTCGCCGAACAGTTCACGCATGACCTGCCTGTTGAGTGAGCTGAACAGGCTGTCCAGCGACCTGGTCATGGCGAACGCGCAGGACCCTGTGAGCATCGCGCGGTAGAAGGATCGATGAACCGCGAAATGCCGCGCCATCGCCAAGGCTCTCTCGGCGGTGTCGGCGCCGTCCCAGCTTGTGGAAGGAGTTCTCGTCTGACCAGGTCGACCGCCGCCTCCACCACCAGGGTGTCGCCGTCGTCGAACTGCAGGTAGACCAGTCGTCGGCTTACATCCGCAGCCTCGGCGAGGTCGGTCACCGGGATCGCCGTGGTGCCGCGCTCGGACACCAGGCGCACCGCGGCCGCCATCAGCGCGGCGCGTGAGCGCCGCACCCTTCTGTCCTGAGGGTCGGATCCCTGAGATGGTTCGAGCTGCATGCGGCGAAACTGCACACCTGAGAAAAAATACACAAGTGTGCAACATTGATGTCAGGCGGCACCTGGGCAGGAGTGGATGACGACCGCGTCCAAGATGGGTGAGTCGGTTGAACCCAGCGAAGGTCAGCCCGGAGGCCGGCTACCGGGCCGTCTGGCCGGATCCGGCGTGAGGCGGGCGGCGCCGGGGTTCCGCGATTACTCCGCGGCACCCCGGGGGCCGATGCTTGCCCGTGCCCGCTTGCGGGGCCGGGTGGCCTCTTCGCTCAGCTCGGCTGTGCCGGTGAACCCCACCGTGCCGAGGCAGAGCAGCACGTACCGCTGGGCGATCGTCTCGGGCGGGAGCGGCCCGTCCGGGTGATACCAGGTGGCGACGCCCTGGCACATGGTCAGTACCGCTCGGCTGGCGTCGGCCGGGATGGGGGTGGCGAAGTAGCCCTCGGTGATGCCGGCTTGGACGGTGTCGAGCAGCATGTGTTCCAGGTAGTCGCGAAGGGCGATGTAGCGGGCTCGGTTCTCCGGTTCCAGGCTGCGGATCTCGCTGTCCAGGAAGGCCAGTCCGCGGCGATTTGCCATGTAGAGCACGATGCACTCGATCATGGCGGAGAAGCGGGCGACCGGTTGGTCCCCGGCCTCGGCCGCCGCCGTCCGGCAGCGGTCGAGGACGTCGCGCATCGATGTTTCGAGCAGGGTGCTGAGCAATGCCTGCTTGTTCTCGTAGTGGTAATAGAGCGCCGGGACGGTGACCCCCACGCGGCGCGCCAAGTCCCGGACCGTTGTGCCGTGGTAGCCGTGCTCGTTGAACGCCTGCATGGAGTGCATGAGGATGGGATGCAGGTCGAGCGGCGCGTACTCACGCCACTGCCGATGCGAACCGGCGTCCTGATCCGGTGCCGTGTTCACGGGGCTCCTCGCGGGTCGGGGCGGCGGGCAGGCGGTGCGGCGGAGGGCGCCGGGCCACGCGTCCGCCGGAGACAGACATGGTAGCGGGCAGGTTTGTCAGCCCCGTAGGTATACGGACTTGAGCTGGAGGTAGGAGTGCAGTGCCTCGGGGCCGAGCTCGCGGCCCAAACCGCTGGCCTTGTACCCGCCGAAGGGTGACGCGATGTCCAGGGCGTAGCCGTTCACCCCGATGGTTCCGGTGCGGACGCGGCGGGCCATTGCCAGACCGCGCTCGGGATCGGACGTCCATATGGATCCGCCGAGTCCGAACTCGGAGTCGTTGGCCAGCGCGATGGCCTCGTCGTCGGTGGCGTACGGGATGACGGTGAGCACCGGCCCGAAGATTTCCTCCCGGGCGACGGCCATGTCGTTCTGTACGTCGCCGAAGACCGTGGGCTGGACGTACCAGCCGCGGTCGAGATGGGCGGGGCGGCCACCGCCCGCGGTGATCCTGGCGCCTTGCGCCAGGCCGGAGGCGATATAGCCCTCCACCCGCTCGCGGTGACTCCGCGTCACCATGGGGCCGATCGCGGTCGTGGGGTCGAGAGGATCGCCGACCGGCAGAGCGCGTGCCAGTTCCGAGACCGCCTCCAGTACCTGTGCGTACCGCGCGACGGGGGCGAGAATACGGGTGCTGAGGTGGCAGGTCTGGCCGTTGTTTGCGAAGGAGACGCCGGCCAGGCCCGATGTCGTCGACGCCAGGTCGGCGTCGTCCAGGATGATCGCCGCTGACTTGCCGCCCAGTTCCAGGGAGACCGGACGCAGCAACCGGCCGCAGACCTCGGCGATACGGCGGCCCGCCGGGGTCGAACCGGTGAAGGCGATCTTGTCCACGTCGGGATGGGCCACCAAAGCCTCGCCCGCCTCAAGACCACCGGGAACGATGTTGAGAACACCGGCCGGAAGCCCCGCTTCGATCGCGGCCTCAGCCAACACATAGGCGTCGAGCGAGGTCTCCAGGGCCGGCTTCAGGACGACCGTGCAGCCTGCCGCCAAAGCCGGCGCGAGCTTCATCATCGCCAGAGCCTGCGGATAGTTCCAAGGCACGATCGCACCGACTACGCCGACCGGCTCACGGCGTACCCGGGTGATGCCGCCGCCGAACGCCTTGCGCGGCTCCTCCCACTCCATTTCCCGGGCGAGCCCCGCGTAGTAGCGAAGGACCACGGCAGGGAAGAGCGCGTTGGCGCCGACGGACATGGCCATCGGCATGCCGTTCTGCTGGGAGACCAGCTGGGCGATCTCGCCGGCCCGGGCCTCGATGGCCGCCGCGAAGCGGTCCATGGCGTCAGCACGCTCGGCCGGCCCGAGATCGGGCCAGGCGCCGCCGCCGAAGCCGCCGTCGAAGGCCTGCCGGGCCGCGGCCACGGCGGCGTCGATGTCCTTGGCACCGCCGAGCGGAGTCTGCCCAATGGGCTGCTCGGTGGATGCCGAGACAACGGTGTTGACGTCGGTGCTGAGCGGCGGCTGCCACTGGCCACCGATGTAGAGAGCGGTGTGCTGGTGTTCCATGACTGCTCCTGGGGTCACCGGGGGGCCATCCGGATGGCGCCGTCGAGGCGGATGGTCTCGCCGTTCAGCATGGTGTTCTCGGCGATGTGCTGGACGAGGGCGGCGTACTCCTCGGGGTGGCCGAGGCGGGCCGGGTGCGGTACCTGGGCGCCGAGAGACTGCTTGGCCTCGTCGGAGAGGAGCGCGAGCAGCGGGGTTTCGAACAGGCCGGGGGCGATGGTGACGACCCGGATCTGTCGGCCGGCCAGGTCGCGGGCAATGGGCAGGGTGAGACCGACGACGCCGCCCTTGGAGGCGGAGTATGCGGCCTGGCCGATCTGACCGTCGTACGCGGCGACCGACGCGGTGTTGACGATGACTCCGCGGTCGCCGTCGACCGGCTCGTTGTTGCTCATCCGTTCGGCGGCCAGCCTGATGACGTTGAAGGTGCCGATCAGATTGACCTGGACCACCCGGGCGAAGGCGTCGAGCGGGAAAGGTCCGTTCTTGCCGATCACCCGCACGGCGTTCCCGATGCCGGCGCAGTTCACGGTGATGCGTACGTCACCGAGTCGACCGGCCGCGTCGAGGGCGGCGGCGATGTCCGTCTCGCTGGTGACGTCGGCCGGAGCGAAGACGGCCCGCTCGCCGAGCTTGGCCGCCACGGCGGCGCCGTCGGAGGACGGCAGGTCCACCAGGGCGACGCTCGCCCCGGCGTCCAGCAGCCGCTGGGCGGTGGCGAGGCCCAGCCCTGAGGCGCCCCCGGTGATCAGGGCAACACTTCCTGCGATGTTCACGGTGCTTCCTTCCTGAGGAACCTGTGGAGGACGAGATGGCTCAAAGGCGTTCGATGATGGTGGCGTTGGCCATGCCGCCGCCCTCGCACATCGTCTGCAGTCCGTACCGGCCGCCGGTGGCTTCCAGGTGACCCACGAGTGTGGCCAGCAGGCGGGTGCCGGAGGCTCCGAGGGGGTGGCCGAGCGCGATTGCGCCTCCGCGCGGGTTGATCCGGTCGGGGTCGGCACCCGTCTCTCGCTGCCACACCAGGGGCACGGGGGCGAACGCCTCGTTGACCTCGTACGCGTCGATGTCGTCGATCGCCAGGCCGGACCGGTCGAGGATCTTCTGGGTGGCGGGGATGACGCCGGTGAGCATCAGCACTGGGTCCGAGCCGGTGACCGCGAACGAATGGAACCGGGCCCGGGGCCGCAGGCCCAGCCGCTCGGCGGTGCGGGCGTTCATGATGAGGGCCGCGGAGGCGCCGTCGGTGAGAGGCGAGGAGTTGCCCGGAGTGATCCTCCAGGCGATCTCCGGGAAACGCTCTGCGGCGGGTAGGCCGGCGAAGGCGGGCTTCAGGGCGGCAAGGGAGTCGACGGTGGTGGCGGGCCGTACGGTCTCGTCCACCGAGTGACCGGCCACGGACACGATCTCACCGTCGAAGCCGCCGCTCGCGGTGGTGGCAGCGGCAAGCTGGTGGGAACGTGCCGAGAAGGCGTCCAGCTCTTCACGATCGAGCTTCCACCGGGCCGAGATCAGCTCGGCGGACACACCCTGCGGGACGAGCCCTTCGGGATACCGCCCGCCCAGCAGGGCGCCAGAGGTGTCCTGGCCCCCCGAACTCGAGCCCATCGGCACCCGGCTCATGGACTCCACGCCACAGGCGATGACAATGTCGTACGCCCCCGCCAGCACGCCCTGAGCAGCGAAGTGAGCCGCCTGCTGACTCGAACCGCACTGACGGTCGATGGTGGTGGCGGGCACGGACTCCGGCAGCCCGGCGGCCAGCAGAGCGGTACGGGTGATGTTGAACGCCTGCTCGCCCGCCTGTGAGACACAGCCCCCGATCACGTCATCGACCAGCGCGGGATCGAGCCCGTTGCGTTCGATCAGTGCCTGGATCACGGCGGCCAGCAGGTCCACGGGGTGGACGGCGGACAGTGCACCCCCCGGCTTTCCCCTGCCGGACGCGGTGCGCACCACGTCGACGATGACAGCGTCATGCATCAGCGGTCCTTTCAAATCCTGGATACTTATCGCTCGCTAAATTGGAAGTTATCCGTGCTCTGCTCAGGCGTCAAGGTGTGAGCGGACCGTCCGCAGCAGCGAAAACGCGGGCAAACTTCCAACTGGCGGAGCATTGACCCACCGGTCATCGATCCATACTGTCTTTAGCGAGCGATAAGTTCAGGCCTCTTGAGTTCGTCGTGAGGACAGTGATGACGATCGATTTCACCCTGGAGCCGGAAGTCGCCGAGCTGCGGGACCGCACAGCCGCGTTCGTCCGGGAAACCGCCCTCCGGGCCGAGCTCGAGATGCTCCGGGGCGCAGGCTCACCCAACGACGTGCTCCGCCGCGAACTCCAGCAGGCGGCCCGCGCCGCCGGGGTGTTCGCGCCGACCGTTCCGGCCTCGCTCGGAGGCCTCGGCCTGGACGTACGAGCACAGTCTGTGATTCTGGAGGAGGCCGGATACAGCCTGCTCGGGCCGCTCGCACTGCACTGCGCGGCCCCGGACGAGGGCAATATGCACCTGTTGGAGAGGGTCGCCACCGGCGCCCAGCGGGAGCGGTTCCTGCAACCGCTCGCCGCAGGTGACATACGGTCATGCTTCGCGATGACCGAGCCGGCGCCCGGCGCCGGGTCGGACCCTTCCCAACTGGTCACCAGCGCCCGTCGGACAGACGGCGGCTGGGTCATCGACGGACGCAAGTGGTTCATCACCGGTGCCGACGGGGCCGCCTTCGCGATCGTCATGGCCCGCACCGGCGGCACCGACGATGTGCCGGAGGCGACCATGTTCCTGGTCCCCACCGACGCGCCCGGCTTCCGGCTGATCCGGCATGTGCCGACCCTCGACGCCGGATTCACCGGCGGCCACTGTGAGATCGAGTTGTCCGGCTGCGAGGTCGGTGACGATGCTGTGCTCGGCGAGGTGGGCAAGGGCTTCGCCTACGCCCAGGTACGCCTCGCCCCCGCCCGGCTGACCCACTGCATGCGCTGGCTCGGACTGGCCCGCCGCGCCCACGACATCGCACTGGAGTACGCCGGCGGCCGCACCGCCTTCGGTAGCCGACTCGGCGACCTCGGCATGGTGCAGCAGCACATCGCCGACAACGAGATCGACCTCGCTGCCGGCCGCGCTCTGATCCGGGAGGCGGCCTGGGTCCTGGACTGCGGACGGTCCGGTAAGCACGAGACCTCTGTCACCAAGACGTTCGTGGCCGAGGCCGTGGGCCGGATCGTCGACCGCGCGATCCAGGTCTGCGGGGCGCTCGGCGTCTCCGGTGACCTGCCGCTCGCCGCCTACCTCCGGGAGGTACGAGCGTTCCGCATTTACGACGGCCCGTCCGAAGTGCATCGCTGGTCGATCGCCCGCCGGGTGTTGCGTAACAGGGACAGCAACGAAGGAGCATCGCGATGAAGAGCACCATGCAGGACCACGAACTGCTGATCTCGGACATTCTGCGGCACGGCCAGCGGGTGCACGCCGGCAGCCGGGTCGTCCGCTGTGACAAGGACGGAAGCAGCGCCCAATCGTTCGCCGAGGTCGGTGAACAGGCGGAACGGCTGGCCGCGGCCCTGACCCGGCTCGGTGTACAGCCCGGCGATCGAGTCGGCTCGCTGGCGTGGAACACCCCCGAACACCTCGCCGCCTACCTTGGCGTTCCCAGCATGGGCGCCGTACTGCACACCCTGAACCTGCGCCTGCACCCGGACCAGCTCGGCTGGATAGTGGAGCACGCCGAGGACCGGGTCCTGCTGGTCGACACCACGTTGCTGGGTCTGCTGGCACCGCTGCGGGACCGGCTCGGCAGCGTGCGCGACCTGGTCGTGATCGGCGGCGCGGACGCGGTCGACGTACCCGATCACATCACGGTCCACCACTGGGACGACCTGCTCGTGGCCGAGCAGCCCGGCTTCGACTGGCCCGAACTGGACGAACGATCGGCTGCCGCCCTCTGTTACACCACCGGCACCACCGGCGACCCCAAGGGCGTCGCCTACAGTCACCGCTCGGTGTTCCTGCACATGCTGGCGGGCTCCACCGGCAGCGGCTTCCCCATTAACGACCGCGACCGTCTCCTGCCGATCGTGCCGATGTTCCACGCCAACGCCTGGGGCTGGCCCTACGGAGTCTGGCTGGCCGGTGCCGACCTGATCATGAACGGACCATTGCTGCACCTGCCGGACCTGGTACGGATCATCAACGACGAACGCCCGACGGGCATCGCAGCCGTCCCCACCATCTGGAACGGACTGCTGCACCACGGTGAGGATCACCACCTCGACCTGAGAAGTGTCCGTCTCGCAGGCTGCGGCGGATCCTCACCCTCGGGGGCACTCATCCGAGGGTTGAAGGAACGCCACGGGGTCGCTCTCATCCAGGGCTGGGGCATGACCGAGACCAGCCCGCTCGCGTCCTGGTCCGCCCCGCCGCGCGACACCAGCGAGGACGAGGAAGCGGACTGGCTGGCCAAGAGCGGCCGGATCATGCCCTGTGTCCAGGCGCGAGTCATGGACCTGGACGGACGCGAACTGCCCTGGGACGGGGAGTCCGTCGGTGAGCTCGAACTGCGCGGTCCGTGGGTGACCGGTTCCTACTACAACACCGCCAACACCGCCGAGAAGTTCCGTGACGGCTGGCTGCGCACCGGCGATCTCGGAGTGATCGAGCCCGGCGGCTGGGTGGTCGTACGCGACCGGCTCAAGGACGGCATCAAGAGCGGCGGTGAGTGGATCTCGACCGTGGAGCTGGAGAACGCCATCGCCGAGCACCCCCAGGTGCTTGAGGCCACGGTCGTCGGCGTACCGGACCCGCGCTGGGACGAACGGCCACTGGCCTGCGTCGTCCTGGCCGACGGAGCGCAGGTCACGGTCGAGGAGCTGCGTCAGTTCCTGGCCGGACGGGTGGCACGCTTCTGGATCCCGGAGCGCTGGACGTTCCTGGACGAGGTCCCCAAGACCAGCGTCGGTAAGTACGACAAGCGCGCCGTGCGGGGGCTGTACCGCGAGGGCCGGATGGACGTCGTCGGGCAGCCCGCATCCTCTGCCCCTGCCCCGGACGGGAAGGCGGGCGAATGATCCGCCACCAATCGTGCGCCCCTCCGAACGCCGCGCCCGCCCGGCTCGGTACCTGACACCCAACGAGGATTTCACTGTGCGCCGTACGCTCTACAACCAGGACCACGAGGACTTCCGCTCCGTCGTCCGGGAGTTCATCACCCGCGAGGTCACCCCGCACCAGCAGCGCTGGGAGGAGGAGCACCTCATCGACCGGGCGGTGTGGACCGCCGCCGGCAAACAGGGGCTGCTGTGCCTGGCCGTTCCCGAGGAGTACGGAGGCGCGGGCCAGGACGACATCCGGTACCGCACCGTCATCATGGAGGAGTTCGCCCGCATCGGGGCAGCCTCCCTGGAGACCAGCTTCGCCACGCAGGACGACATCGTGCTTCCGTACCTGCTGGACCTCGGCACCGAGGAACAGAAGCGCCGCTGGCTGCCTCGCATGTGCACCGGGCAGACCATCCCCGCCATCGCCTTGACCGAGCCCGGGGCGGGCAGCGACCTTCAGGGGATCCGCGCCACCGCGGTACGTGACGTCGACAGCGGCGACTGGATCATCGACGGGTCCAAGACCTTCATCAGCAACGGCATCCACGCCGACCTGGTCATCGTCCTCGCCCGCACCGACCCCGCCGCCGGCGCCAAGGGAATGAGTCTGTTCGTCGTGGAGCGGGACACCCCCGGTTTCACCCGGGGGCGCAAGCTCGACAAGGTCGGCATGCACGCCCAGGACACCGCCGAACTCTTCTTCAGCTCCGTACGCGTCCCGGCCACCAACCTGCTCGGCATCGAAGGACACGGATTCTTCCACCTCACTGAACGGCTGCCGCGCGAGCGGATGGCGATCGCCATCTACGCCCAGTGCGTCGCCGAGACCGCCCTGGAGTGGACCCTCGACTACTGCGCCGACCGCCACGCCTTCGGCAAACCGATCGGGGACTTCCAGCACAGCCGCTTCCTCCTCGCCGAGCTGGTCACCGAGACCGAGGTCACCCGTGCCTACATCGACAACGCCATCACAGCGCTGGGTGAGGGCACGCTCACGGCGGTGGACGCCGCGAAGGCCAAGTGGTGGGCCAGCGAGCTCCAGACCAAGGTCCTCGACCGCTGCCTCCAACTGCACGGCGGCTACGGGTACATGCTCGAATACCCCATCGCCCGAGCCTTCATCGACGCCCGGATCCAGACCATCTACGGCGGCACCACCGAAATCATGAAGGAGATCATCGGCCGCGACCTCGCCAAGCGCAGGGCCGCCCGGTGAACCGGTCCGGACGACGAAAGCCGCCACGACACCCGAGGGCCTCCGCATGAGCACCTCCCCTCCGTCGAGTCCGCCCGGCCTCGACATACCCGCCCTGGAGCAGTACTTCGACGCCCATGTCGCGCACCGGCGGGGGCCGCTGGACGCCGCCGTCATCCAGGGCGGCCGCTCCAACCTGACCTATCACGTGACCGACGGGCACACCGACTGGATCGTGCGCCGGCCACCGCTCGGCGGGCTCACCCCCTCCGCCCACGACATGGGCCGTGAGTACCGCGTGATGTCGGCCCTGCGGGGCAGCGGGGTCGCCGTCCCCGACACCTTCGCGTACTGCTCCGACGAGAGTGTGACCGGTGCCCCGTTCACGGTGGTCGCCCGGGTCGACGGACGTGTGCTGCGCTCCCGCCAGGACACCAGCGGGCTCACCTCGTATCAGCTCAAGCAGTGCGCGGACGGGCTCGTCGAACAACTGGCACGGCTGCACTCCGTCCCCTACCGGGACGTCGGGCTCGCCGATTTCGGCCGCCCCGAGGGTTATGTCCAGCGGCAGATCAGCCGCTGGCGCTCGCAATGGGATCTCGTGGCCACCCGGCCGCTGCCCTCGCTGCACCGGCTGTTCCTGGCCCTGGAGGCGTCCGTGCCGTCCGAGAGCGACGCCACCGTGGTGCACGGCGACTACCGGGTCGACAACGTCATCCTGCACCACCACGACCCGGACCGAGTGCTCGCCGTCGTCGACTGGGAGCTGGCGACGATCGGTGATCCGCTCGCCGACCTCGGGACCTTCCTGGCCTACCGGAACCCGGCCGTGGACGACCTGCTCGACGGTCCGGCGGCCACCGACCCCAAGTTCCCCACCCAGCTCGAATTCGCCGAACAGTATGCGCTGTTGACCGGCCGTGACCTCGCCAGGCTGCCGTTCTACCTGGCTCTGGCCTACTTCAAGATCGCTGTCATCGCGGAGGGCGTTCACGCCCGGCACCTGGCGGGCGTGACACTGGGCGACGGCTTCGCCGGAGCGGGAGCCTCGGTCACCCCACTCGTACAGGCCGGACTGAGCTCCCTGGGGCTCGACGGCGACGCCGAATGACCGGCACACCGCGGGTGGCACTGGTCACCGGCGCGTCCCGGGGCATCGGCAGAACGACCGCACGACGGCTTGCCCAGGAGGGTTACGACCTCACCCTGACCGGCCGCGACCAAGCAGCTCTCGCCACGGCCGCCGCCGAACTCACCGAACTCGGCGGCCGGGTGCAGGTGACACCTGCCGACATGTCCATCGAGGCCGACGTCCGACGGGTGGCCCAGGTCCACCGCGCGGCCTTCGGCCGGCTGGACGCCCTGGTGCTCAGCGCCGGCGTCGGCTCGTCCGCGCCGCTGGGCGGCTATCCACTCAAACGATTCGACAAGCAGTTCACCGTGAATGTCCGGGCACCCTTCACCCTCATCGACGAGTGCATCGGCCTTCTGCGGGCCACCGCCAAGGAAGTGCCACTCAGCGGCACCAAGATCATCGCGATCTCCTCCATCACCGCTTCCGTCCCCGAACCCGGCCTCGCGGCCTACGGCGCGAGCAAGGCAGCCCTGATCGCACTGTGTGAAGCCGTCAACACCGAGGCGTCGGCCGACGGGGTGACGGCGACCGCGATCTGCCCCGGATACGTGGACACCGACATGAGCGCCTGGATGCACGACCGCATCCCGCCCACGGAAATGATCACGGCCGACGACCTCGCCGAACTCATCCTCGCCATCACGAGGATGTCCGCCCATGCCGTCGTGCCGCAGATCCCCGTCGTCAGGGCGGGATCACAACTCTGGCGAGCGTGACGTCCCGTCCCGTCGAGCCAGGCGGGCGGCACCAACCTGGCTGGATGGTCCCGAAGTCTTGACCGCAGCAGCCCGCTGTTTTCCCAGCTCTGGAGGGGCAATGGATCGTCTTCAATGGGTACGTCGGCACTACGCGGAATCGGCTGTCGCCCTGGACCCCGATGCGTTCGTCGAGGGCTTCAGCGACGATGTCGAGGTGAGCAGCGGGACGATGATCATTTCGGGCCGGGGAGCGGTCCGGAAGAACATCGAACAGGTGCGAGCCAGCGGTCTGCTCTTCATGCGGCACGACGTCGGCGGCCTGTGGGAGCCAGAACCTGGCGTGGTGATCGCCGAAGCTACCGTGACGTACCACTACAAGACCCACTCAACTCCAGTCCTGCCGGTCGTCACCGTCTTCCGCTGGCAGGAGGACGAGGTGGTAAACATCCGCGTGTACATGGGCAGCGCCCGACCGGCCGAAACGGTGTCCTCGGATGAGACTGAGAAGATGGCCGGGAGTTCCTGACGGAAGCGCTGCCTGCGATGCCGGGCGGCGCGGACCTTGAGCGCATGCCTTTCGAACGGCAGACTTCAGTCACCGCGTTGAAGGCTGGCCTCCGGCACGGCGACTCAGTGTCGCCGGGGAGGCGATAGATCGTCGGACATGGGTTCAGATGCCATGGAGGAGTGTCTGCTCGGCCCAGATGGTCTTTCCCTCGGCAGTGTTGCGGGTCCCCCAGCGGTCGACCAGCTGTGCGACGAGCAGCAGGCCTCGGCCGCCTTCGTCGAAGATACGTGCGCGGCGGAGGTGAGGGGCGGTGCTGCTGCCGTCGGAGACCTCGCAGATGAGGGCGCGGTCACGGATGAGGCGGAGCTGGATGGGCGCGCCGCCGTAGCGGATGGCGTTGGTGACCAGTTCGCTGACGACGAGTTCGGTAACGAAGGCTGCCTCTTCTAGCCCCCAGGCGGACAGTTGCTCACACGTCTGCTTGCGGGCGACGGCGACGATGGCAGGGTCGGCGGGCAGATCCCAAGTGGCGACGTGGGACGAGTCCAGGGCGCGGGTCCGGGCGATGAGCAGGGCGACGTCGTCGGTGGGGCGGTCCGGCAGGAGTTGGGTGAGCACGGTGTCGCAGATCTCTTCCAGAGACCGGCCCGGGTCGGAGATCGCACGGCGCAGCTTGTCGATCCCGACCTCGATGTCGCGGTCTGCGGCCTCGATCAAGCCATCCGTGTACAGCACGATGTGGCTGCCCTCCGGCAGATCCAGTACGGCCGACTCGAATGGAAGACCGCCCAGACCCAGCGGGGGTCCGGCGGGGAGGTCCGGGAAGTCGACGGTGCCGTCGGGGCTGACGATGGCGGGTGGTGGATGGCCGGCCCGGGCGATGGTGCAGCGACGGGAGACGGGGTCGTAGACCGCGTACAGGCAGGTGGCGCCGACATCGCCTGCGGCCTGCGCACGGCTGTCTTCGCCCTGCCATCCTTCCTCGCGATCGAGGCGCAGGACGAGGTCGTCCAGACGGGTGAGCAGCTCTTCCGGAGAAAGGTCGACATCGGCAAGGGTGCGCACCGCTGTACGCAGCCGGCCCATGGTGGCGGAGGCGTGGATGCCGTGGCCGACGACATCGCCGACGACCAGGGCGACCCGGGCGCCGGAAAGGGGGATCACGTCGAACCAGTCGCCGCCGACGCCTGCCTGCGAATCGGTGGGCAGATAACGGGAGGCGACCTCGACCGCGGCTTCCCTGGGCGTCTGCTGCGGTAGCAGGCTGCGCTGAAGGGCCAGCGAGGTGCTGCGCTCTCGGGTGTAGCGGCGCGCGTTGTCGACGCAGACTGCCGCCCGGGCTGTGATCTCCTCGGCAATCAGCAGATCGTCGTCGTCGAAGGGTTCCGGCGTGCGGTGGCGCGCGAAGAGGGCGAACCCCAGGGGAGTGCCCCGGGCGCGTATCGGCACCAGCAGCACCGAGTGCATACCGAAGGCCGAGACCTTCGACGACTGGAGCGGATGCTCGGCGAACCAGGCGCGGATCACCGGATCATCGGTGTTGTATCGGGCGGCCCGGCCGTCGGCCAGTGAACGTACCAGCGGTGACCCCTCCGGGAACAGGCTCAGCTCTCCCTGTTCGAACATCGCCTCCGGGCAGCCGTCCAGGACGGAGCAGTTGGCGGCGCGGCGCATCGCGTTGGTGTCGGCGGGCCCGCCGGGCTTGGGCTCCTCGCCGCTGTAGACCGGGTCGAGCAGGTCGATGGCGGCGAAGTCGGCGAACCGGTCGACGGCCAGCCCCGCCAGTTCCTCCGCCGTACGCATCACGTCCAGGGTGGTGCCGATGCGGACGCTCGCTTCGTTCACCACGCCCAGCCGCCACCGGGCCCGCGCCGCCTCGGTGATGTCGAGTGCTGCGGTGGAAGCCCCGTGGACGCAGCCGGCGGGGTCCTTGAGCGGTGAGATGAGGAGAGACCATGTACGTGGGCGGGTCTCGCCGAGGACGCGGGCGGACACCTCCCTGTGGACCGGTTGCCCGGTACTCAACACCTGGGCGATCGAGCGTTGCATGTCGTCGTAGAGCGGGTCGGTGTGAAGTTCGTCCACACGGCGCCCGAGGACAAGGTCTTCCCGCAGGTCCAGTAGTCGCAGCAATTCGGCGTTGACTCCGGTCACCCGTGCCTCGGAATCGTGGATGCCCACCGCGATGGGCAACTGGGAGAGAGTCCAGTACCGCAGCGCATTGCCGGTGTTCTCCCGGACCGGCTCCCGGATTGCCGCGTGCGGCATTCCGGTGACAAGCACCCAGCCGCAGTCCCCATCGGTGTCCAGCTGAGGGAAGGCTCGCAGTGTGACGTTGAGGTGGTGGCCGTCGCGGTGCTGTGAGGCGACCGTGCCGCTCCACTCCGTACGCGCTGCCAGGCAGGGGCGAGCCGACGCCGGGAGGTCCGAGGCGAGCAGGCCGGCGGCCGTGTGTCCCACGATGTCGCCGGGCGTATAGCCGAGCAACCGCTCGGCGCCGGCGCTCCAGGTGGTGATGATGCCCCTGGCATCGAGAGACACTACTGCGGTGTCCGAGGCAGGACGGCAACTGGTTTCGTCACCGTGCCAAGAGGCTTCGCTGTCCATCACCGCTCATTTCGGTGTCACACACCGTGCTTCGGAGGCGGGGTCCTCAGTGTCCTCGTTCCCAGCATGATGCTGCCCGTGTCCGGTCTCAACCCGGTGGCTCACAGGCCCAGTGACTTGGCGATGATGGTCTTCATGACCTCGCTGGTACCGCCGACGATCCGGGAGACCCGTGTATCCGCGTACAGTCGGGCGATGGGGTATTCCGTCATGTATCCGTAGCCGCCGTGCAACTGCAGACATTTGTCGATCACCCGGCCTGCCACTTCGGTGCAGAAGAGCTTGACCTGGGCGGCGTCGACGGCGCTCAGGTTGCCCTCGTCGCTCAGCTCCAGCGCCCGGTCGGACAGCACTTGGGCAGCCTGCACATCGGTGGCGCACTCCGCGAGGACGAACTTGGTGTTCTGGAATGCCGCGACCGGCTTGCCGAAGACCTGGCGGTCCTTGACGTATTCGAGTGTGAAGCGCAAGGCGGCCGCAGCACTCGCGCAGGCCCCGATCCCGATGCTCAGCCGCTCCTGAGCGAGGTTGTGCATGAGGTATGAAAAGCCCTTGCCCTCCTCACCCAGGAGGTTCTCCGCCGGCACGCGCACATCGGTGAAGGACAGTTCCGCCGTGTCGGAGGTCTTGCCGCCGATCTTGTGGAGCATGCGTCCGACGGTGAACCCCGCGCTGGCACTCTCGACGCACAGGATCGACAGTCCGTTCCGCCGGTCTTCCCCGCCGACGGGTGAGGTCCGGCAGACGACGAGTACGAGATCGGCCTGGACGCCGCCCGAGATGAAGGTCTTGGCGCCGTTGAGGACATAGTGGCTCCCGTCGGCGGAGAGTTCGGCGCGCGTCTGGATTCCTCCCAGGTCCGAACCGGCACCCGGCTCCGACATCGCGATCGCCGTCATGATGTCGCCGCTGGCGAAGCCCGGCAGCCAGCGCTGCTTCTGCTGCTCCGTGCAGTACTCCAGCAGATACGGAAGAATCAGGTCGGTGTGCACCTGCTGGTTGCCGAAGACGACACCCGCCCGCGCGGTCTCCTCCAGGAGGACCGCGGAGTACGTGTAGCTGGTCTCGCCGGCGCCGCCGTACTCCTGGGGTACCTGGATGCCCAGGATGCCCAGCTCCCCGAGCCTGCGGTAGAAGTCACGGGGCGGGTGTCCGACGCGCTCCCACTCGGCGTGGACCGGCACCACCTCCTTGGCGATGAACTCACGGATCGTTGCGCGGAACGCCTCGTGATCTTCGTTGAACACCGTGCGGCGCATGAGACCTCCTGGGGTCACGGGGAGAATAGGAAACAGCTTTCGGAGCGCGGAGCGAGCGCCGTGTTCATCGGATGACACCCTCTTTGCGGAGTGCTTTGAGGTGGTCGGCCTTCAAGCCGATGTCCTTCAGGACCTCGTCGGTGTGTGTGCCGATCACCGGGGCAGACGCGGGTTGGGAAGCTGGGGAGAGACTGAACCTGGGCGCGGGGGCGGGGAGACGGCTGCCGTCGTGATGCGTGAGGTGTGTTCCGCGTGCCGTGTTGTGGGGATGCTCGGCCGCCTCCGTGAGGGAGAGCACCGGGGTGACGCAGGCGGCCTGGCCGTCGAAGGCTTTCGTCCAGTCCTCCCGCGAGCGGGTGGCGAAGATCGCCGTGAGGCGTTTGCGCATGGCGGGCCAAGTCGCAGTATCCGTCTGGCGGGTGAAATCGGGGTCGTTCTGGAGATCGAGTACTCGTAGAAGAGCGGCGTAGAACTGGGGTTCCAGTGCTCCCACGGCGATGTGTCGGCCGTCCAAGCATCGGTATACGCCGTAGTAGGGGGCTCCGCCGTCGAGCAGGTTGGCGCCCGGCTCGTCCTGCCAGGCCCCCTCGGCGAGGAATCCGTAGGTCATGGAGAGCAGAAGGGCCACGCCGTCGGTCATCGCGGCATCGACGATCTGCCCCTGCCCGGTCGTACGGGCGTGCAGCAGGGCGCTGACGAGCCCCATCGCGAGAAGCATGCCTCCGCCACCGAAATCTGCGACGAGATTGACCGGTGGCACGGGATCGCCACCCGGCGGCGCGATGGCGTGCAGCGCGCCCGCGAGCGCGATGTAGTTGATGTCGTGGCCGGGGTCCTGGGCGAGCGGTCCGTACTGTCCCCAGCCGGTCATACGTCCGTAGACCAGTCGCGGGTTGCGGGCCAGGCATGGCTCGGGACCGAGCCCCAGCCGCTCGGCGACACCTGGACGGAACCCTTCGAGTACGGCGTCGGAGGCCGCAATGACATCGAGGACGGCTTCGGCACCCTGGGGGTGCTTGAGGTCGACTGCGATGGACCGCCGGTTGCGATGCAGAGGGGAGGAGGCCGGTCGGCCGGCCTCTGCTGGGCGGTCGATTCGGATCACATCCGCGCCCAGGTCGCCCAGGAGCATCCCGCAGAACGGTCCGGGGCCGATTCCGCCGAGTTCGACGACGCGGATTCCGGTGAGCGGCCCGGAGCCGGGCTGCTTCGAGGGGGAGTCGGTGTTCACCGTCCTGTCCACTTCGGCCGGCGCTTCTCGGTGAACGCGCGGGCGCCTTCCTGGGCGTCCTCTGATGTCAGGACCTGGTTCATGAGTGGAAGCTGGCGTTCCCAGCGCTCTTCCGCGGGCCATGAGGGGATTTCCCGGAGTACATGTTTGGTCATCCGCACCGAGAGCGGACCATTGGCGGCGATGGACCTGGCGAGTGCCAGCGCGCCGTCGAGCGCGCCGCCCGGTTCTGTGAGCCGGTTCACCAGGCCCAGGGCGTGGGCACGCCGGGCGTCCAGGGGGTCCCCGGTGAGCACCAGTTCCATGGCCACCTGCTGCGGGATGCGGTCGGGCAGCCTGAGCAGGCCGCCGGCCGCCGCGATCAGGCCGAGCTTGACTTCGGGCAGACCGAACTGTGCGTTGTCCGCGGCAACCACCATGTCGCAGGCGAGTACGATCTCGCACCCGCCTGCCAGGGCGTGGCCTTCGACTGCGGCTATCAGGGGCTTGCGGGGCGGGGCTTGGGTGATACCGGCGAACCCGCGGCCGTCGACTGTCGGGCTCTCGCCCGCGAGGAATGCCTTGAGGTCCATTCCGGCGCAGAAGCTCCGCCCTGCCCCGGTGAGTACCCCAACGGCGAGGTCGTCGCGACGGTCCAGCTCGTCGAGCGCGGCCGCGAGGCCCTGCGCCATGGCGAGGTTGACTGCGTTACGTGCTTCTGGCCGGTTGAGAGTGATTACGGCGACACCATCGTGGCTCTCGGCCAGGACTACCTCATCGGACGACACCGGCGACTCCCCACTCCAAGCTGACTTAACGATCGCTAAGCTAAGATGCACAATACGTCATGTCAATACGCGCCAGCGCCGAACAGCGGTTGTAGCGGTGGGGGCCGGATCACTGGCCGCCAAGGGCATGGACTATCTATCGACCGATAAGTACGGTAACGGTCCTGCATTCCGCGACGAAGGGGAACACGATGCGCATCGGCATGTCTCTCAGCTACAGCGGTGGCTTCCGAGAAACGGTCGTCGAGCTTGCTGACTATGAGCGCGCCGGCCTGGAGCTGGTGGCGGTGGCGGAGGCGTACTCCTTCGACGCGATCAGCCAGCTCGGCTACATCGCCGCGAAGACCGAACGTCTCCAGATCGCGTCCGGGATTCTCCAGATCTACACCCGTACTCCTACGCTCACCGCGATGACGGCCGCCGGTCTGGACTATGTGTCCGACGGCCGGTTCATGCTCGGACTCGGCGCCTCCGGCCCCCAGGTGATCGAGGGATTCCACGGTGTGCCCTACGACGCTCCGCTGGCCCGGACCCGCGAGATCGTGGACATCTGCCGCCAGGTGTGGCGCCGCGAACAGGTCATGTACGACGGTGCGCACTACCAGATTCCGCTGGCGCCACCGCGAGGCTCGGGGCTGGGCAAGCCGCTCAAGCTGATCAACCACCCGGTCCGCGCCGACATCCCTGTCTCACTGGCCGCGATCGGTCAGAAGAACGTGGCACTCGCAGCGGAGATCGCCCAGGCATGGCAGCCGATCTACTTCCACCCGGGCAGGGCCGAGGACGTGTGGGGCGCCGCGCTCACCGCAGGACACGCACTGCGAGACCCGGCGCTGGGGCCACTGGATGTCATGGCTCCTGTGTCCCTGGCCATCGGCGAGGACACCGACGCCCTGCTCGACCGGGTCCGGCCCATGCTCGCCCTTTACATCGGTGGCATGGGTGCCCGGGGGAAGAACTTCTACAACGAGCTCACCCGTCGCTACGGGTACGAGGCCCAGGCTGAGCTGATCCAGGATCTCTACCTCGACGGGAGGAAGGACGAGGCGGCCGCCGCCGTGCCGGAGGAACTCATCAGGGCCGTCTCGCTCATCGGCCCGGAGAGCTACGTCAAGGAGCATGCTGCCGAGTTCGCGGCAGCCGGAGTCAGCACGCTTATGGTCACGCCGCTGGCGGACACGCACATCGCCCGAGTTCGTCTGGTGGAGCGACTGAGGGCACTTCTTGCGTAGTCCTGGCTGGTCATTGCTTCTTGAGCCGGGCGCCGGCGCCCCGGGGCGGTGGCCGCGGTGACGATCGGCAGGGCGACGGGGACGGCGCCGGTGCCCTGCCGCGCAAGACCGGAAACAGAGTCCCTGGCGGAGCCGCCCGATGCCGAGGCGACCTCTGTCGCCGCCCGTACCGATAGCGCGGCGGACCGGGTGAAGCTGACTGCGCGTGCGACGGAGCGGTGGCCAAGTCCCACAGAAGTGGCCGGGGTCCCTGCTGCGGGACCCCGGCACCACTCGCGGGCCGGACGGATCAGCCGGTCGTGGCCGGCAACGCGGCGAGTTCTCGGGCGACGGCCCGCTCATGGGCTTCGAAGTCCTCGCGTGCCTTGCGGGGGCGCCAGCGGCCCGCCATCACGAAGACGAAGGGCAGGAAGGCAACCTGACCGCCGAGGCACACCCACCACCAGGTTGTCCATTGGTCGGCGATGTCCCTGGACGCCTTCTGCACGGCAGGGCCGTGCTCCCTGAGGATGCGCAGTTCGGGCTGCGCTTTCTGTACGACGGCGAGGTTCGCGATGCCGACCTCCTTGGCGGCCCGCAGGGAGACGGCGGGCGGAATCGCGCCCGGCGCGTACGTGGCCAACTCGGCGAAGACCTTCGGGTGAGCCTTGATGATGGCTGCCGCCGGGGCGGACTGTCGTGCCGCGGCCTGGACCTCGGCACCATGCTGCACCAGAGGCTCCACTGCGGTGACCACCAGGGGCAGCAGAGCGGCCGACACGGCCGCGACCAGCCGTAGCGCGCTGCCGAAGACGGCGAGACCGGCCGCCGTCGCCGCCGGATTCCGCCGCTCCACGGTCTCGGTGAACCCGGCCAGCCACGGAGTGAACGTCAGACTGGTGACAGCGCCCATGGCGACAAGCAGCCAGGCGAAGGTGTAATAGCCGGTCCCCGTGCTCGTGTTGACCAGCGCGAAAACGATGGTTACCGCCACGGAGCCGAGGCCCCCGGCCAGCATGAAGGGCTTGCGCACCCGCAAGCGGTCGGAGAGCAGGCCGCCTACCACGGCTCCGCACAGGTTGCTTATCCAGAACCAGTTCAGCAGGGCGTTGGCACGCTGCTCGCTGTAGCCATGGGTGGTCGAGAGGTAGAGCACGAAGTTGCCGATGACGGAGAGGTACAACAGCGAGAAGAGGGCCACAGCGAAGGCGGTGCCCACGATGTCCAGACGCAGCATCTGCCGCCACTGCCCCCGCTGGATGTGTCCCGGGTCCATGTGGAATGCGCGGGCCTGCACCAGTTCGCGGTCGCGCAGGCTCACCATGATCTGGTCGCGCAGCCTAGGCGAGAGCTCACGCAGGCCGAACAGGGCGATGAGGAACACGATCAGCCCGGCGACGCCCGCGTAGCGCATTTCGTCCTGCCAGGTGGTCGAGCCCTCGAAAGTACGGCTTACCACCTGGGTGGCGAGCAGCGTGCCGACGATGGGTCCAGCACCCCAGAAAGCCATCGCCGTGGCCCGGCCGAGCTGTGGTGAGAAGTCCCGGACCAGGGCGGGAGTAGCCACCAGGGCCATTCCCTCCACCGCGCTCAGCGCCGCGAAGATGATCAGATACGACGTCTTGCCGGGTGCGTTCGGCAGGGCGAAGAGCACGATCAGGGCCGATGCCAGGACACCGTAGACGACCAGGTTCGCCCGACCGCAGCGGTCCGCCAGGCCGGCGGCAAGGGACCCGAGCGCACCGGCGACACCGCCTATGACACTGATCCCGAGAAAGTACCGGAACGACATGTCGTAGCGACCCATGACTGAGGCCGAGACCGCGTACTGCACGTTGAGCTCGTAGTAGAACAGGACCGTCACCACCACGACGATGGCCAGATACGTGAAGCGTCGGCCGGTGGTGGGGTATTCGTCGAGCCGGCGTCGCCACAGCCAGGCGCCGAGCGCGGGCGTGCTGAGGCTGGTGCGTGTGTCGGCGTCGGTGGGCGGCGACGTGATGGGCTGGGACATGTAGGGCCTCCTGGCATGTCGAGAAGGGCCTTGCGGCTCGTGTGACACATGCGGTGGGGGAAGGGCGCGTCGTTGGGGTTCCGTGGCCCGACCTGTGAAGGTGCTACGGCTGCCTCGCCGTGCCTGGGTGAGGCGCCATGCATTGCCGGGCTGCCTGCCCTGTACGCCTCTCGCGTACAGCAATAGGTTCGGGCCAGACCATATGAACGAACGCTAGGTAAATGCCATAGGCGTGCATGGGTTATTTTGGAGTATCCTCGCCGAAAGATGCAGCCGATTAGTAGTGTTTCACCCGGTTTGTGCAACTGCAGCGGTTGGTGATGGGTGAACCTGGGCGGCACTGATCTATCGAGCGCTAAGTAGTCTCAGGAGTGCCGCAGTGCAACATGGCGTGCTGCAGCAGAGTGGTATCGCCGTGCGGTGCTGGAGCGGCGCGGCCATGTGTACGCGGAGTAGTGGCAGTCAGCCGGTGCGGCCGAGCCGCGTCGCGCGGATGTCCGATCGTGCTGCCGTGCCGCAGATCGATTACTCGCGAGGGGATTACGACCCCGGCGCGTCTGGCTCCGTTGCCTGAAGGCTTGACCTTTCACTTAATCTTAGTAACTTAGGTGATTGCCCCCTATCGCGGACTGAGTGACAGCCAGACCGCGCACGCGTCAACACTCCGAACCCTGGGAGCCACCATGACCCCCCACTCCGTAACAGATGAGCGAACGGCCCTCATCGAACGGTCGCTGCACATCGGCGATCCCATCGCCGACGCCGTCATCGCGGAACTGGACGAGCTCGGAGCAGCGGGCCGCCAGATTCTGAATGAGGGACTGCGGGGCGGGCTGTCTTCGCTGGCCGACGTCCCGCCCGCGATTGCCGCTCTGCTACGCGAGAGCGAAGCCACCCCCGACTGGGTCGAGACCGATCGGTTCGCCGCCGGAGAAGCTGCTTTTCTGTCCGTCGAGCCGATCTGGACCCAGATCGTCCTGTCGCTGGACTCCCTGCTGCTCACATACAGCGCGCCGCGCATCGCGCGCGTCCTCACCGGCACGGGCCGACTGGTGAGCACCACGCAGCGTCGGCTGCAGGAGACCGGCAAGTGGCTCAACAACGTCGTACTGCCGGGCGGCATGGAACGGGGAGGTCCCGGCTACGTCGACACAGTGCAGGTACGGCTGATGCACGCCCGGGTACGCGCCACGAGTATGCGACACGGCTGGGATGCGGACACTCTGGGTGTACCGATCAACCAGGTCGACCTGGCGCGCACCTGGCTCGACTTCACCTACAGCCCCTTCCGTGCGCTGGAGAGGCTGGGCGTCGTCTTCACCGACGAGGAACTGGCCGCCATGTACCGCTACTGGCACCAGGTCGCCCATCTCTTGGGTGTCGATCCGGCCTTCTACCGCGACATCGTGGATCACCAAGGTGCAGCCGAGTTGTACGACGCGTTTGTGGCGATCAGCGGAGTCCCCGACGAGAATGCCCGCGCTCTCAGCTCCGCGCTCCTGGAGGTGGTGACCGGGTTCCTGTCAGAGCTTGCCTTCAAGACTCCACTCCCGCTCACCGGGAACCTCGTCGCTGCCTTCGCCCGCCGCATCCTGGGCGACGAACTGTGCGATCAGTTTGGCATCGCCGCGACAGACCTCGTCCCCGTGATCGGTCTCCTCGCGGAACGCAACGCACAGGTGCGGCGCTGGCAGCGCACATCTCCCGAAGCCTGGCAGCAGGCACGAGAGGAGAACATCGCCGCGCGACGATTCCTGCTGAGCCTGACCGAAGGTGCGACCACGTACCAGCAGAATCTTGCCTGAATCGACGGCCATACCCGTCGCTTTCCACGTCCTCGGCACCGCACGGCGCATGCCGTCACCGACCGTCCATCCACATCACGGGAGATCAGCGATGTTCATCACCACCGCAGTAGTCGGCGCCCTACTGGCTCTGGCCTATCTGGCCGCAGGCATCCCCAAAGCCGTTGGCCAGGCCAAGACCACGGAACAGGCCGACCACCTCAGCGTGTCCCACGGCCTGTATCGAGTGATCGGTGTCCTTGAGGTGCTCGGCGCCGCCGGCGCTGTCATCGGCTTGTGGCTGGCTTGGCTTGGTGTCGCGGCCGGTGTCGGCCTCATCCTGCTGATGGCCGGGGCCGCCGTAGCCCACACCCGAGCCAAGGATCCTGGCAAGGCAATCATCCCCTCCATGGTGCTCGCGCTCGTAGCCCTGGCGTATGTGGCTCTCCGGGCGGTGACCGCCTGACGTCATGGTCATCACCCGACGACCGGCGACGGACTGCCGGCTCCACCCGGTGAATGTTTGAAGGCTTGAAGGCGGAAGTCGGCGAAGGCGTGCGTCTTGCGCGTCGGCCGCGCGCCGGCTGGCAGCGCCAGCACGATCTCGAGTTCCTCGATGTCGTCGAGGACCTCCAGACTGGCCACTGACAGCGCCTCGTAACTGACATCAATGGCTGGTCGCTGCACCAGGAGCGACCAGCCGATTCCCCGGGCGACAAGGGAGCGCGCCGACACGAAACTCATCGTCCGGTGCCGGATGTCGGCCGCGGCTCCAGCGCTGCGGAATGCGGTGCAGGTAGCTGAGGCCGGCATCGCAGCGTCCCCTGAGCCCCACTCCCGCAACTCCTCCGCCGACCCTTCCAGGAAGTCCACGTGCAGACCGGGACGGCTTGGCGGGAAGTCCTGTAGCACGTGGGGCATCAGGAACGGAGTCAGTGTGGGGAGCAGCGGTACCTGCCGTCCAGCACCTACGACCTGCTGGTCCGCAGCGCCGAACGATTCGGTGACGCACCGGCCTTCCACGTCCTGCCCGCTGACGGCGACTTCCGGTCACCGCACACGATCACCCACCGGAACCTGCTCGAACGCGTCCATCAGGTCGCCAACCTCCAGACCGGCCGGGGAGTGCGGCGCCATCACACCGTGTCCCTGCTGCTGCCGAATATTCCCGAGATATGTGAAACTGCTCTGGGGTGCCCAGGCAGTCGCCACGGCCAACCCCGTCAACCCGTCGCTGGCCGAGGAACACATCGGCGACATCCTCCGCCGGGCCGACTCACGTGTCTTGGTGGTCCCCGGCCCTGACCAGGCCTTCACCTGTGGCAGAAGGCCCTGCTGGTGGCAGCGGCGGTGCCTTCCGTGCGCACGCTGCTCGTCGTCGGCGGCAAAGTTCCGCCGCCCGCGGTGGACGGGCTGGAGGTGCTGCCGCTGACAGCGGCCAGAGCCTGCCCGTCCAACCGTCTGAGCGACGGCAGCCGACCCCCCGGCCAGCAGGACATCGCCGCACTCATCCACACCGGAGGCACGACTGGCGCCCCGAAAATCGCTGCCCACACGCACCGCAACCAGGTCTACATGGCCTGGGAGGTGACTCTCGTCTTCCGGTACCGGGAGGGCGGGACGCTGTTGTGCGGCATGCCGATCTTCCACGTCGACGCCATCCTGATCACCGGTCTGGCGCCTGTCCTGAGCGGCGCAACCGTAGTGAGTCTCGGGCAGGCGGGCTTCCGCGACTCCCGATACCGGCAGCTGTTCTGGCGCATCGTCGACCGCTACCGGGTCACCGCGTTCAGCGCCGTCCCCACCGTCTGCTCGACGCTCACCCAGGTACCGGTGGGCGCCGACATCTCCAGCCT
The DNA here is from genome assembly GCF_055570355.1 of Streptomyces sp. NPDC031225. Taxonomy (NCBI): domain Bacteria; kingdom Bacillati; phylum Actinomycetota; class Actinomycetes; order Kitasatosporales; family Streptomycetaceae; genus Streptomyces; species Streptomyces sp. NPDC031225. The sequence goes on along the minus strand of NZ_JBVIHJ010000001.1, from coordinate 272,835 downwards.
CGAATTCGTCCTGGTCGGAGCCAGCCTCCTTCCGGACGGCGTGCGTACCGCGTTCGAGAAGCACACCGAGGCACCCCTGTACGAAGGGTGGGGAAAGACGGAGGGCACATGCGGCTCGACGTTCACCCCACCCGGATCGGTCGGCATCCGTATGCCATACCAGCGGATCAAAGTGGCGAGACTGGACTCGACCGGCGCACCCGTGGAGGACCTGCCGCCCGGCACCGTTGGCGCCGTCCTGGTGTCGGGGCCCAATGTGTTCCCGGGATACGTGCGCGACGCGGCGGACGGAACATTGCGGCTCGACTCCGCGGGCAAGGTGTTCGACGGCTGGCTGGAGACCGGCGACCTGGGTTGCCTGGACGACGACGGCCATCTGTGGCTCCGCCGGCGTGCGAAGGACCTCATCATCCGCAGGGGCCACAACATCGACCCCGCCCTCATCGAGGAAGTCCTCGACAGGCATCCGGATGTCGTCGCGTCCGCGGCCGTCGGACGCCCCGACCGACACCCGGGTGAAGTGCCCGTCGCTTTCGTCACCCAGCGCGCCGCGGCCACGGTGAGCGCCGAGGAGCTGTGGCTTTGTCGATGAGTTGGAGGATCAGTCACACATTCCGTGAGGACGATCACCGGGATTCAAGGGCAGGGACGTAGCGTCGTCTGGGACCGTGGTGCGGTGTGACGAGCTCGTCAGCGTGCTGTTCCCGTACCTCGACACGTGCTGGTGGACGCTGTCGTCCCGGCGGACGGTGCGGTCCACGTTGTGGCCAGAACCCGGAACGTCGTCGTGAGTTGTCCCGACTGCGCGACGCCGTCCGAGCGGATACACAGCACCTACGAACGGCACCTTGCCGATGGCCCGGTGGGTGATCAGGCGATACGGATCGATCTGTCCGTGCGGCGGTTGTACTGCGAGAACGCTGGTTGTCCGCGCCGTACGTTCGCCGGGCAGGTCGATGGACTCACCGTGGGGTACGGCAGGCGGACTCCGGCCTTGCGCAGGGTGCTGGAGGCGGTGACCGTGGCTCTGGCCAGCCGCTCCGGGGCTCATTTCGCGAAGGCCCTGCACAGTGTCGTGAGCCGTCGTGTGTGTCGTCCTTCTGGAGAGGCCACGACGGAGTCGGCGCCGTTGAGGCTGCGGCCGGGAGCGTGCTGGCCGTGTGTCCGTCCAGGAGAACGCGCGGGCACTTCCACGTCGGTGGCGGGTGTGGGGGGGGGGGGGGGGGGGGGGGGGGGGGGGGGGGGGGGGGAAGGGGGGGGGGGGGAGGGGGGGGGGGGGGGGGGGGGGGGGGTGGGGGGCGGGGGAGGGCCTGGTCGAAAGCAGAACAAAGGCGGAC
>NZ_JBVIHJ010000001.1:118314-271488 GCF_055570355.1 Streptomyces sp. NPDC031225 | reverse complement strand
GGTGGGGAGGTGTCTTTGTGTTTTTGTTCCCGGAAGAAAAAATGTATGGCCCTTCCCCGGGTGGTGGGGGTGGGGGTGCCCTCCTCGGTGGGCGGGGGGGGGGCGGCCCCCCCCCCCGGCGCGAGGCCCGCGTGTGCTTTCCGGGCATGCGGGCCTCGCGCGGGATCGTCCTCGCGGCGCCCGGGGCGTGCGGGAGAATACCCCGGCTCGAAGCGGCCGCGGGACGAGGGACTGTTGTGAGCGTCAGCCTGCGGTCTGTTCGGCCCTGGCCCGGGTCTGGGCGAGGCGGAAGGAGTCGGTGCCGGTCTCGAGCACATGGCGGCGACTGAGGGCGCTGCTCACGCAGTCCTGGCTGGTCAGTGCTTTTTGAGCAGGGCGCCCGCGCCCTCGGCAACGGTGTCCAGACCGAGGGCGCGCAGGATCTTCCAGGAGGTCGCGGCGGCCGCGGTGACGATCGGCAGGCCGAGGCGTTGCTCAGCGGAAGGGATGGCGGCCAGGGACGGCATCTGCACGCAGGCGGACAGCACGACGGCGTCAACGTCCCGGGTGTCGAGGCCTGCGGCGATGTCGGGCAGCCGGGAGGGGTCGAGGCGGCCGACAGCGAGGTTGTCGGCCACTTCCAGGCTGACGGCGTCACGTACCTCGATGCCTTCGGCCTCGATGTATCCGGCGACCAGGGCCGTGAGCGGCTTCATGTACGGAGTGACGATGGCCACCTTGCGCGCGCCGAGGTGGTGCAGGCCCTCCACCAGGGCCCCGGCGCTGGACAGCACGTCCACCGCGCAGCCGTTCTCGGCGGCGGTTCGCGTCAGGTCCGCCTCGATACCCCGGTGCGCGGCATTGCCCTGGGACATGATCGCTACCAGGCACGCGTACGCCATCACCTCGACCTGCGCGTCGGCGAGTTCCACGGCGGCCCGGCCAGCATCGGCGTTCATCGCCGCCAGCTCGCTCGCCTCCACGGTCTTCATCCGCATACGGCTTGCGTGAAAGGTGAACTGATCACCCGTCAGTTCGCTCTGTCGGCGGAGGATCTCCGGGATCTCCGTCTCCATGGTGGTGTTGGAGCTCGGCACCAGCAGGCCGATCCGATGACTGGACATGACTTCTCCTTGGAGGCGGTAGAGGGCCGTCGGGCCTGGAAGGTGGTCGGCAAGGGGTATCGCGCGAGACGCCGAGAGAGGCGGGTCAGGCCCCGGAGAGGGTTCTCCGGGGCCTGACCTCACATCTGCGGAGTGCTCTTCCCGGTGAGGAGCGCTGTTTGGAGCAGGTGGTCAAGCAAGGGCCAGACCGCTTCGGGGGTTTGGATATGGGGGTAGTGGCCAGCTCCGGCCAGCGCCATGGCCGAGGGATAGACGGTGGCGAGTCTGGACGGCGGGCACAGCGGGTCGTGTTCGCCGGCGGCCAGCAGGATCTCCTGGGCCCGGCAGGCGGCGATCAGCGGTGGTAGGTCGTGCACCGGCAGGGAGGCGGGGTCTGCCACCGCCTGCCACTGGTCGTCGTCGCCGATCACCGTGGATTCCCACAGGAGGGACTCGGCCGGGAGCAGATCCGCTGTTGGGGGCATCATCGCCAGATGCCGTACGGCATCGTTGCGGGAGGGGAACACGGGCGCAGGGGAAGCGGCCATAGCGGCGACAAAGGCTTTCTCCTCGGCGGACCAGACAGGTTTCACGCCCATCGCGCACACTGTGGCCACGTCGATGCCGAACCATCCGCTGGCCAGTGCGAGGGCGACCAGTCCACCGAGAGAGTGCCCGACGACGTTGACCGGCACGCCGGGACCCACCTGCCCGGCCACGGCTTCGGCAACCTGGGCTGCAATTCTGCCTAGGCTGTAGTGGGTCAGTCGGGGAGAGCGACCGTGCCCAGGCAGGTCGGGCACGATCCATCCGCCCGGCCAGCGTTCTTCCAGGATCTGCTCGACACCACGCCAGGCGTCGCCGCTTCCCATGCCGCCGTGCAGGAGTACCAGCACGGGGCCGTCCGGCTTGCCGCCACGACGGAGGTACAGCCCTCCGTGGGGCGTGGCCCGGTTCGACACTGGAATCGGGGATGACATCGTCGTCGCCTCCTGAAACAGAGCGGATGGTTGTTACGCGAGGTAGTCGAAGACGGGCTTCGCGGGGGCCAGCGCAAGGTCGGTGAGGATGTGGCTCGCCGAGACGACCTCGCGGACGGGGAGGTCGGCGAGCGGGGCGAGAGCGTGCTCGAAGAGCTGGAGACGGGCGGGCCCGCTCCAGGCCTCCTTGACGGTGATGTCGGTGATCTGGGTGCGGACGAGGTCGGCGACACGGGGCCGCAGGTCGTAGCCCGGGATGATCTTCACCATGTACGTCGGCACGGTGATCTGACGGAGCGCCTCGTCCGGGTCGAGCCGCCGGTGCTTGTAGCCCATGGTTGCGGTGGCTACGCGCAGGGTGCCGATGTCGAGGGTGCCGACGAGGGTTCCGTGGTCGGCGTAGAGGCGAGGGGCACCCAGCACCTTGGGATAGGCGGACAGCTCACGCCCGGCCGCCGTGGCCGGGAAGTTGTCGAGATACATGGAGTGCAGGTACTCGCCCTGCTCACCCTCGAACTCCACCGGGACAGCGATGCCGGCTTCGGTGTAGGGGCCGAAGCCGGCGACGTCACCCATGTGCATGACCTCGAAGCGCACCAGAGGCTCTGGTACCGCCAGAGGTTCGGGTACGACGGCCCGCAACGCTTCGGGATCGGTGCGGTAGACGATGTTGAGGTACTCCCGGTCGATGAACCGGGAGCCGACAGGCACCGGGTAGGCAGGCGCGGTCAGTGGGGTAGTCACTCGGCTGGTGACCTCATCGGCACGCATGGTGATTCTCCAGGGGAGGGGGACCGGCACTCTCGGACATGCGGTGGCTGTGGGTGGTGCGGGGGTGCCACGGCGCCGATGCCGTGGCACCCCTGTGGCCGTGAGGTCAGGCGTTGCGCCAAGTGGCGATGTAGTCGGAATCCTCGGTGGCTAGTGCGGCCTCGCCGAGGTCGAGCGGGCGGAAGGTGTCGATCATGACGGCACACGCGTTCTTGATCTCGATGAGGCCCGCGTTGTAGGCCTCGACGGCACGCTCCAGCTCGTTGGCGTGCGGGCCGTGGATGAAGCCGGCCGGGTGCCAGGTGATCGCACCCTGGCCGATACCGTTTCCGCTACGTGCGCCACCCGCCGCGGCGGCGTAGAACACCAGCTCGTCGGAGTCCACGTTGGCGTGGTTGTACGGGACGATGACCGCGTCCGGGTGGTACTCGACCTTGTGCGGTACGAACGCGCAGATCACGAACCCCGGGGCCTCGAAGGCCTGGAAGGTGGGCGGTGGCGTGTGGATGCGGCCGATGATCGGCTCGAAGTCGTCCATGCTGAACGCGTACGGGTACAGATGCCCGTCCCAGCCGACGACGTCGAAGGGGTGGTGGGCATAGGTGTATCGGGTGCCGCCGGCCCGGTGGCGTACGTACACGTCGACGCCTTCGCCCTCCACGATGAACGGCTCGGAGGGGGCCCGCAGGTCCCGCTCGCAGTAGGGGGAGTGTTCCAGGAACTGGCCGCTGGTGGAGACGTAGCGTTTGGGCGGGTGGATGGTGCCGGTGGACTCCAGGATGAGCAGTCGTACGGGCTCGTCGCTGGTGGGGATCCAGCGGTGGGTGGCGGAGGTGGGGATGATGACGAAGTCGCGCGCTCCGACGTCCAGGACGCCGAAGGCGGTCTCGACGCGGGCGGTGCCGGACTCCACGAAGTAGATCTCGTCGCCGATGGCGTTGCGGTACAGCGGGCTGGGCCGGTCGGCGACGACATAGCTGACGCGCACGTCCTGATTGACCGCGATCAGCCGTCGGCTGGTGACCGTGTCGCCGCCTTCGTCGATCTTGTGGGTCTGGACCAGGCGCGGCTTGAGCGGGTGGTTGGGTTGGGACTCCTGATCGGGGATGTCCCAGGTGTCCACCGCCAACAGGTCGGTCGGCGCGTAGGTGTGGTAGAGGAGGGCGGAGTCCGAGGAGAAGCCCTCGGTGCCCATCAACTCCTCGCGGTACAGGCCGCCGTCGGGCTTGCGGAACTGGGTGTGGCGCTTGTGGGGCACCTGTCCCACGGAACGGTAGTACGGCATTGCTGCCTCCAGAGAGTCTTGGCTGGAGCGGGGGTCAGGAAGCGTCGACGCGCTCGTCAAGCCACTGGGTGATGATCTGGCCGGCCTTGGCGCGCGGGTTGTAGTCGACCGGTGCGTTCGGCAGCAGGAACAGGTAGTGGTGGGCGTGGTCGAGGGTGGTGAACGTTTTGTCGGCCGCCGGGATACGGGAGAAGATCTCCTCCTGCTCCTCCGGGTACGCGTCGGTGTCGCCCATGGGCAGGACCACGAGGGTGGGCACGTCGATGTGCTCGGCGGCGTGCGTCCACTCGGCCTGGGCGGACAGTCCGCTCCAGGTCGACAGCCATGCCCGAGCGGTGAGTAGCCGCCCCGCCGCCTGGGGGCCGTAGCTGCCGCGCAGCGGGTGGCCATAAGAGAAGATGCTGCCGGGGATCCGGTGGTTGGGGTGGATCGTGGGATCGGTGTGGGCGGGGTTGGCGACCGTGCCGTAAATGGTCAGGTACGGCGACATCAACGCCCTGCGCGCTGTGGGCGAGCTGAGTTGCTCCAGGTCGGCGACCTGCCTCGCCTCCTGGTAGTCGGCGAGCAGGGTCCGGGCGAGGACATCGATACGCCGGGCCCGGGCCCGCTGCCCCGCGCGGTACGTGGTCAGCCAGTCGGTGTCGTACTTACTGGGCTCCGGGAACGGCTGATAGCCGTTGGCGGGGTTGAACATGTCCAGTTCGGGGTCGACGGCTGTCGGGTTGGACTCGTCGACGACGGCCGGGTCCAGCATGTTGAGCAGGAAGACGCCCTCGCCAGCGTGCGGGGCCAGCGCGACGTAGAAGTCGGCCGGAGGCATCTCCTCGGCGGCGAACCGGGTCGGCTCGCCGTGCGGGCCGTGGGTGAGGCGCTCCTCGGGCGGGAGGGACGCCTGCCACTGGTAGTAGGCGAGCAGGGAGGTTCCTCCGCTGCTGCCGATCAGCACGATCTTCTCGAAGCCCCGCTCCTTGAGCATCCGGATGCCCGCCGCGGTGTCCAGGATGACTTCCTCGTGGACCATGTCGGTGTCGTTGTTCAGTGCACGGCTCGTCTGCCCCCACACCGCGTACCCGGCCGTGAGCAGAGCGGGGCTCATGTACTGCCGTGACTGGTTCTCACGCGGGTGCATGAACACCGCGACGGCCTTCGGCCGCGGTCCCGGCGGCAGATGCAGGAGCCCGAAGGAGAACGCACCGTCCGAGGCTGTGACGTCGACGAACTCCCGCTGTGTACCAGCCGGAAGCTGATCCATTCGGTAGGCGTTGACGCTGCCGCGCGCCCGCCGCTCGGAAGCGACGAACAGCTCGGGAAGCGGCATATCGGGCAGTTGATACCTGTTCTGTGCAGTCATGCCATGTCCTCACAGGGCGACAGGAAGGAAGGTTTGCGAAGCGTAAAACCCTGAATCACATATTCATAGGGGAAATGTAGATTGTCAAGCGTCGGTCGGCGACAATGGAGGTCGCCCCTTGCTTGCGCTTGGTTACGAAAGGCGGGCTCCATGCCCCAGAAGTCCGGTGCTGCCGCACCAGGAACCACTGTTCCGACGGCAGATGACGGTGACGTCCTGAACCCGGACGTCCCGATGCAGCAGCAGATCTACCGGCAACTGCGCTCGGAGATCCTCGACGGGCTCTGGGTGGGACGGACCGACTTTCCCGGTGAGCGTGAGCTTGCCGAGCGGTTCAACGTCAGCCTGGTGACCGCAAGAACCCCGCTGGAGCGCCTGGGCGAAGAAGGCCTCGTCGAGCGGGGTCGCGGCAGACGTCCCAGAGCTATTTACATCCCACCTCTCCCCGGCGACGCGAGTGACCTCCCCGTGTTCTACCCGGAGGACGAGTCGTCCGAGTACGGATACGAACTCCTGCGCTGCGGTGTCGCGGTCGTTCCCGCAGAGGCATGCCGAGCGTTCGGATTCGAACCGGGGAGCAAGTTGTGGGAGTGCGTTCGGCTGCGGGTCTACGAGGGCCGGCCACACGTCGTGCTGCACAACGTGCAGCTCCCGGAGACCGGCGAACGCCACAGCCCGGAGGATCTCCGCTCCAAGCCGATGATGTCGATCCTGAAAGCGGAGGGCATCGACGTCGCCACGATCCGCCGACGCATGCAGGCCACCACGCCCCCGCCGATCGTCTCCCGTCACCTGGGCCTCTACCTCGACACTCCGGTCTCCGTCGCAGTCATCACGCTGCACGACGCGGACGGAGCGCCCATTGAATGGGTGAGGGGGTACGTGGATCCGCAGCTGCCGGTGCCGGAGGAGGTCCGGGATGTGCGCAAGGGGTACTGGACGATTGAGTCGCGCGAATCGCGTTGAAACGCCGGCGCGTCGATGCCTGATCACAGGTCGCGGTTGTCCGGCGTGTGTCTCAGGGCCTCGATTGCCGACACGTACTGGTGCAGAAGTTCGGCGCGAGGCGCACCTGTATGTCCGCGGCCGTGGCCCGGCACGCGGGAACCGCACTTGAGTGCGGCCGCCCTCGCACGGCCCGTGCTCCGGCGACCAGCGTCCTGCGCGGACGTCAGCGAGATCGCTCCGGAGAGTCCGTCGGTACGGTCGGACGTGTACCGGAAGACCATGACATCAGCGGACCGGCCGGCGGATGCCCTCGACGAAGTCGAGGGTGCGCCGGTAGTGGACGATCGTGCGCTGGGCGCGGGTGTCGAAGCCCTTGCTCGCTGGCGCGATCTGGCAGCCGGTGGAGGACGCGCCGGGGGTCAGGGTGAGCCGGTAGACGCGGTAGGCCGTGCTGTTGGTTGCGGGGGAAGTCCGGCGCTCGCCGCGGCTGACGAGCCCCCGGGTTCCGCGTGTCGAGGGTCGTCCAGGTGGTCCCGTCCTACGACGCATCGAGCGTCCACTGCCGGGGGTGGTCGCTCGAGGCGGTCGGGGGCGGCCGTCAGCGTGTACGAGGTGACGACGGCCGGGCGGGGCAGGTCGGCTTGCCAGGGGACAGCGGGTTCGGCGCCGTCGACCCGCCAGACGGTGGATGGATCACGGTCCAACCGCATGCGACATTCCTGTGCCCCGTGCCCCGTGCCCCGTGCCCCGGATCCCTGGGAGTGCCCGCTCGGCGACCACAGGTAGCCCGAGGTGTGCCCGCCGAGGTCCACGTCGGCCAGGCTGATACCGCTCACCTGGAAGTGGCTGACGCCCGTCTTGGGGACGAAGTCGAACGGGTGGAAGCGGTAGGCCGCGCTGAGGATGTCTTCGGTGTACTTCGCGATGATCGGCTGGCCATCGACTCACGCCACCTGGGCTTGTCCGTCGCGCGAGCCGCACTGAAACATCGAAGGAACCAGCTGGACTGGTCTCGGGTGGTGATCGGCTCCTCCCACGTCGGAGCAGCCCGCAGGGGCCCAAAGTGGAGCCAGCACGGTCGATCGCGCATGCCCGGGCAGCAAACACCACATCATTCTGTGAGGTGAGTTCCACTTCCAGTTCACCGGAGAGGTACTGGCGGGCGAACTCCTTGTTTTCGCCCTCGTAGAAGCCGGTCAGCCGGGGTGATGCGGCCGTCGGCCAGCAGGATGCCGAGGCCCTGGCCGTCCACGCCGTAGTTGTTGGAGACCACGCACAGACCGCCAGCACCCTGCGCGTGCAGGTCGCCCATGAGCACGGTGGGGATGCCGCACAGCCCGAAGCTGCCCACCGTCAGCGAGGGCCCTTTCCGGGACGTCGGCGACTGCGGCGGCGGTCGAGGCCATGGCCTTGTCCACGTTGTTCATGCCTTTCCCCTGTGCCGGACGCTGTGTCGGGCACAGGGATCTGACAGAGGCAGGTTGCTCAGAGGGTGAGGCCTTGCGCGAGGGAGATCCGTTGCTCCGGCCCGATTCCAGCCGGTAGGGGGTCACTGCCTGCGGCGGGCGGAGGGCAGAGGGACCGGCGCCACTCCTTCGATGACGGTGTTGCTGACGGTGCCGATACCCTCGACCGTCATGGTGACGACGTCGCCGGGGGCAAGCGGCGGGGGGTCGAAGGTGCCGCCGCGGCCCCAGAGTTCGGCCAGGCAGCCGCCGTTGCCGCAGGTGCCGGAGCCCAGGACGTCGCCGGGGCGGATCCAGGTGCCGCGGGAGGCGTACGCTGCCATCTCCTCGAACGTCCAGGCCATGTTGGCCAGCCGGTCCTGACCGACGGTCTCGCCGTTGACCTGGACGGTCAGTGTGAGGTCGAGGAAGCCCTCCGGGTTGCGGTGGGGTTCCAGTTCGTCGGCGGTGACCAGCCAGGGGCCGAGGGTGGTGGAGGTGTCCTTGCCCTTGGCCGGGCCGAGTTTGACCTTCATCTCGCGGCCTTGCAGGTCGCGGGCTGACCAGTCGTTGAGGATCGTGTAGCCGAGGATGTGTTCGCGTGCCTGCTCGGGGGTCAGGTCCCGGCCGGCTTTGCCGATGACGGCGGCCACTTCGAGTTCGAAGTCGAAGCGGAGACAGCCCGGCGGCAGGGGCACGTCGTCGTGGGCGCCGATCATGGCGTACGGGTTGGTGAAGTAGAACGCGGGAGCTTCGTACCACTCCTCGGGGACGGTGTCGCCGTATCCCTGAGCGACGCCTTCGACATGGCTCTCGAAGGTCATGTAGTCGCGTACGGTCGGCGGTTGCAGCGGTGGCAGCAGCCGTACGTCGGCCAGGGGCAGCGGCAGGGAGCCGGTCAGGGCGCGCTCGCCCGCCTCGCGCAGGGACTGCTCGCCTTCCATGACCAGATCCAGTAGTTCGACGGGGTGCTCGAACGGGTGGACCTGATTGTCGGCGATGGCTCCCGACTGCGGTTTCCCGTCGTGGATGAAGGTCGCGAACTTCACGCCGGGCTCCCCTCCGCCTCGGCCGGCCGCGTGCCGCTGGGCCGGAAGCCAACGAAGACGGCGGCGATCACAGCGGCGGCCATACAGGCGACGGCGGTGAGGATCAGCCCGCTGTTGTAGCCGTGGGCCAGGGCGTCCATGGTGTACGGGGCGAGCTTGGCGCTGAGCGGACCGAGGTCGGCGCCGTGCAGGGCAAGCGGGCCGCCCTCATGCAGGACGGCGGAGGCGATGCCGTGCTCCTTGGGGGTCAGGCCCGCTTCGGCGAGGCTGCCGGTGAGCTGACGCCCGGCCATGCCGAGAGCGACGGCGCCCACGACCGCCGGGCCGAGGGTCTGGCCGAGGTCGCGGACCAGGCTGGTGGTGGCACCCGCCATGCCGGTCAGGTTGGGCGGTACGACGTTGACGGCGGCGGCGGTGAGGGCGGCGACGACCAGACCGAAGCCGACACCATTGAGCACCAGCGGCCCGAGCAGGGGGATCAGGCCGCTCTCGTGGATCGGCACCGCACGCAGCCACAGCTGGGCGACGGCCAGCGAGACGAACCCGGTGACGAGCATGGGGCCGGGACCCACCCGGTGCAGCAGCCGGACCAGCAGCGGCCAGATGAGCGGGGTGACGCCCTGGATGACCATGAAGGGCACCGCGGCTCGGAAGGGGCTCTGGTGCTGGATGACGCCGAGGCGGATGCTCAGGTCGTACGCGCCGCCGAGGAAGCCGAACATGCCGATCACCGCCATGGCGGCCGACGCGGCGAAGGCCGGGATGCGGAACAGCTCCAGGCGGAGCATCGGGGCCGCGCTGCGGCTCTCGACCAGCACGAACGCGGCGAGGAACAGGGCGAAGGCGACGAAGGACGCGACGACGGGTGTGGAGCTCCAGCCGTCGGAGGGGCCCTGGATGATGCCGTACAGCAGGGCGAGCATAGCCACGGCGATGGAGATCTGCCCCGGCCAGTCGAGCGAACGGCCCTCGGGGGCGCTGGACTCGCTGGCCAGCAGCCAGGCACCCACCGCGGTGATCACGGCGAGCACGCCGGTCACGCCGAACGCCCACTGGAAGGACACGTGCTCGACGATCCCGCCGGACATCAGCGGGGCGAGGAAGGCGCCGAGCGACAGGGCCGTTGTCCAGGAGGCCAGCCCCTTGGCTCGCGCGGCCGGGGTGGTCGTGATCGAGGTGATCATGGACAGGGAGGCGGGGAAGAGCGCGGCGGCTCCGATCCCGGAGATCGCCTGGCCGGTGATCAGCTGGGCTGCCGAGTGGGAGGTGGCGGACACCAGGTATCCGACGGCGGACAGCAGTGCCGCGCTCACCACCAGTTTTCTACGGCCGTACAGGTCGCCCACAACACCGAAGGTCAGCGCGAGGACGGCGGCGGGCACCAGGAAGGCGTCACTGATCCAGGTCAGTTCTCCGCCGGACGCATGGAGGGTTCGCTGCATGACGCCGTTGATCGCGGCGGGCAGGACCAGTCCGATCTGGGCCAGGCAGACGGCCAGACAGCCGGCGATGATCGTGCCGGTGTGGCGTGCCGCGGTGGCCGGTGCGGCATCGGACGGCGGGACGGCGGGTGGGGTGTAGGCGGGGGTGGAGACCATGTCTCCTCCTTGCAGGGTTTGGCGGGATGTACGGCCCGAGGGGACGGTGTGAGCTGGGCGCACCGGGCGGGGACGGTGTGCTTTCAGCGGAGGGTGGGGCCTCAGCCAGGGAGGGGCGGGGAGCGTCGTCAGACGCGGGGGCGGAGTTCGGCCATGCAGCCGAAGAGACCGGGACCGTTGAGCGGGGGCAGGGTGGGGTCGAGCTCCCGGTAGACGGTGTGCACGTTGACGGCGAGGCGTTCACTCTCGTCCAGGTCGGCGAAGCGGCCGAGGCGAATGTCGCGGGCCGCGTCCAGGGCCGGCATGCCGGCGGTGAAACGGGCGGTGGCCTGCTCATGGACGTATTCGAGGTAGTCGCGGATCTCGCGGACGGCCTGTTTTGTGGTGACTGGGCCGTGGCCGGGCACGACGATGTCCGCGTCGAGGCCCAGCAGTAGGTCGCAGGCGGAGAGCCAGCTGGTGAAGGGGCCGTGCCAGACGACCGGTGCCGCCCCGGCGAAGACGATGTCGCCGGTGTAGACGGTCCGGGCCTGCGGCACGTGCACGATCGTGTCCCCGGCGCTGTGCGCGGGCCCCACGTCGATGAGGCGGACCTCGGTGCCACCGATGTCCAGGACCGTCACGCCGTCGAAGATCCGGTTCGGGAGGGTGGGTTCGATGCCGGCGTAGTCGAAACGGCCGAAGATCCGTCGCGCGAAGTGTCCGGCGGGGCTGTCCATGCCGGTCAGTGCCAGCATCTCGGCCGGACCCACCTGTCGCATGTCCGCCACGGACCCGCGGGCCGCGATGATCTCGGCGTGGGCCACGAGCTGGTTGCCGAACCAGTGGTCGCCGTTGCCATGGGTGTTGACCACGGTGGCGATCGGCGCGGTGGCGGTCAGCGGCGTGAGCGCGTCGAGCATGTTCTTGGTCAGCCGCAGGTCGTAGAGGGTGTCGACGAGCAGTGACTCGCCCCGGCCGGTGATCAGCCCGGCGTTGCTCATGCCCCATCCGGACTCGCCTGCGATCCAGGCGTAACAGCCGTGTCCGAGCTCGACACAGCCTGTGCGGGTTGCCACGGAAGCCACGTTGCCTCCTGTTCTCGCCCCGCATCAGATAGCGAGACTTGAGTATATTGATGGACTGAGGTCCATCAATGGCCGCTAATCTAAGAAGGTGGTGGGGCGGCGTCAATACCCGTGCGGCCATGTGCTGTACTGACGGCCATGAAGATCCCGGAGGCAGGAGGCGAATTGGTGTCCACGCCCGCAGCACCGCCCGCCGGACGCCGGGAACGCAAGCGACAGCAGGTGCGCGACCGGCTCTACGCGGCTGCGGTGCACTTGTTCGTCGCCCAGGGGTACGAGGCGACGACCATGGACCAGATCGCCGAAACCGCCGACGTCGCCCGGGCCACCGTCTTCAACCACTTCTCGCAGAAGGTCGGGTTCCTTGAGGAGTGGGGCGTCCGCCGCCGCGCCCGCGTCAACGAGATCCTCGGATCCCAGCACGCCGAAGACATACCGGTCGGCGACCGGCTGCGCCGCTACCTGAAAGAGATGGCCGACCTCAACGCCGTCTCCCGCGCCGAGACCACTGTCCTGATGGACGCCTCCGCGCGGTACGGCCGCCTCCTTCAGGACCCGTCTCTGGAGATCGAACTCGCCAGAATCGTCGAACAAGGGCGGGAGAGCGGTGAGATCAGGGCGGCCGTCGACTGCGACCAGGCCGGACAACTGCTGGCCGCCTGCTACTTCGCGACGATCCTGCGCTGGATCCGGGAGGAACCAGCCCCCTTCGATCTCCACCAGCGCCTCGCTGGCGCGCTCGACATCATCCTGCTGGGTCTCCTCGTCGGCGAAGCGGCCTGACCGGGCACGTGCCCTTGTCCAAGCCGCAGGTGAAGGGCCGCAAGAGATTCATCGTCACCGACACCCTCGGCCTGCGCTTGGCCGTCCACGTCGTCGCGGCGAGCATCCAGGACCGCGACAGCGCGAAGCGCCGTTACTGTGGACCAGGCTCGACCACCCCGGGGTCCGGACGGTCTGGGCAGACCAGGGCTTCGCCGACCGTCTGGTCGACTGGACCGCCCAGATCCTCGGCCGTGAGCTGGAGATCGTCCGCAAGGATCCTGACCAGCGCGGCTTCCAGGTCCAGCCCAAGCGGTGGGCGGTGGAGCGCACCTTGTCCGAGGCTCTTTGTCCAGTCGTACTGGCATCGTTGTCAGGCTGGGTGGAGGGGCCAGCTCGCCCGGACCTCAACCGCGTCGAGCAGGTGCTACGGCGGCGAGATCTTCGACTCCACCATCTGCGCCCTGATCTGGCAGCAGGCCGTGAACGGTGCCCTGGCCGACGAGCCCACCACCGGCTCCCCGATCGTCACCAACTCCCCGTCCGCCCTGGGCGGGCCGCGCACCCCGATCGTCATCCTGCCCGGGGCCCAGCCGCGCCGCGCCGCCGCGCCGGGCCCGACCCAGAAGTAGGGCGTCGCACTGGTGGCCGGAAAGCACTGTCCGCCCGCTGTTCGGGTTGGCCTCGGGGGCGATCGGGGGTTAGTTTCGATACGCAACGGTAGCGTATCGAAAGTGGGGCGGTCACTCTTGACCGAGGCATCGAGTGGGCCGCGTAACGGCGGGGCGGACGCGGCGGCCGGCATGGGTCGGCCGCGGGATGCCCGTCGGGATGTGGCGATCTTGGAGGCGACGTTGTCGCTGCTGACGGAGCTCGGGTACGAGCAGTTGTCGATCGAGGCGGCCGCGGGGCGGTCGGGGGTCGCCAAGACGACGATCTACCGTCGCTATCGGGACAAGGCCGACCTGGTTGCCGCGGCGGTGGACTATCGCTCGCATGCCACGCCGCCCGCGCCTGCCGCGGCCGACCTGCGGGCGAACCTGCTTGCGCTTGCCGGGTGGCTGGCCCGGGAGATCGCTGAGCAGGAGATCGGACTGCTCGGGGCGCTGTTCGCGGGGATGCGTGGGGATCCGCGGCTCGCCGAGGAGATGCGTCGAATCCTGCGCCGGGACGAGGCGGCGATGACTGATGAGCCGTTCCGCAAGGCGATCGGGGACGGCGAGCGGTTGACGCCCAGGGCCGCCGAGCTCTTCGCCGAGATCGCTCCGGCGGTCATCGTGCACCGGGTGGTCGTCGCGGGCGAGCCGTGCGATGAGCGCTTTGTCGAGCACCTCGTCGACGACATTCTTCTGCCGTTGCTGCTTGAGGGCCGCTGAGGCAATCCCATTCCGTGCGTACTGAGTGCGGCGGGTGTGACAAGTGAAAGGGGATTCATCGTGATCGTTGTCACCGGGGCCACGGGCGCGTTGAACGGCGCCACTGTCGAGCACCTTCTCAAGCGTGTTCCCGCGGAGCGGATCGGCGTCAGCGTGCGCGACGTCGGCAAGGCGCGGCACTTTGCCGAACGCGGGGTGCGGGTGCGGCAGGGCTCTTACGCGGATCCGGCCGCGCTGCGCCACTCCTTCGAGGGTGCTGAGCAGGTCCTGCTCGTGTCCTCCAGCGACCCGCATGCCGACCATGTCGGCTTGCACCGCGCTGGCATCGAGGCTGCCGTCGCAGCGGGAGCCCGGCGCATCCTGTACACCAGCCATCAGGGTGCCGGGGCCGACAGCCCCTTCCCCCCGGCCCGCGATCACGCCGCGGCCGAGGTACTCCTCGCCGAATCCGGTGTCGCCTGGACCTCGCTGCGCAACGGTTACTACGCCCACAGCGTGCTCTGGCTGCTCAGCCCCTGGCGGCAGACCGGCGAGATCGCGGCTCCGGCCGATGGCCCGATTTCCTGGACCGACCGCGCCGACTCCGCCGAAGCCGCAGCGGTCATCCTGGCCGGTGACCGGAGGTTCGACGGGCCGGTCACCCTCACCGCGCGGCAGGCCGTGACCCTCGCCGACGTCGCCGCGATGGCCTCCGGGATCAGCGGCCGCGAGGTCAAGCGAGTCGTGCTGGACGACGAGGAGTGGATCGCGGACAAGGTCGCGGATGGCATGCCGGAGGGGATGGCACGGATGATGCTCACCAGATACCAGGCCGCTCGCGAAGGCCGCTTCGCCGGGGTCGACCCCCTGCTGGCCGATCTGCTCGGCCGCGAACCCCGCGGCGTCGCCGAGCAGTTGGAGGACGGCAGCACCGGCTGAAGGAGCGCCGAGGCGAGGGGAAGGGGCTGGGCTTCATCGGTGACATCAGCGATATCGGCTGTATTGGAGATATCGGTGATGGGGGCCAGCTCCTCGGTTCCGTTTGAGAATTTCGCTCGATTCGTGAAGGTGCTGGCCACGATCTGATCGCTGCGGCATATCGCAGTATGCGTATGAACGAGGTCTCCGGTAGGTGGGTTCATCGACCAAGAAGACGCTCACCTGCACGGAGACCCCGCGAAGAGACGCTACCCGCGTTCGCTCGTCACGACCTGACCGACGCCCAGTGGACGGTACTCGAACCGCTCCTGCCAATCGCTACGACCTGCGACACCGTCGGGCCGATCAGCGCGGCGACCACGACGAAGCCTTCCTGGACTGGGTTTTTTTGGTGGTACCTCGCCACGGTGGAGCTGATCAACCGGCCGATTGCATCACGGAATCTCGCCTGAGCTGCGCTCGAATAACTGGTGACGCAGGCCGCGCGGACTACTCGTCCTGGAACGCCGGAATCTGCCGCATGGCCAGCACCGTGCCGTCCGGACTGATCGAGACCAGCCCGCCCCACTCGCGGTCCCGGAACGTCCCATGTCGCTTGTCCCTCCACGCGTGTACGCGTTGCCGATAGGCTGCAATATCAGCGTGTCGTTTGTCCTCTTCCCTGGTGACGACAGCATCGAGGACGTCGGCCGCGACTCCTGAGAACGCTTGGACCCTTTCGCCGTTGAGCCGGAAGACATGATCCGTGCCCTCGAACTTCTCGCCCAACAGCGTGTAGCCCAGGTCCTGGATGCTGCCGGCGGCAGCATGTGCGAAGCCTTGGAAGAAATCGTTGCCCTGACGTGCGTTCAGGAGCGCGCCGGTGGATTCCCCGTCGCCAGCGAAGGCCGTCAGACCGGCGGCACCAACTCGGGCCAGGGCCCGTTGGAACCACTCGTAGTAGTCGGGACCGACCTGGCATCCGGGCTCAGAGGTGTCGGGGTCTTTGCCTTGTCCTGGTTTGAAGATGCCTACGGGCGGGTTCTCGTCGCCTACGGGCAGGCCGATGTCGGCGGCGGAGGCGTCGTCTGGGATGTGCAGCCAGCCGCCGGGGCCTTCGGCATGGAGGGCGTGGACGGTCAGCGGGCCTTCCAGGGAAATCTCGGTGCTGAACAGCAGGACCGGCGTTTCATTACAGGCTCCGATGTGTACGCCGTCGGCATGGACTGCCGCTGAGGCGAGTTGCTCGCACGCTTTCTGCCGGTCGCTGTGGTTGCCCTTGCACGCGATGGGGATAACGCGCGAGGACTCGCCCGGTTTCCACACTTCGGCGAAGAACTGCGGACGGTACTGATAGCCCACGGTCTTGGTCTTCGCCCTGTCGCGGCTCGTCAGGGTCCAGCCGGCCCGCAGTGCGGTGTCGGCACGGACGAACGACACACTGTGGTCCGGATAGCGGCGGGTGAGGATCTGTTCGCTGACGGCCAGAGCGAAGGCATGTCCCAACTCCTCGGACTGCAGCGCTTTGTAGTACATGGCGATCCGATTGCCCTCGTCGGACAGCGTGAGCTGGTTTTCGTCGTCTGCGCTGAGTGCCTGGCAGTACTTGAGACTGCCCCAGTGTTCGGCCAGCCCGCGCGATGCACCGCGTTGGGACAGGGCAAGCCCGCGGCCCAGATGGTGGAGTACGTCCCAGAAAGTCAACCGCACCGACAATCCGGTCTCCGGGCTGGGGAGTGCGCGCAGGCCAGGCTTGCGGCGCAATGGTTCGTACGTGTCTCCCGGCTTCGTCTTGCCCTCCTCCTGCCGCTTCTGGAAGGTGTCGTAGCGCTCCCGTTCCTTGTCGGCGGCAGCTTCCTCGACTCTGCCTACGAGTTCTCGTGTTGAGTGCACCCGTACGGTCACCTGCTGCTTGAGAGCATGCAGGACTTCTTCAGTCTTCAGAGTGCTTGCCACGACTGCCTCTCCCCAGGTCGTATGTCCTGGTCGACCGCGGACGGCCGTCCAGGTCACTCAGTCGAACAGCGGCACCAGTGCGTTCGGGCCTGCGAGAATGCGCCAGGCGGGGATACGGACAACTCGATCGACACGGCCGGCCTTCGCGCCCCGGCCACCGGATGGCAGCCCGATCAGCAGGCCGGCACGTTCGTGCAACAGGCGGAGATGTCGTGCCGCCTCACGGCCAGGCTGTGGTCCGGCGTCGACGACTACCGCCGTGTTACCCGTGGGCGTGGTGAACAACAGGTCGATCCGCTGCCCCCCGACCATGGCATCGCGTTCCAGCTCGACGACGCCCCGCGATGCGAGGACCTGCTGCACGGTGTCGGTGAGATCCCTGAGACGGGGATCCGGCCGTGGGCCGGACTCGTGGACGGGCCCCTTCTGCACACCGGCAGTCCGCGCTCGGTCCCACAGGAGCGAGCGTGAGGACAGCAGGTGCGGCAGACCGGTCTGCCGCTGCCAGTAGCCGTGGTCGCCCACGGTGATCAACTGGGACTTCGCGCGGGTGATAGCGACGTTCCAGAGATTCACCTGGCTCGCCACCCAATGGGCCGTCCTCGCAGGTGTGTTGGCGGTTGCCACCGGGCTGAGGACCATCACGTCGCGCTGACCGCCCTGGAAGGCATGAACTGTTCCCACGCGCACCCGGTCGCTGCCCACCATGACTTCCAGGGCGTCCTTCTGCGCCCGGAAGGGTGTCACCACACCCACCGTTGCGCTCTGAGGCAGGTGATGAAGCAGTTCTCTCACGACGCCGGCCACGGCGTCGGCCTCGGACGGGTTGCGCCACGACTTTCCTCCGGGGCCGCGCACCGACTCGCTGGACGGCACGCTCGCCCAGGCCAGCACGGGAGCGGTGTCCCCGGTGCCCATGAGATCGACCGCGGACACCTGCCCGCGTACGTCGGTCATGATCTCCAGCGCGCCGGAGTAGCAGTGGCCGTTGACGATGTCGACGATCTGCGGATGACAGCGGTAGTGCTCGTCGAGCAGCAGCGCGGCCTCGCCGTTCTGCGCGGCGGCGTGGTAGGCGGAGTGGACGTGGTAGGCGAGCCGTCGGTCCTCCAGCCACGCCGCGCTCAGCCCCGCCCTGACACGGGCCTGGCGTTCCTGCTCCGGGGAAATACCGGGGATATGCGTCAGCTGCATCGGATCACCGATGACCAAGGCCCGCCGGGCGCGGAACAGCAGAGGCAGCACAGAGGCGATGGAGCACTGGCTGGCCTCGTCGATGACGACCAGGTCGAAGAGCTTGGCGGCCGGCTTCAACTGGCGCACTGCGTGCGTGGTGATCGCCCACCCTTTCAGGTGACCCAGCAGATTCAACTGGCTTCGCTGGGTCCCCTTGCGCTGACGCAACGTCTGGAGACGCTGGTCCAGCAGCGATCGCCCGCGGCTGAGCACCTCAGCCGACACCGCCGTGCACAATTCCGCCGACAGTTCCGCCCGTGCCGTGGCGCATGCCCTACGAGCCTGGTGCAGGATGTCCTCGTCGTAGGCGAGCTGAGACGGCGTGAGTTCACGCACCTGGCGCTCCAGGCTGGTCACATCCGCCAGGTCGTTGAGAAGGTCCGGGGCGACGGGCCGTTGCGCAGCCCATGCAGGCAGTTGTGGGATCACCTCGGCACGGGCAGCTGCGGTGAACGCCTTCATTACACGCGTCCGGCGCCAACGCCCCCACCAGCCTCCCGCCGTTGCCGCCTTGTGGGCCCGTGCTGCCCAGCGGGCGAGCGCTGCAGGGTCGTCGGACTCCCATAATCGCGACAGGAGCGACAGCGGAAGCCCGACCTTCGTGGCAAGCTCCGCACGCTGCCCCAGAATTCGGGCGAGCTCCACCTCGCCCTCGACCTGCCGGCCTGCCTGGTCCCGCAGAACGGTGGCGCGCGAGCGGAGGTTGCGCAGTTCACCCGCCACCGTGGTGGAGCTGCGGCCGAGCGGGGGAGGCGGATCCGACAGCAGCTGCTCCAGCTTCCCGGCCTCCTTCACCAGGGCGTCGACGTTGCCGGTACGCATCAGCAGACCAGGAGCAATCTCGTCACACCGCTGGGCGACGACGTCCACCGCCTCGTTGTTGGTCGACGCCACCAGAACAGACTCACCGGCCGCGACACACGTGGCCACCACCGAGGTGACAACCTCGCTCTTTCCCGTACCGGGCGGACCGGTGGCCACGGTCAGAGGCTGCGTCATCGCCGAGACGATCACCTGCTCCTGGCTCTCGTTGGATGGCCCGGCCGCGACCACGAGCACCGGCTCCGTTCCCGGAGCGGGAGCGGCACCGTTCAGCAGAGCATCCAGAGCAGTGCCCGGAATCTCGTCCGTGCGCGCGGAGATGGCCAGCAGATTCTCCACGACACCGTCGGTGGCGAACCGCTCCACACTCGAAGGGGCCAGGATCACCGCGGCGTTGTGCGCCCCGGGGCGCAGGGCCTCGTACACCGACTCCGCACGCAGCGCGGAGACGTCCAGGGGCTCAAGTTCCGTCAGCCCCAGCTCGCGGAGCAGGTCCCGAACGGCGCGGAGCATCTGTGCGTCATTGCCGTGCTGCCACGTCGGCTGCCAGCGGGCGAGCAGCTGGGCTGCCTCGTCCTCGGAGAGGAGCTCGGTCACCAGCTTGGTGTGCAAGGACGGAATTCCGCTCGGGCGCAGCACCGCCCGCCCGTTCTCGTCCGGAGCCAACTCCATCTGCTGGATGAGGAGCGGTGCGATGCCCATGTCCGTGCGCCGGCCGCCCTCGCCACGGGAGGGAAGCGTGACGGCCGGATACCCGTACCAGTACTCGTGCTGATCACCAGCGCGCCCTGACCCGCTCCTTCCCGTGCTGTCGGCCGGCGCCTGCGCACCGGGCAGCCCCTCCGGAGCGGGCAGTACCGAACCCAGGCCGGACTGAATAGTCTCGGACCCCTTGTCCACCAGGAAGTACTGCGAGTTCCGTCCGGCCCGACGGTCGGGCAGCATGCTCGCTGCGGCCTGCGCGCTCAGGCACTGCGCGTAATAGCGCAGCAGCCGCTGCCAGTCGCCGGCATTCTCACTGTCAGCCGCGGCCCGCTCACGAGCCTCGAGCAGAGCAGCGGACGGCGTCGGCGGCTCACCGGGCGGAGCGGGGAGAGCGACCGGGCGCGCCACGGACCTGGCGAAATACAGCGTGTGGGTGGCGAGGATGGTGGACCTGGTCGGGCGCTGCTCCTCCGGCACACCCTTGCGCACCATCTGCGTGGTCAGATAGGCGAAGAGGTCGTCGGGCGAAATCCATCCGCTGTCCTTGATCCGTCCGTTCCGCAGCCCCTCGACGATTTCGCCGGTGAAGCGGGAGGTGCCGAGGGCCGATCCCTCGGGTGCCATGGCGGAGGCGGCCTGCAACGCGTCGGAGGCGGTGATGAAGTAGACGCCGGTGGGACGCAGCCGGGTGGTGCGTTCCTCCTCGCCCGAACCCGACCCGTTCCCGCCCTTGGCCCGCCAGCCCTGAACAACCGAACCGCTGGCACAGCAGTCCAGCAGCACGATCTTGGACGCGGCACGAGAGGACTGCAGAGTCCGTTCCAGGAACTCCGCCGACACCGCGGTGCGGGGCAGATCAGCCCGGTCGCTGTCACGGGTGAGGAAGTACAGCTGATTATCGGCTTCGCAGAACTCCCCGTGCCCGCTGAAGTACAGCAACGCGCTCTCGCTCTGCTGCCGCTCCTCAAGAAACGACTCGATGGCGTGGAGCATCTCGGCACGCGTCGGATCCGGCACCATCTCGCAGTCGTTGTACAGGCCGATATCCGGGCTCTGCAGGACGGCCTGCATGTAATGCAGATCAGCCCGCACCGCCGGAAGATCGTGGTAGTCGTCGCTGTCGTACGCCGAGACGCCGATCAGCAAGGCGTAGCGGTCGTTGTTACGCACGTTCCGTCAGCCGGCCGTTGAGGAGTCGTCTTGACCTGGTGCACCGTCGGCGCTCTTCCCGTCCACGGGGAGGGAACCACCGGCCAGGAAGTGTTCAAGGCGCTGGTCGTCCTCACGGGCCTCGCGGCCCGTGAGGCGCAGAGTGGCTCCGTCAAGGCGGGTCGCGACGATGGTGCGCTGAGGCACCTTGGCCAGCCACACCTGGACGCAGGATGCCGCCAGCGAGCCGGCACTCAGGACCAGCCCGACGATCCCTGCGATGTCGCCGCCCTTGCCGGTGCTCACCGACGGACCGGCCGAAGGAAAACGCAGCGAGACCGTCGGATCAGCCTCGGACGCCTCTGCCAGCAGCTCGCGGGCATCACGGCGTGCCCTCAACGGATCATCGTCAAGCACGGAGATCAACAGGTGCGGCTGGCCCTTGCTGTCGTTGCTCACGCGTCCCCCTGCACCGTCAGCTGCCGACTCAAGTTGCCTGAGGAAAATACCGGAGCAATGGTGCGGGGGAAACGGGCGCTTCCGGAATCTGCCGATAGTTGACGCGAAACCTACTGCGCTCTCGCGAACAGAACCGCTCAGCGTCCGCCGACTCCAGCGGTCCTGCCTGGGGTGCGGCCGGGGGACGGTTGGTGAACCTCGCCCCATGGATCGAAGCAGGGGCCGTTCGACTCCATCCGGCCCGACCCCGCCAGCGCTCATAGGGTCGGCCATCCTGACCAGTTCCGCGCCATGGATTCGGTCCGGTCGAAGGTTCTGTCGACCTGGTCCATGAGCGGCCCCCGACGCGGGCACGACTCGACGATCTCCGTACGACTGAGTGTCAACGAGCGCAGCCGGAGCGCCCGTTGAGATGTAGGGAGTTGCGGACTGGACGTGCCGAGCATTCTCAGACAGCCGATGCGACGTCAGAGAACGCGGCACCGAACACCGTGACCGTGACCGCCTCCACTGCGAGCGGCGGGTGGGCGTAGGTGTCCCAGGTCTCGGAGAACTCGGCATGCCGTGAGAGCGCCTGCACGGTCTTCGGGTCGTGCTGGCCGGAGGCACCGAGCGTGCTGGTGTAGAAGTGCTTGAGATCATGGAAGCGAGTTCGCTCGGGAAGTCCGGCTCGCGTCACGGCTTTTCGCCATTTCGCATAGAAGTCGTTGTACAGGACGGGGCGGCCGATCCGGTTGGTGACGAGAAGGTCCTCCGACGTGAGGTCAACAGGAGCGCGGTCCTGCCTGCGGCGCTCGGCAGAGGACAACCTGGCCTCTGGGCCGGAGAACTGCGCAGCGTGGCGGGCGAGCTGTTTGATCAGGAAACGATCCACTGGCAACGTCGCATAGCTGGATCTGGTCTTGAGTCGTACAGCCTTGCCGCGCTGACGCTGTTCGATGATGCGAAGCAGGCCATTTTCCCAGGCCACGTGACTTCGCGTCAGCCCGAAGGCTTCGCCCAGACGCAGACCGGCGCACGCGCCGAGCCAGATCAGAACCTCATAGCGGGGCGCCACCCGCTGCATCGCAGCTGCGACTGCTGCGACATGTCCGGGTGACAGCACAACCTTGACGCGCGGTGTGACTTCCGGAAGTTCGATCCGCGAGACGATGTTGGACGGGAGCGGGACATCCTCGTCGACCATGTAGTGCATGAGAAGGCGCCAGATCTTGAAGATCTGGACCACCGTGCGGGGCGAGTTGATGTTGGGTTTGTCGATCAAGTAGTCGACGAAGGACGTGGAGTCCCGGCGGCGCAGGGTGCCGGCCGAGCGGCCCCCGATGAACGGCAGGACATGGCTGCGAAGTTGGCCTTCGTAGGCGGCGGTCGTATGGGCGTTCTTTTGTCGCTGGCGTCTCCTTTCAATCATCTGAGCCGCGTAGTATGCAACGCGCTTGCTGTCGGAGGGGTTTGGTGATTCCTTCTCTTTGATTTCTGCTAGTGCCCTGTCCAGGTGCTCACGCGCCTCCTGCCAGGTGGTCAGGCAGACTCTTCGCTCTTTGCCCCCGGTGTCGGTGTAGCGCGCTTGCCATTGCCGGCCCCGGCGGTGATCCGCAGACGGGTATAGGGGGCGCTTTTTGGTGCCGCATCGGCACGGCTCCTCGCCGCGTTCTGGTTTGGGATATCGCTTGTGCCAGCGATCGAACGGCTCGGTCGGCTTGCTCAATGTTCCGCCCGTAAATCGGTGGAGCGTTGTGCACGGGTGCTCGCCCTCGTACCGGCCCGGCGACGTGGCGTTGTGGGCGGTCCGGAGGTTCACGTCGGTGGCGGCTGCTGCGGTGGAGCGCCTTGTGTGGCCGGTGCGTCTGGTGTCTGTTCAGGGCCGGTCAGAACGATGCTTTCCACTACACCGAGTAGTTATGCACAACTGTTCATGGTGAACCTCGATGGTGTGACGGTCGAGTCACCGTGTGCCCAAAAGTCAATCGCTGCCGGATCCGCGACTTGTGTCCATCGGAATGCAAATCCGACGCCTTAGAGAAGAGCGCGGCTACAGCTTGGAAGAGCTCGCCGAACGCAGCGGATTGAGTTTTCGAGGACTGATTTACATCGAACACGGGCGGCGCAATCCGGGGGTGCTGACCATCCTGAGCATCGCGTCCGGCCTGGACGTAGCGCCTGCCAGGCTGTTCGAAGACGTCGCGGAGACGGCCGACGAAGCGGACTCTGAACGATGAACAACACAGCGTCTGCGGTACCGCCCACGAGCGATATCTGCTGCCTGAAGCGGCGGGCGTAACCAGGACACGGTGAGGGTTTTCAGCGGTGCCGCTCCAGGGTGAGGACAGCCTTGGCGATTGACGTCATGCGGTTCGGGCTGCATCGGGCTCTGCGGAAGATTCGCCAGGATTTGAGGCGCGCGATTCCTCGTTCGACGGGTACGCGAGCCGCGGACAGCCCCCGGTTGACCGTCCGCTCGGTCGTGGTGAGTTCACCTTGGAGCGGTCGGCGTTTGGGGGTGGTGACCCACTCGCCCGCGCCGATGCAGGCCATGTCGGCGAGGACGGGGACGCCTTGGCTCGCAGATCCTGATGATCTTGTGTGTGCGGCCGGACATCTCGCGCCGTGTCGCACTTCTCAATGCAAGGAGTTCCCACCGCCGACCGCTTCGCCATTGACGCGGTGTTCCTCATGTCGGCTCGTAAGGACAAGGGTTCGCTTTCGCTCGCCCGCTCGGACTTCCCCTTCGCTTGTGGCGTGATGATGGCCCATCGTGCCCTTGAGCTTGACCACCTCGGCTCAGCACCCCCGCGTCACCGCAGACGCACCCGAGGCTGGAGACCGGCCATCGGTCACAGGCCGGAGTAGTCGACTCCTCTCCTTGCAACTACCACTGCATGACAGCGACTTCACGTCGCACTGAAAGCCCGAGGCTAAGGCGTGCAGATCTTTAACTCGCCTTTTTGACCTTGGTCTGGTGTTCGAAGACTTCGTGGAACCAACGTCTGCGCTCTGACGGTCGGACTCTGCAGGTTCTGGAAGGATCGTCGCCAGCAGCCAAGAGACGGGCGGGGCCCAGGGTGAGGATCAGCGAGATCACGGCACAGGACTTCTTGTCCTTCGCTGAGCTGAGCGTTGAAATGGGCCAGGGGCTGACCGTGGTCACTGGCCCCAACGCTGCGGGTAAGTCGAACCTGTGCCAGGTTCTCAGCGCGGTATCCACATTCCTGAGCCGCCACCGTGCCCCGGAGCAGCGCGAGTTGCTCTCACTGTACGAGCAGGCCGGTCACAATGAGGCCCACGCCTTCACGCTGACGGTCTCCTTCGAGCTGGACCAGCGGTGGGAACGGGACCTGGTCACCGCGTTCGTGAAGGCCTCGTACATCGGCATCGGCAGCCGGAACGCAGGCGCGGAAGGTCCCACCACCGAGGACTTCGAGCAGAGCGCCGAGGCCAGCATCACCGCTGACTCGGTGGCCGCACTGTTCCACGGCACACTCCGGCTGGACTTCGACTCCCACCGGCAGCCGGGCTGGTCCTGCGCCTGGCAGTTCAACCACGGCAAGGACGTCTTCCACATTCAGTTGGAGGGGCCTTGTCAGCAGCAGCTCCGCACCGGAGCAGCCCAGGGTTGGAAGACCCCAGCCGTCGGCCAGGTGACCACCTTGCACGAGATGCTCGCTCCGCGCCCGGCACCCGTGGGAGGACCGCCTCCCGCGCCTGCGCTGGTCGACTTCCCCGCCGTCCTGGAGGACGGGTTCGAGCATCCCATCGCGTTCAACGTGCCCACGCTCAACGACGGATCCGGCCCCCGGCCCGCCTCGCTGACCGCACTCGCCCAAGTACTGGGGCTGACCGAGCAGCATTCCGTGTCCTTCGACGCCGTGCTCGCTAAGATCTGGGCCGCGGGCGTCTCGGTGACCGCCAACCGGCGTCTGCCCGCGCGCCGGCACTTCTCCCTCGACGAACTGGCAAGCCCCCTCGACCTGAGCGACGGCAGCCGCGTCTCGGCCGAGTTGTACAGGCTCAAGAACGGTGCACGTGAACAGCGCGAGGGTTTCTGTCGTGCCCAGAGGATGTTTCACACCATCACCGGGGCGCACCTGGAAGTCCAGGCATCGGCCGAGACCGACGGCATGGCCATCGACGTCATGATCGACGCGGGCCACGGTGAGCGCCGTGCCGAGTTCAGCGGTGCTGGACTGCAGGAGGCCGTCCTGCTGGCGGTCCTGACAGCGCGCGGGCCGGGCCGCGTCATCGTCTTGGACGAACCGGCGGTCCAGTTGCATCCGACCATGCAGCGACGAATCGCCACGACCGCCCTGCGCGATGTACAGGCCCTCCTGATCACTCACAGCGCGGACCTGGTCCCGGTGGCCACGGCGGCCGACCTCAACCGCATCGTCCGCCTGGCTCCCGGGCCGGACGGAGCGACCACTGTCCGGCGCGTCCCTGCCACGACCGCTTCGGATCTGGCCGGCTGGATCCAGAACCTGGCCGCCGCCGATACCAGAGCCTTGCTCTTCGCCCGCGCCGTGATCCTCTGCGAGGGTGCGTCGGAGACCGGTGCCCTGGGCCAATGGTGGAATACCGCCACGGGGTCAGGGCCGGAGGCGGCCAACGTTCCGCTGCTGGACGTCGGGGGCCAGAGCAACTTCGGGGGCTACATCAACTACCTCACCGCCTTCGGTATCCCCTGGGCCGTCGTCGCCGACGGGCCAGCTCTTCGCGGCACCAGCCCACTCGCCAAACAGCTTGCCAAGCGGCACCTTCTACCCCTCGACCCGCCCGACGACGCGAACGACTTCGCGGCCTGGAGCGCCTACTGGAAGACCGCGGGCGTGTTCACCCTCGCCGACCGGTTCGGCGACGACGGCAGCAAGTCCGGCGAACTGGAGGCGTACCTGCGCCGCCTGGACCCTCAAGTCCTGGATCAGGCGCAGAGGGACACCAACAGCAAGCCGCGGGTGGGCGCCCTCTTCGCTGCCCGCTACCCCCACGGAACCCCGGCGGCAGTTGCCGACCTGTACACGGAGGTGGCCGCTCACCTCGGTCTCGGCTGACGCCTCCGCGCCCACTCGAAGCCTGCCCGGCCGGTGGGGCGCTGATGAGCGCTTAGCGGTCACGCTGCCGACTCAACGGGATGTTCGCCAAGGTGTGATCCGTGACGCGGCACCTCCGACCTGCCGAGCCACACGGGGCAGGCAGCGGTGGGCGTCGATCCCGGGTGCGCCTGGGCCGGGATCGGGTCGGTCCCAGGCGCACCTCCCGTACGGCTACCGATTCTGGACCCACCACACAAGGTCGGCAGTGAGGAGGTTATTCGGGGCCGCCTTCGTCTGTGGTGGTCTCGTCGTCGATCAGCCCGTAGGGGGGCCGGTCCTCGTTGCGGCTGTACCGGACCACCACGTTCTCTTCCACCAGCACGGGCGGACTGTTGTCGACGATGATCACCTGGGCACCGGCCCCCTGTTCAGCCAGCCAGCTGGTCAGGTGGCGGTAGAAGTCGTCGATGGCGATCGCGTCTGCGATTACCGCGTCCCGGGTGGCGCCGTGGCCCAAATTCTTCTGCGGGCTGTCGATCATGAGGAAGCCGGGGTGGGAGGCGGATGTTTCGACGGCCACTTCGAAGACGGCCAGCTGCCAGGCCAGGGTCAGGAGTGTTCGGGCGCCGGATGATGCCTCGCGATAGGAGTCGCCGCGTACGTGAGGAACCAGGTTCGTGTCGATCATCGGCTGGCTGAGTTTCGGGTAGCGCCACTGCCGCAGGAGGTCGCTGTACCGGCCGCTGATTCGGCCGACGACCAGGTCCCGGTCCTGTGCGGCATCTCCCAGCCGGTCGCGTTCCTCCCGCAGGCGTTCGATCTGTGCCTCCTGCCGCTCCACGAGCGCGGCGCGCTTCTCCAGGCCAGCCTGAAGCTTTGTCCCGTTCTCGGCGTGCTGGAGATGACGGAGGACTTCCTCGCGTCGGCGCTGGAGGTCGTCGCGAGCAGCGAGGAACGGGGTGACGGTGGGCGAAGTGGCTTCATCGACCGCAGCTGCGGCACGTTCTTCTTCGATGGCGGCTTCTTCTGCCTGGAGCTTCAACGTGGCGAGCGACCTGTCCAGATCCTCAACGTAGGCAGTGATCTCCTTCAATCGGGCCTTGGTGGCCCTGACCTCGGCCGCGACATTCAGCCGCCCTTCATCCGACGAGTGCTCGGTTGTGGCGGTGCCGAGCGTCAGGTGCCCGTCGCCGTGGGGCAGTTCGTGGCTGCACAGACTGCACGAGCCGTTCTCTGCAGACGGGGGAGCTGGCAGCCGGTTCAGGCACGCCGGGCATGTCGTGACGCTGAGGGGGTCGAACAGGCGATGTGCTTCGGCCAGCATATTGAGCTTGACGAGGTCGTCCGCGTACTGCGCCCGCAGCGGCATCATCCGGGTGAGTTGCGTCTCGCAGTCACGTACCACGCCGGCGGCTCGCCGGGCGCGCTGGGCAGCTTGCTGGTGCTCGCGGCGCAGGCGCCCGGCGAAGGTGGTGCCGGCTTGTGCTGCCTCGTCGAGGACCCCTAGCTGCTCGGTCAGCTCCCGCAGTTCGCCTTCGTATTGCTCAGCGATCAGCGCGCCGACCGCGGGAATGTCCTGCTCGTCGACGAACGCCCGTGCTGAGGCGAGTTCGGAGCGTGCATGGGTGAGTCGGGCCCCCAGTTCCTTGATGCGTTGCCCAAGCTCGACGGCACGGTCGTCGTGAACGCCGAAGACGACGTCGACCACCTGCTTCAGCTTGTGCTTCTTCATGTATTCGTTCTCGAACAGGAAGTTCTTGGAGGCGATGCGCTCGTTGGGAAGAAACGCGAGGTTCATGAGGTCGCGGATGCTCAGGGGGTCGGTCCGGGACTCACGGCTGGAGGGGGCCTCCCGCAGCTGGACGCCTTCGAGCTTGCAGTGCCCCAGCAGCAGAGCGGAGAGGCTCTCGGGCGCTCCCGCCGGCTCGATCGTCCTGCTCTCAGGCTTGGAGAGCGGCGGGCTGTCCAGCGTCCCCCGGCGTACGTAGGCGACCTTCGACGGCTCCCCGACGGGCCGCTCGATGACGTGCGGTTCGCCGGACAGCTCGACTTCCAGAAGGCAGGAACGAACCTTCCGCAGCACCTCGGGATGCCGTGGATGGCGCTTCCCACCGAGGCCGTAGGCGATGAACTCCAACACCGCGGTCTTGCCCGAGCTGAATGCCCCGGCCACCACGGACAGGCCCTGCACCCGCTGGTCGTGCGTGAAATCGACGTCGTAGTTCCGGCTGACGCCGACAAGGCGCAGGTGCCGGATCCGGATGCCAGGCAGAGGCTGCATGGTGGTCATCCCTCCCAGGGCATGGCAGGTGCCTGCGGTCCCGGACCCAGCACGCTCAGGAGCGCGGCACCGGGGCCGCCCTCTCCATCCGGCCGGAGCCACCGTGCGGTCTGCTCCCGCAGTGCCTTGTCGCTGAGCTTGCGGAGGCTACGCACGACGATGGACGCCGCAGTGGTGAACGACGCGGCGTAGGTGGCGGTGAAACGAGCCCCGAGTTCCCGGCCGCGGTTGCTGATCGAATAGGCGAAGGCGCCGTTGCTGTTGTGGACTTCGCAACACCCGTAGGCCACGAGCAGTCCAAGGTCGTGCTGGATGCGTTCGCGTCGGCTGGTGAAGCGCTGCGAGGAGGACGCGTACGAGAGCACCTGCGGATCGAACCCGGCCAGCCTGAGCATATTGCCCTCCCGGCCGTCGGAATCGACGACGAGGAAGGGATTCGCCGACAGGAAGTCGTAATAGCCGATGCGCTCCAGGCTCGCCCCCTTCGCGTCCTGTCCGGCGACAGCGTCGAGGAGCAGCAGCAGCTGCGCCAGCCGGAAGGTCACCTCGTCCTCCGGCATCATCACCGGCCGGTGTGCTTCCACAGCGAACCCCTCGTAGGTCTGACAGGACAGGCGATGGCGGTCAGCCGTTGGAGTGCTCGGCGGCGATCTGCCGCCAGTGTTTGACCCAGCCAGCCTTGCGGTTGTCCACGAGCCGGTGGACCAGCCCCCAGCTGTGCACCAGCTCCAGGCGGAGCGACTTCGGCAGTTTGTCGTGCTCGTTGCGTACATCCCGCCAGACACGGGGGTGGAGAACGCGAAGCGCGTCCTCGGCCACGCATTCGTTGAACTGCATCTCCCATAGACCGTGGAGCGTCGCATCGGCGGAGCTGAGCGCCGCCACCTCCGCCGGAACATCCTTGTGCGCGATCTCGCGAGCCACCAGGTCGGCATTGAAGAACTGCTTCTTGGCCGAGTCCAGCTCTACGTGGCCGGCCTCGGTCATCTGCCGAATGAACAAAGCGGAGCCAAGGGCGGCTGCCTTGTCGTCCTCAACGTCGAGTACCAGCCGAAGGTGCTCCACGGCTGCAGGTCCGGAGGCGGCCTGAGCGTACGTCTCGTAGAAGCCGCGACGCACGTCGTCGCCCTCGGGGCTAAGCAGCTTCTTCCGGAGGGCGGTCTCGTCCCAGAGTTGGATGACGAGGCTGTGCTCCTTCTCCCTCGCCTTCGTCCACGTGTCCCACCATGCGGTCATGGGGCCGTCCATGCTGGAGGGGATGCACAGAATCCAGCTGGCGATGGTGTGGCCGTTCTTGACGGCTGCCTTCAGCACGTTGTCGAGCGAGTCTTTGACCTGCTGCACGTGCTTCTTGGTGGTGACCGGCATGAAGTATTTGGACTGCCACACTGTGATCGCTCCGCCGAGGTTCCCGGCGAAGGCGTCGATACCCCAGTCGCCTGGGTTGGCAGCGATGGACCGTACGTTTGGGGCCGTCGCGGCGGCAAGCTGAGCGATCATCGTTTCGAAGTCGTCACGGGCTCCGCCGGGACTTCCCCCGCGGACTGCGTGCACGTCGAAGCTGATTGGCTGGACACCCGTCGGCACGGCTATCGAGTCAGACACAGCCCACCCCCCCCGCCGGTGGCTGCACACAGGATGTTCCCCGTGCGTCGCCCACCGTATCGGTGGAGCCTATCCAACGGCCATTAGTCTGATCAAGAAGTGGAACGCACCGGCATCTCAAATACTGTCTATCGCGCAGCACGGCAATCCCGCGAAACCTGCAGGCCACGGTCCAGGCGTGCAGGTCGTCTTGACGAGAGGGCCGCAGCCCTCTCGCGCTCTCCCGGACCCTCCGTCCGTAGTCGTGAAGTGGTCAAACGCCGCCGTTGCGTGCGGCAGCCGGACTGCGGCTGGCCCGTGCAGGCGTGTTCCGGTGATGTACGTCGTGACGCCAGTCCCAGCCATCCCGGCCGGGGCCGCCCCTCGGCGTACGGGCCGTCACCGGCCACCGGCGAAACAGGTCGCAGACCCGGCCCAACGGCCCGTACTTGATGGGCACATCCCGCCAGGGAACACCGGTCTGGACTCGCAACCGTATGCCGTCGATCAGCCGCCGAGGCCAAACGGCCGGCCGACGCGCAGGATGCCCGCGCACAGGAACAGCGCGACCAGCACGGCGCCACTGCTCGGCGGTCGGCTCTGCTGGGCGGGACCGAGGAGCGCTGTCTTCCAGCAGAAGCTGATAGTTCGTTGTGCTCACGTGGCGTCCGTGTTGGCGGCGTTGAGATCGGGCGGGTAGCCCTTGGCGCGAAGGAACGCGTCGAGTGCCAGCGCGACGATGTCTCCGTGCTGAATTCCGCGGTCCGCGTGGTAGCGCCGGATGCGTCGCTGAATTTGAAGGCCGTCGGGGACGGCGTAGTTGATTTGCCCCCGGCTGGTGTGGCGGGTGTTGATGATCTCCAGTGTGTCTGCGTGGGGGGCCAAGGGGTCGGCGGACGTGTCGGACTGCGCTTCGAGAGCGTCCGCTATGGCGCGCAGTTGATGAGCGTGGTGCGAGAGGTCGGGCACGGAGCACTCCGATGGGATCCACTAGGCGGCTAGCTAGCCGCCTAGTGGACTAGTGGAATAGTCGGGCGGACGGGTGGCCGCGAACGAGACGAGCGTTCGCGGCCACCTCGGTGGCGCGTGTCTCAGAAGCCGCGCGCGGTGAGCCAGTCGTCCAGCGCGACGGCGACGATGTCACCGATCGGCAGATGATCGAGCTCGTTGTCCAGCGCGAATCGCTTGATCCGTCTCTTCAGCTTCAACGCGGCGGGGACCGACGAGTCGAGGCTTTCGCGCGTGATCATGCGCTGGTTGAGAACGACAGCAGCCTCGGGAATGTCCTTCGGACGGCCCGAACCGTGCGCGTAGGGCGCTCCATTGCTGGCTTCCTGCGTGCGCGGTTCTTCTTCCTGGTGACCCGCAGGGCTGTCATCCCGCATGGGGAACGCCGTACCGGCTGCTGTAGCGGGATGCGTCGTGCGGACGGCCAGTTCGGCAGCCGGAGCCGTGCTGGGCGCCCGGGAAGTGATGGGAGACGGCCCCGGCTGGGAAGTGGAATCGGCCGACAGGGCGGCCTGATCGGCAGACGTTTCCGGCTGAACGGCTGGCGACTGCTCCACCGGTTCCCTGACGGAGCCCGTGCCCGCCTCGCGCTCTGCGGGGGTTAGAGCAGCCCGCACGCTCGGGGCAGCATCCTGCGCGGGCTCCCCTGGTACAGCCCCGGCACCGGGCTGGATGGAGGCCTCCGACACCTCGGGCACCGTCGCAGCGCGGGCCTGCACAGTTCCCTCGTCGGGAACGACGGAAGGTGCGGTCTGCGCGGCGGTATTGGATTCGCTCTGGGCGGTGGCCCGTTCGGCGGCGAACTGCTCGGGGGTGAGTTCGGCAGACGGGGGAGGCGGAGGAGGGGACGTCGTCGTCCTGGTTGCACCGAGGGTGCGACCGGTACGGCGGGGAGGCTTCGGCCTTTCGCTCTTGTCGGTCATGCCGCGCTCAGCTCCTTCATCAGCTCGGCGTATTCGCTCAGTTCGGTGGGGATCTCGCCGAAGGCCTCCATGTAGTGGACCCAGGCGTGGATGACGGTGTCGGCGAGGGGGAAGGGTTCGTCGCGGTCGGGGCCGATGCCTTCGCCCTCGCGAGGCTCCAGGAGGTTCTCGCGGGCGTTGCGGGGAAGAGCGGTGCGGTCGTCGGCCTTGACCATGACGACGTGGGCAGTGACGCCGTGCTCGTTGCGGGCGGCGGCGCGCTCGGCCTCGTCGAAGGTGGCGACGAGCTTGCGGCGTTCGATCTTGGTGGGGGCGACCGGCACGAGCAGCAGGTTCGCCTCGGTGACGGCCTCGTGGAACAACTTGGCGCTGCCGCCGCCGGCGTCGACCACGATCGCGCCGAACTCGGCGCGCTTGTCACGGATGTACTCGGCGATGTCCTCGAACGGATACCGCTCGACCACCAGGTTGGCGGGGATCTCGAAGCCGGCGGCCTGGGCGACCTTGAACCAGTCGTAGGCGGACTGGCTCGTCGCGTCGGCGTCCAGCAGCAGGGTGGGCAGGTCGAGGACGACGGCGTAGTAGAGGGCGATGAACCAGGCGGAGGTGGTCTTGCCGGTGCCGCCCTTGAGCATGCCGACGACGATGACGAACGCCTCCCAGACGCTCGCCGTGGCCGCGGCCAGGGTCTTGTGACGGGTGTTCTCGTTCACGTGTGCTTGATCTCCTCAACATTAATTGGAGTGTTGATCTTGGTCGGGCTGTCGACGGCGTCGACACGTTCTTCGGGCGTTGCCAAGCGGAGGGAGGGGCCCTCGGCACGCAGCTGTGGCTGGGATGGTGAGCGGGTGGGCACTTGAGGCGAACGGCTCCGCCGGGAGGATCCGCAAGAGGGCGGGGGTTCATGACCGCCTCTGCGTACGGCGAGCGGGTCCGTGGCGGTGCTTGGCCCGCATGCGAGTGCCCGCCTGGTGCAGGAGCCGGTAGACCGTGCCGACGGAGTACCTGCACTCCTTAGCGAGTTCCGGAACCGTGGCCCCCGCCTCGTACTTCGCCCGCAACGACTGCGCGAGCTTCTGCCGCTCGGCGGCCCGCGCTGCGAAGCGGATCTGCAGCGTCTGCTGCGTCGTGCGCACGGTGCCGCCGGCCTCGACGAGCAGGCCTCGCGCGACGGTCCTCGTCTCTCCCGCGGCTGAGGCGAGTTCGGTGAGGGTCGCGCCGTGCTGCTCGTAGAGGGTGCGCAGATGGTCGGCGAGTCGTTGGCGCGCTTCGGGGTCCGCGCGCATGCGGCGGGTCTGCCACGAGGTGCGCATCACGGTCCCGGCCTCGTGCAGCCGGTTGAGGAGCGTGCCGTACGACAGGCCGCTGACAGCCATGAGTTCCTGGACCGTGGTACCGGCTTCATACCGTTCACGCAGAGACTGAAGAGCCGGTATTTCATCGTCGGCGGGTGTGCTCGGGGGGTGTGGGTTCATGCTGCGGAGTTCCATTCGCTGAGGGCTTCGGCATGGGCGGCGGCCAGTTCGTCGTAACTGCGCTGGTCGGCAGGGGTGATGAGGATCAGCCGGCCGTCCGTGGCGATGCGCCAGTCGGCGGCAGGCCGGCCGGTGGCCGGGTCGAGGACGCGTCCGCCCGTGCTCTGCCACGTGGATGGGATCTCATCGGGCCGGGGTGCCGGGACCAGGACCTGGCGCCCGTCGCGGACGATCACCACAGCTTTGCTGCGGTGCTCCGCGAGGCGGTCCAGTGCCTCCCGGTAGGCCGCTCGCTCGGCTGCATGCAGCGTCCTGCGTCGGACCGCGGTACCCGCCGTGCCGTAGAACCGGGCGATGCCCTCCCACCCCAGTGCTGGACGTGTGCCTGGTTGCGAAGCGGCATCCAGAGGGCTGAGACCGAAGCCCTCCACGGCGCGCGGGGCGAGCGTCCAGGTCTCGCCGTCGTGGTGGACGAGACCGTGGTCGGCCAGGCGCCGCAAGGTCCGGTAGGCAGTGGCCCGGGACACCGAGGCCGTAGAGACAAGATCGCTGACCGTCTGGGCAGGCTGGACGTGCAGTGCCCCGATGACCATGAGGGCGGAGCTGCCGAGACCGTGGCGGGCGAAGGCGTCGTGGCCCATCAGGCGGGCGACGACGGTGGAGTCGATGTCGGCCGTCATGCCTGTCTCAGGGGTGGTCCACTCCTCAAGTGCCAGGTCGGGGGGGTACTGAGTGGTCCGGGAACGAGACAGTGAAGCGCGGGCACGAGGGTTACCCGTGCCGGCGTGGTCGAGGTACCAGGTGGAGCCTTCCCGGCTGTGACCGACCCGCAGACGACGCAGCCAGCCTTCTGGTTTGAGGACCGTCTCGTAGACCGCGCGCAGCGTCGTCCGGGAGATCCCTGCTTCCTCCGCGGTCTGCCGCTCGCTGGCGTGGTGCAGCGGGCCGCCGGCGGTCTCGGCGAAGCTCAGATGGGCCCGCAGCACCCGCAGTGCGGTCCGTCCTCGCTCGCCGCGCCAGGGCGTGGTCTCGATGCGATCCCGCAGCGCGGCGAGGACCTCGTAGGCGTGGTGACGCGACTCCAGCACGCGCGTTCCAGTGACCACGGCCGAGGCGCTGGCCCACACCCGGCGGATGTAGTCCAGGGCGCGTGCCTGCCCCGAACGCAGCGCGATGTGCTGAGCATGTCGGCCACCGTCGTGGTCGGGGTGCAGCAACAGCCGGGTCAGCTCGTCGATGGTGCCGCCGGACCGGGCGACATGGCAGGCGATGGCCGCCGTGATGCGGTGCCCGTGCCCGGCCGCACCCTCCCGGTCCTGACGCGCGACCACGGTGCGGCCGTCGGAGCCGAGTCTGCTGTAACTGCCGGTCGCGTAGCGGCCGGTGAGATCCCCGAGAAGGACGAGGTCGGCCGCAGCCGGGCGAAGCCGGTGAAGGCCCAGGCGGTCGAGCGGTTCAGTTGTCTGCCGGTGTGGTTGTGCCTGATGACTGTGTTGGGGCACGGTGAGGTCGTCTCGCAAAGACGAGGGTGCCACCCAGGCCCGCTAAAACCACGGGTGGTACCCGGAACCGACCTCCGACCGGTGCCAGCGATGCCTCCAGGACTGCCGTCCTGGAGGCATTCGTATGCCTGGCTCCGTTCAGGAGGCAGGCGTCCCCATCGCAACTCGACCAAGGCGGGAGCAGAGAGCCGTCGAGGTTGCCGCTCCTGATCGATCTCCGTCAACTCGGGTCTCCCGGAGGCGAGTTGTAGAGGGATCGCCTCTGACTGCCTCCGAGCGACCCGGGTCGAACCGGGGTCGAATCAGAGCGTTTCCCTCTGACTGCCTCCGATCGCCTCTGCAACCCGTCCTAGCAGGTCACAGCCGTTTCAGCCTCCGTAAGCCCAGGTCAGAAGGGTGCGGCAGGATTACCAGTGGAAGGACACCGTCGGCCCGGTCGAGCAGCGCGCCACCAACTCCAACGTCTGGGGGTACAACCAGAGTT
This sequence comes from Streptomyces sp. NPDC031225, assembly GCF_055570355.1. Classification (NCBI taxonomy): domain Bacteria; kingdom Bacillati; phylum Actinomycetota; class Actinomycetes; order Kitasatosporales; family Streptomycetaceae; genus Streptomyces; species Streptomyces sp. NPDC031225. The sequence goes on along the minus strand of NZ_JBVIHJ010000001.1, from coordinate 236,266 downwards.
ACGGCCTCGGCTACTACGAGTACTTCCGCCTCTCCGAGGACATCGGCGCCATGCCGCTGCCCGTCGTCCCCGCCCTGGTCACCGGCTGCGGCCAGAACCAGGCCGTCGCCGACGAGGCACTGCTCAAGCGGCACATCCAGGACACCCTCGACCTCATCGAGTTCGCCAACGCACCGGCGAGCTCCACGTGGGGCAAGGTGCGCGCCCGGATGGGGCACCCCAAGCCGTTCAACCTCACGCACATCGAGGTCGGCAACGAGGAGAACCTGCCGAACGAGTTCTTCGCCCGGTTCAAGGAGTTCCGCGCCGCCATCCAGGCGAAGCACCCGGACGTCCAGGTGATCTCCAACTCCGGTCCTGACGACTCCGGTTCGACCTTCGACACGGCCTGGCAGCTCAACAAGGACGCCAAGGTCGACATGGTCGACGAGCACTACTACAACAGCCCGCAGTGGTTCCTTCAGAACAACGACCGCTACGACTCCTACGACCGCAGTGGCCCGAAGGTCTTCCTCGGCGAGTACGCGTCCCAGGGCAACACCTTCAAGAACGGCCTCACCGAGGCCGCGTTCATGACCGGCCTGGAACGCAACGCCGACGTCGTCAAACTCGCCTCCTACGCACCGCTGTTCGCCAACGAGGACTACGTCCAGTGGCGCCCGGACCTGGTCTGGTTCAACAACCACGCCTCCTGGAACTCCGCCAACTACGAGGTCCAGAAGCTGTTCATGAACAACGTCGGCGACCGCGTGGTGCCCTCCACCGCCACCGGCACGCCCTCGCTGCTCGCCCCGATCAGCGGCGCCGTCGGCCTGTCGACCTGGGCGACCACGGCGGCCTACGACGATGTGAAGGTCACCGGCGCCGACGGGACCGCGCTGCTCACCGACGACTTCAGCGGTGACGCCGGGCGGTGGACCCACACCGGCGGCGGCAGCTGGAGCGTCCAGGACGGGCAGTACGTGCAGAGCGACGTGAACGCCGAGAACACCATGGTCTCGGCCGGCGACCCGAGCTGGCACGACTACGACCTCCATGTGAAGGCCACCAAGAAGTCCGGCAAGGAGGGCTTCCTCGTCGCCTTCGGCGTCAAGGACACCGGCAACTACTACTGGTGGAACCTCGGCGGCTGGAACAACACCCAGTCCGCCGTCGAACAGGCCGTGGACGGCGGCAAGTCGACGCTCATCTCCAAGGCCGGATCGGTCGAGACGGGCCGCGCCTACGACGTGGACGTCAAGGTGCGGGGCCGCCAGGTGACCCTCTACCTCGACGGACAGGAGTGGGGCAGCTTCACCGACGACAAGCCGGCCGAGCCGTTCCGCCAGGTCGCCACCAGGGACCAGAAGACCGGTGACCTGATCGTCAAGGTCGTCAACGCCCAGGACGCGGCGGCCCGTACGGCGATCGACCTGGGCCGTGCCAAGGTCGCGTCCCGAGCCCGGGTGACCACCCTGGCGGCCGCGCCGGACGCCGTGAACAGCGAGACGTCGACCGCGGTCGCCCCGGTGACGTCCACCTTCGACGGGGTCGCCGGGAAGTTCTCGTACACCTTCCCGGCGAACTCGGTCACCTTCCTCAGGATCAGGCAGAGGTAGCCGGTCCGTCCGCCGTGGGGTGCTGTCCGACGGGCAGCAGCCCACGCTCGGCGAGGACCTTCTTCGCCACCGCCATCGCGTTGAGGGCCCTCGGGAAACCGCAGTAACCGGCCGACTGCAGCAGCGCCTCCACGATCTGCTCGGGGGTAAGACCCACGTTCAGCGCCGTGTGGATGTGCACCTCCAGCTGGGCCTCGCAGCCGCCGAGCGCGGTGAGCATGCCCAGCGTGACCAGCTGGCGGTCACGGGGTACGAGCTGTGGCCGGGAGTAGATCTCGCCGAACCCCCAGGCGACGATTTGGTGGCCCATCTCCGGGCTGATGTCGGCGAGCGAGTCCAGAATCCGCTGCCCGACCTCGGGGTTGACGCTCCCCAGCATCTCCAGGCCTCGCTCGAAACGCTCCTCGCGGGTGGTGCTCTCGCTCATGTCGACTCCTCCGTCGTAGGTCGCGCGGCCGGGTGCGTCCCCCTGTGCCGGAGTTGGCTTCCGGGTCGCGCGGAATTCACTTCACGGCCATCGCTGGTGGCACAACCAACCGTATTCACCCCCCGTCTAAACCGTCGCAGCAACAACGCACGGGGTGAAAGCCCCGGACGGGGGCCTGAATTGACCACCAGTGACCAGGGCGTGCGACCGACCGTCCCGTCCGGACCGAGGACCGCGGACGACGTCGTCGGCGACCGCCCGCACCCACCCGCACCGCGACCGGCGCGTGAACCGGCGCGGGCTGCCCTGTTCGCGGCGGCGATCACCGTCGTCGTGCTCTGCGCGGCCGACGCCGTCGCCCGCAGCCGGCCCTTCGGCCCACGCACGCGGAACGTCAACGACCTGGGCAACCAGTACGTGCCGTTCCACGCCCACCTGTGGGACCTGCTGCACGGGCGGGCCACCGGCGGGCTCCTCGTCAACTGGCAGTCGGGATTCGGCACCAGCTTCCTGCCCGACCTCGGCACCTACCTCACCAGCCCGTTCGCCCCGCTGGTGGCGGTGTTCCCGAGGGCCGAGATCGACCTCGCGGTGTACGTCATCACCGTGCTGAAGATCGCGTGCGCCGGGGCCGCCATGGCCTGCCTGCTGCTGCGGCTGCGCCCCGGGCGCTGGTGGGCGGCCGGCCTGCTCGGCGCGTCCTACGCCCTGTGCGGATGGACGGTGGCGACCGCCTCGTACAACCTCATGTGGCTCGACGGGCTGATCGCCCTGCCACTGCTGTGCCTGGTCGGCGAGTGGATCCTGGACGGCCGACGCCCTCTCGTCGGGGTGCTGGTCGTGACGGCCGTCTGGGTCGCCAACTTCTACACCGCGTACATGGCCACCCTCGCGGCCGCTCTCGTGTTCCTGCTGCGGCTGTGGCTCGCCGGCCTCCCGCGCCGCCGCGGGCTCACCGCGGCGGGCCGCGCCGTCCTGACCTTCGCGCTCGGCATGGGCCTGGCCGCACCCGTGGTGACGGTCGTGTACTTCGGCAGCGCGCACGCCTCCGTGGGCAGGTTCACGCACTTCGCTCCGGTGGGCACGACGGACCTGCTGGCCCGGCTGCTGCCGACGACGTACAGCTTCGGCTCCCCGGCGCTTTACGTCGGCACCACGGCCCTGCTGCTCGCCCTCGCCCTGCCCTTCCACAGGGCGGCTCCCCGCAGGGTGCGCGCCGGGTGGACACTGCTGGTGGTCGTCGTGACCGCGTCGATGCAGTGGGGCCCGACCCACCTGCTCTGGCACGCCTTCGCCGAGCCGCAGGGCAGTTCGTACCGCCAGGCCTTCGTGGTGTGCGCGCTGCTGGTGATCGCCGCCTGGCACACGCTCTCCTACGGCCCCCTCGACCGGCGGGCCCTGGGCGCGGCCGCCGTCCTGCTCACCCTGATCGCGCTCGTCGCGAGCGGCAGCCAGCTGGTCCGTTCCTTCGCCTGGCCGGTGTTCCTCCTGGCCGCCGCGGGCGCGCTGCTCGGGCTGCTCCTGCTCGGCCGTGACCGCCCGGTGCTGCGCATGGCACCGGCTGCGCTCGCCGCCGTACTGCTCGTCGGAGCGCAGCTCGGTGAGGCCACCGCCACCTCGGCCGTGGCCACCCGGATGCGGTTCGGGCACATGGACGACTACGCCCCCTGGGGCGACCGGCAGCAGCAACAGGCGGACGCGGTCGCGCGGGCCGACGGCTGGCCCCGCTACCGGACCGACCCGGGCCGGGAACCGACCGTCGGCAACGACCCGTTGGAGGTCGGCGGGCAGGGCGCCCAGTACTACAGCAGCCACACCTCCGCCGTGCTCAGCAGTACGCTCACCGCCCTCGGCGGCGGCTGGACCTCCGGGGGCCGCAGCCTGCAGAGCCTGGACAACGCGGTGACGGACGTGATCTTCTCCGTCGGCGCCCGGGTGCACTCCCCGCCCGACCCGCACCAGAACTGGTTCCCCCAGGACGGCAGCGGGGTGACCGTGACGAGGGAGGCCGTCCCGCCCCTGGTGACGGTACGGCCGTCCGCCGCAGGCCCCGCGTTCGGGCCGTCGCCCTACCGCAACCAGGAGCTCCTGCTGGGCTCCCGCGTCTACACCGTGCCCCGCCTCACGGTCCGCAACAGCGCCGGGAGGCGACCGGACCGCAGCACCGACCAGCGGCAGGGTGTGCGCATCGGCCGAAAGGCGACGATCGCCGCGCAGTGTCGGGCGGGGAGCGAGATCTACCTCTGGGCACCGCATTTCGCGGGCACCGCCCGGCTCACGGGCCCCTCCGCCCATGGCCTGACCGGGCGGTTCCGGGCCGACTGGCGGCCCCTCACCAAGATCGCCGCCATGCAGCGTCTCGGTACGGTCCCGGATTCCGGGCGGCTGACCATCGAGCTGGCGCCGAGCCGCCTGGGGGTCGTCCCGGACGATGCCGTCGGATGTCTGGACACCGGGCGACTGCGCGCCGCCGCACGACAGCTCACGGCCACCGGAGCCACCGAGGTGACCGTCTCCGGCTCCGGCGGCACGGTCCGGGCCGAGCTCCCGGCGGGCAGCCGAGGGATCGCCGTCCTGGCGGCGCCCCGGATCGCGGGCTGGCGCTGCGCCGCGGGCGACGGTCCCGCCGTCCGTGCGGGGGAGTACCACGGGCTGATCGCCGTACCGCTGGCCGGGGAGCCGGGGACTGTCACCTGCACCTTCCACCCGCCGGGTCTCCGGCTGGGCACGGCCGTCGGTGCCGGCTCACTCGCCTCTCTCGTCGCGCTCGGCGTCTTCAGCGCCGTCCGCCGCCGACGGGAGGCGGAACGGACAGGGTGACGTGGTCCCCCGGTCGGTCCGGGCTGCGGGTCAGGACGGGGCGAGGACGCAGAACTCGTGGCCCTCCGGGTCGGCCAGGCAGGTCCACGGGACGTCGCCCTGGCCGACGTCGAGGTCGGTGGCGCCGAGGGCCCGCAGCCGGGCCACCTCCGCCGCCTTGTCGTCACCGGGGTACGGCAGCAGGTCGAGATGGACGCGGTCCGGCCCGGTCTGCTCGCCGGGCGTGCGGAGGAACTCCAGATACGGGCCGCCGCCCCCGGCGGAGCGCAGCACCGCCTGGTCGTCGGTCACCTCGTGCAGGGTCCAGTCGGTCGCCGTGCCCCAGAACCGGCCCATGGCACGCGGATCGGCGCAGTCGACCACCACCGCGGCGACCGGCCCGGTGTCCCGGTAGACCTCCCGGGGCTCCAGCACACAGAACTCGTTGCCCTCGGGGTCGGCGAGGACCGTCCACGGGACGTCACCCTGGCCCACGTGGGCGGGCGTCGCGCCGAGGGCCTCCAGACGCGCGACCAGCTCGGCCTGATGGGCCCGGGAGGTGGTGGCGAGGTCGAGGTGCACACGGTTCTTCGGCGTCGTCCGGGGCTCCGGAACGGGGACGACGTCGATGCCGAGGGCGACCGGGTCCGGCCAGACGAGAGTGCTGCCGGGGCCGACGTAGGTGGTCGCACCGGGGCTGTGAGCGGTCCAGCCGAGCGCCTGCGCCCAGAACCGGCCGACCGCCGGGGCATCGAGAGCCTTGATGTTCACCATCACCGGTCGCAAGGGCATGGCGGCGATTCTAAAGCGCCGAGTCCTCCGGCCGGCGGCGGAACCCGGCCGGCCCGGGGAATCAGGGCGTGGCCGCGCGGAAAAGGGTCAGGAGTGCCTGAGCCGACCGAGTGTCCGCGTCGAAGAACTGCGTGGTCAGCGAGGGCGGGACGGCTGTTCCGTGCATGCGGATCTCGTGGCAGCTGAAGCAGAACGCCGCCTCGAAGAGAGGCAGATCGAGGGAGTCGTCGTAGGCGCGAATGCTCCAGCCCGGGGAGAAGCCGCAGCGGTGCTGCGCACTGCCGGGCAGGGCTCCGATCAGTGTCAGGGCGTCGGCCGCCTCGTCCCCGGCCCAGTGGGCGACCGCCCTGCCGGGGTACGGGGCGCCCGGTGCGACCGGGAGGGCGGAGATCCGTACGACCTCGATCAGCGAGGTGGTGGCCATGGCTTCGGCGGGGAGTTGCACACGAACAGTTTCCCCGCCGCGAGCGGCACACCCGCGCACCCGTTCCCCGCCCCCTGTTCTTGCATAAACGTGCATGCGTACGTATAGTCATGCCGTCCAGGAGGAGGATGACATGGCGGTACGTGCGGCAGTGGCCGGAGCGAGTGGATATGCGGGCGGTGAGGCCCTGCGGCTGCTCCTGGCGCACCCCGAGGTCGAGATCGGCGCCCTGACCGGCAACTCCAACGCCGGACAGCGGCTCGGTGCGCTCCAGCCCCATCTGCTGCCGCTGGCCGACCGGATCCTTCAGGAGACCACGGCCGACGTCCTCGCCGGACACGACGTCGTCTTCCTCGCCCTTCCCCACGGGCAGTCCGCCGCCGTCGCCGAGCAGCTCGGCCCGGACGTCCTCGTCGTCGACATGGGCGCCGACTTCCGGCTGAAGGACGCTGCCGACTGGGAGAGGTTCTACGGCTCCGCGCACGCCGGCACCTGGCCGTACGGCCTTCCTGAACTGCCGGGTGCCCGCGCCGTGCTGGAGGGGTCCAAGCGCATCGCGGTGCCCGGCTGCTACCCGACCGCCGTCTCCCTCGCCCTCTTCCCGGCGTACGCCGCGGGCCTCGCCGAGCACGAGGCCGTGATCGTCGCCGCCTCCGGCACCTCCGGCGCGGGCAAGGCCCTCAAGCCCAACCTGCTGGGCAGCGAGGTCATGGGCTCCATGTCGCCGTACGGCGTCGGCGGGGGCCACCGGCACACGCCCGAGATGATCCAGAACCTCAGCGCGGCGGCCGGTTCGAGGGTGAGCGTCTCCTTCACCCCGACCCTCGCGCCGATGTCCCGCGGCATCCTCGCCACCTGCTCCGCGCAGGCCAGGGCGGGCGTCACCGCCGAGTCCGTCCGCACCGCCTACGAGAAGGCCTTCGCCGACGAGCCCTTCGTCCACCTGCTCCCCGAGGGCCAGTGGCCCGCCACGGCGTCCGTCCAGGGTTCGAACGGCGTTCAGGTGCAGGTCGCCCTCGACGAGTCCGTGGGCCGCATCATCGCGATCAGCGCCATCGACAACCTGACCAAGGGCACTGCGGGCGGTGCCGTCCAGAGCATGAACATCGCCCTCGGATTCCCCGAGGAGCTGGGTCTTTCCACGATCGGAGTCGCACCGTGAGCGTCACGGCAGCCAAGGGATTCCAGGCGGCGGGCATCGCCGCCGGAATCAAGGAGAACGGCAACCCGGACCTGGCCCTCGTGGTCAACACCGGGCCCCGTCGCGCCGCCGCCGGCGTCTTCACCTCCAACCGCGTGAAGGCCGCGCCGGTGCTGTGGTCCGAGCAGGTCCTCAAGGCCGGCCGGCTGTCGGCGGTCGTCCTCAACTCCGGTGGCGCCAACGCCTGTACGGGACCGAAGGGCTTCCAGGACACGCACGCCACCGCCGAGAAGGTCGCCGAGGTACTGGAGATCGGCGCGGGCGAGGTCGCCGTCGCCTCCACCGGGCTCATCGGCCTCCTGCTCCCGATGGACAAGCTCCTGCCCGGAGTCGAGGCCGTCGCGGCCCAACTGTCCGAGCACGGCGGTGAGAAGGCCGCCATCGCCATCAAGACCACCGACACCGTCCACAAGACGTCCGTCGTCACCAAGGACGGCTGGACCGTGGGCGGCATGGCCAAGGGCGCGGGCATGCTCGCCCCCGGCCTCGCCACCATGCTGGTCGTCCTGACCACCGACGCGGACCTGGAGAGCGACGTCCTGGACAGCGCCCTGCGGGCCGCGACCCGGACCACCTTCGACCGCGTCGACTCCGACGGCTGCATGTCCACCAACGACACCGTGCTGCTGCTCGCCTCCGGCGCCTCCGAAGTCACCCCGGAACACGGGGAGTTCGCGGAGGCCGTACGGCAGGTCTGCGACGACCTCGGCCAGCAGCTGATCCGGGACGCCGAGGGCGCCAGCAAGGACATCAAGGTCGAGGTCGTGAACGCCGCGAGCGAGGACGACGCCGTCGAGGTGGGCCGCTCCATCGCCCGCAACAACCTCCTCAAGTGCGCGATCCACGGCGAGGACCCCAACTGGGGCCGCGTGCTCTCCGCGATCGGCACCACGAAGGCCGCCTTCGAGCCGGACCAGTTGAACGTCGCCATCAACGGCGTCTGGGTCTGCAAGAACGGCGGCGTCGGCGAGGACCGCGACGAGGTCGACATGCGCTACCGCGAGGTGCACATCGTCGCCGACCTCGCGGCCGGCTCCGAGACCGCCACCATCTGGACCAACGACCTCACCGCCGACTACGTCCACGAGAACAGCGCGTACTCGTCATGAGCACCACGCGAAAGCACACCGCGCTCCCCAAGGCCCAGATCCTCATCGAGGCACTGCCCTGGCTGGTCCGGCACAACGGCAAGACCGTCGTCATCAAGTTCGGCGGCAACGCCATGATCGACGAGGACCTGAAGGCCGCGTTCGCCCAGGACGTCGTCTTCCTGCACCACGCCGGCATCAAGCCGGTCGTCGTGCACGGCGGCGGCCCGCAGATCAGCGCCGCCCTCGACAAGCACGGCATCGTCAGCGAGTTCAAGGCCGGCCTGCGCGTCACCACCGAGGACGCCATGGACGTCGTACGCATGGTGCTCGCCGGGCAGGTCCAGCGCGAGCTGGTCGGACTGCTCAACCAACACGGGCCGCTCGCCATCGGGTTGACCGGCGAGGACGCGCACACCATCACCGCCACCAAGCACCAGCCCGAGATCGACGGCGAGTTGGTCGACATCGGGCGGGTGGGCGAGATCACCGCGATCGACACGGGCGCGATCGAGGCACTGCTCGCCGACGGCCGCATCCCGGTCGTCTCATCGATCGCCCGGAGCCAGGACGACGGACATGTCTACAACGTCAATGCTGATACGGCGGCTGCGGCACTCGCTGCTGCTCTTGACGCCGAAACCCTCATGGTCCTCACGGACGTCGAGGGCCTCTACGAGGACTGGCCCAACAGCGACGAGGTGATCAGCCGCCTCACCGCATCCCAACTGGAGAAGCTGCTGCCGGAGTTGAGCTCCGGCATGGTCCCGAAGATGGAGGGCTGTCTGCACGCCGTGCGCAACGGTGTGAACACCGCCCGCGTCATCGACGGCCGGGTCCAGCACTCGATCCTGCTGGAGATCTTCACCGACGAAGGAATCGGCACGATGGTCGTGCCGGACGCGCAAGAGGGGGATGCCGTATGACCGACAATCAGGAGCTCACCCAGCGCTGGCAGGGCGCGCTCATGAACAACTACGGCACCCCGCGGCTCCCTCTCGTCCGCGGTGCGGGCCTCAAGGTCTGGGACAGCGAGGGAAAGCAGTACCTCGACTTCGTCGGCGGCATCGCCACCAACGCGCTCGGCCACGCCCACCCGGCGATCGTCGAGGCCGTCGGCAAGCAGATCGCCTCCCTCGGTCACATCTCCAACTTCTTCATGGCCGAGCCGACCGTCACGCTCGCCGAACGACTGCTCCAGCTCTTCGGCCGGGAGGGCAGGGTCTTCTTCTGCAACTCCGGAGCCGAGGCCAACGAGGCCGCCTTCAAGATCGGCCGGCTCACCGGACGCACCCACATGGTCGCCACCGAGGGCGGCTTCCACGGCCGGACCATGGGCGCCCTCGCGCTCACCGGCCAGCCCGCCAAGCAGACCCCCTTCCTGCCGCTGCCCGGTGACGTCACGCACGTGCCATACGGCGACGCGCAGGCGCTGGACGCCGCCGTCACCGAGGACACCGCGCTCGTCGTCATCGAGCCGGTCCAGGGCGAGAACGGCGTGGTGATGCCCCCGGCCGGCTATCTGAAGGCGGCCCGGGCGATCACGGCGGCCAAGGGCGCGCTGCTGGTCCTCGACGAGGTGCAGACCGGGATCGGCCGCACCGGGCACTGGTTCGAGTACCAGGCCCACGAGGGTGTCCTGCCGGACATCGTCACCCTCGCCAAGCAGCTCGGCGGCGGACTGCCGCTCGGCGCGACCGTCGCCTTCGGACGAGCCGCGGAACTGCTCCAGCCGGGACACCACGGGACGACCTTCGGGGGGAACCCGGTCGCGTGCGCCGCCGGTCTCGCCGTCCTGGACACCATCGCGAACGACGGGTTGCTGGAGAACGTCAAGCAGCAGAGCGAGAGGCTGCGGGACGGGATCGAGTCACTCGGACACCCGCTGATCGACCGTGTCCGGGGCGCGGGGCTCCTCCTGGGTATCGTGCTCACCGAGCCGCTGGCGCCCCAGGTGCAACAGGCGGCTCAGGACGCCGGCTTCCTGGTGAACGCGCCCGCCCCCGATGTCGTACGGCTGATGCCGCCGCTGAACCTCGGCGACGACGAGGTGGAAGCGCTTCTCCAGGCGCTGCCCGGCATCCTCGACGGGGCCGACGGGGCCAACGGGGCCGGATGATCCGGGGAATGGGACGACGATGAGTCATGCGCAGGATCACGAGCAGAACGGGGCCACCGGGCCTGCCGTGCCGCAGACGCGTACCGCGCGCCACCGCCGGATCGTGGACATCCTCAACCGGCAACCGGTGCGGTCGCAGAGCCAGTTGGCGAAGCTGCTGTCCGACGACGGGCTGAGCGTCACGCAGGCGACGCTCTCCCGGGACCTCGACGAGCTCAACGCGGTGAAGATCCGCAACAACGACGGCGACCTGATCTACGCGGTGCCGAGCGAAGGGGGTTTCCGGACCCCCCGTGTTCCGCTGGGGGAGTCGGCGAAGGAGGAGCGGATGCGGCGGCTGTCGCAGGAGCTGCTGATCTCCGCGGAGGCTTCGGCGAACCTCGTGGTGCTGCGCACTCCTCCGGGGGCCGCGCAGTTCCTGGCGTCGGCGATCGACCAAGCCGAGTTGCAGGACATCCTCGGGACCATCGCCGGTGACGACACGTTGATGCTGATCAGCCGGAACCCCACGGGGGGTCAGGCGCTCGCTGAGCATTTGTTGCGGTTGGCGCAGAACGGTCACTAGGGGTAGTCGGTCGGGCGCGGGTCTGTGGGGGCTTGTCGCGCCCACGCGGCGGAGCCGCATATCGATACAGCCCCGCGCCCCAGGGAGATCCGCTCACCCGAGCCTGGCTGCCAGGCCTCCCGTACACCTGACCTCGTCGCCCGCCGTGATCAGCAGCGCCTCCACGTCCGGCAACGCCTCCAGCCACGCCAGGCCCTCCCGTGAACCCATCGCGAAAGCCGCCGTCGCCCAGCAGTCCGCCCAGGTCACGGTGGGGGCCACCACGGTCACCGCGACCAGGTCCGTGACCGCGGAGCGGCCCGTGCGGGGATCGACGATGTGGGCGCCGCGTTCCGCGGTGCCGGACGTGGCCACCGCCAACTCCGCCGCGCCCGCCGCCGAGACCACCGCCGCCAGGCCGCCAGGCCGCAGGGGGTCCGAGACCCCTACGCGCCACGGGCGTTGCGCGCCGGGTACGCCCAACAGCTGTACGTCCCCGCCGCCGTTGACGCTCACCCCGGTCGCCCCGGCGAGAGCCAGGTGGCGGGCCGCGCGTTCCACCGCCCAGCCCTTGACGATGCCCGTCGGGTCCAGGCGGCCCTCGTAGCGCAAGCTGAACCAGCCGTCGCTCAACCGCTCGGCCTCGGCGCCCAGTTCGAGGACCTCGGCCACCTCCGGGTCGCACTCGGCGACCGTCAGCTCACCGCGGGCCAGGCGGGAGACCTGGCTGTCGTCGCGGTAGGTGCTGAAGACCTCGTTCACGCGGTGCAGTCCCGCCACCGCCTCCCGCAGTGCCGTCTGCACGGCAAGGGGTTCCCCGCCGCGGACGTCGAAGGAGAAGACCGTCCCCATGGTCTCTTCCGCGTGACGCACCGCGGCGGGAGCTTGCGCCGGCTCGGCCACCGTGTCAGCCACCGGTCTGGTCCAGCGCCGACTGCAACGACTTCTTGTAGCCCTCGCTGGTGTACGTGGCCCCGGAGACCGAGTCGATGTCCGCGGAGCCGGCCGCCACGGCCTCCTGGTTGAGCTTGGGGACGGACAGTGCAGTCTTCTGGTCGCTGGTGCCGCCCTTGGGCGCCTGGACCGCCTCGGCCTTGGTGATCTTGCCGCCGCTGACCGTGATCCGGACCTGGACCGGGCCGTACTGGGTCTGCGAGACCGCGCCGGTCACCGTCTTGGCGGCCGCCTCGGCGCTGCCGCCCGCCGACTGCGACGGCTGGGCCGACGGCTGCGCCGGTGCTGCGGGGGCTTCGTTCGCCTTGTCGATCGCCGACTGGAGCGACTTCTTGTAGCCGTCGCTCGTGTAGGTCGCCCCGGACACCGTGTCGACCTGCGGGCTCTGTTTGGCGACGACGTCCTGGTTGAGCTTGGGGACGGACAGTGCCGTCTTCTGGTCGCTGGTGCCGCCCTTGGGCGCCTGCACCGCCTCGGACTTGGTGATCTTGGTGCCGCTGACGGTGATACGGACCTGGACGGGACCGTACTGGGTCTGGACCACGTCGCCGGTGAACGTGCTGCCGGCGGCCGCCCCGGTGCCGCCCTGGGCCGACTCCTGGGCCGCCGAAGTCTGCTGCGGGATCGTTCCGCCCGCCTGGGCGGACGCCGGGTCCGAGGACGGCTTCAGCGACAGCAGCAGCACGACACCGGAGACGGTGGCGGCGGTCGCGAGCACGACTCGACGGACGGGGTGAGACTTCCTCATCGCTTCAACAGCTCCTGGATTCCCGTCGCTCACATCTCGAACGACTCGTGATGGATGCGGCGGGCAGGCACACCCGCGCCGCGCAGTGCTTCGAACACGGACTGCGCGAAACCGTTGGGCCCGCACATGAACACGTCGTGCTCGTCGATGTCGGGGAGCTTGCGCTGCAGGGACTCCGCGGAGATGTCCGGGCGCTCCCCGTCCGGACTGTTCACCGCGTACATCAGCCGGGCGCCGCGCTCGTCCGCGATGGCCGAGAGCTCGTCCCACAGGGCCAGGTCCTGGGTGGTGTTGGCCCGGTACAGGAGGGTGATGTCACCGGCCGCGCCCGGCAGCGTCTCGAACAGGGCCCGCATCGGCGTGATCCCGACACCGCCGGCCACCAGCAGCACCTTGCCGCGGCTGCGGCGCTGGGCGGTCAGGGCGCCGTACGGCCCCTCGGCCCACACCTTGGTGCCGGGCACCAGTTCGCGCAGCCGCTCGCTGTGGTCGCCGATCGCCTTCACCGTGATCCGCAGCATGCCCGGCCGGGGCGCCGCCGACAGTGAGTACGGGTGCGAGCTGAACCGCATACCCGGTGCGAGGAACCGCCAGCGGAAGAACTGGCCCGCCTCCGCGCCCATCCGGTGCAGCTTGCGCCCGCCGATCAGCACCGACACCACACCCGGGGTCTCCTCGACGACGGCCTCGACATACATCCGGTGGCGCAGGTTCAGCCGGATCGGCGTGAGGATCCGGTACCAGACGACCAGTGCGGTGACCGACCCGTACAGGGCGTACCAGACGGTCTTGGCGACCGGCTCGACCGCGAAGTCGTTGCCCGTGGTCAGCTGGTGCCAGAAGGTCAGGAAGACCGCCGCGTACGTCAGCAGGTGCACGTGGTACCAGGTGTCGTACGGAATCCTGCGGCGCACTCCGCCGATCGACATCAGCCCGATCACGAACAGCAGACCGGTGCCGATGGCCGCCTTGCCCATGTCGGGCAGCTGGTTGATGGAGTCCATCGTCTGCTGGACGATGTCGCCGAGGCCCTTGCCTGCCTGGAGGGCGTAGCCCCACATGATCAGGAAGACGTGGGCGACGACCAGGCAGAGCGTGTAGCGGCCGGTCATCGCGTGCCAGCGGGCGACGCGGTCGGAGCCGACCCGGCGTTCCAGCGCGGGCACCCGGGCCATCTGGAGCACCACGAGCGCCATCAGGTACCCGGCCAGCAGACCGGTGATCCGGCCCGCGTTGAGGATCTTGCTGTTGTCGTCGGCCACGGACGGCGTGTTGTGCCACCACAGCCACAGCACACCGACCGCCCCGGCCCATACGGCGAGCAGCAGGACGGTCGCCGGGGAACGGCGCGGGCGGATGCGGCGCATCGTCTGGCGACGGGCGGCGCGGCCGCCTGCGAGCGTCGTGGTCACGTTTCCTCCGGGGACGGGAGCGAGGGGGTCGTCGTGGTCCCTCGGTCCTCAGATACGTGCCGTGACGCCAGTGTGTTCAGCTGCGAGCGGAGTCCAGTGCGGACTGGAGTGACTGGCGGTAACCGTCGCTCGTGTAGGTGGCCCCCGAGACCGTGTCGATGTCCGCGCTCTGGGCCTGGAGGGCCTCGCTGCGCAGCCGCGGGATCGCGTAGCTGTTGATCTCCTGGTCCCGCGGGTTGTCCGACGGGTAGGTGACCGCCTCGACCTCGGTGAGCCTGCTGTTCTTGATCGTGATGCGGACCTGGACCGGCCCCCAGCGGGTCTGGATGGTGTCGCCGGTGACGGTCTTCGTGCCGGTCGTGGCCGACGCGGAGCCGCTCGACGCGCTCGAACTGCTCGTGGGCGCGGGCAGCGCCAGGGCGGCCGCCGGTGACGCGTGCGGCTTCAGCGACAGCAGCATCACCATCCCGGAGACGGTGGCCGCGCTCGCCAGGACGATCCGGCGCAGCGGGCGGTTCTTCTTCAACGCGTGCACTTCTACGGCCTCCCGGCTCTCAGAGTTCGAACGACTCGTGGTGGATCCGGCGGTCCGGGACACCGGCGCCGCGCAGCTCCTCGTACAGGTCCTGGGCGAAGCCGTGCGGACCGCAGATGTAGACGTCGTGTCCTGCCAGGTCGGGGACGACCGCCCGCAGCGAGGCGGCGGTGATGCTCGGCCGCCGCCCGTCGGGCCCGTTGAGCGCGTAGTGCACCGTCGCCCCGCGCCACCGCGCGACGGCCTCCAACTCCCCGCCCAGCGCGAGGTCCTGTACCGTGCGCGCCCGGTACAGGAGGGTCACGTCTCCCGGCAGCGTCTCGAACAGCGCCCGCAGCGGGGTGATACCGACCCCGCCCCCGATCAGGAGCGCCTTCGGCGAGGTCCGCCGGTCCCCGGTCAGCGAGCCGTACGGCCCCTCCGCCCACACCCGTGTGCCCGGCCGCAGCGACGCCACGGCCGCACTGTGGTCACCGAGCGCCTTGACCGTGATCCGCATACGGTCCGAACGGGGCGGTGCCGAAAGGGAGTACGGCGTGGACGTCCAGCGCAGACCCTCGGCGAGGAACCGCCAGCGGAAGAACTGCCCAGCCTGCGCACCGAGTCGGTCCAGGTCCCGCCCTGCCACGACGACGGACCACACGCCCCGCGCCTCCTGGTGCACCGACTCCACCCGCAGCCGGTGCCGCAGGTTCAGCCGCACCGGGGCGAGGATCCGGAACCACAGCACCAGGGCCGCCACACCCAGATACAGCGTGTACCAGGCTGCCGTGGCCACGGCGTTGCCGTTGAGGTCGTTGCCGAGGGCCAGTTGGTGGCCGAAGGCGAGGAACACGGCGGCGTACGTGAGGAGATGGACGTAGTACCAGAACTCGTGGCCGGTACGGCGGCGCACCGCACGCGCGGAGGTGACCCCGACCGCGAGGAGGATCACCGTGCCGGCGGTCGCCTTGAGCATGTCGGGGTAGTCCAGGACCACCGTGACCGTCTCGTGCCACAGCGACGCGCTGTCCTGGGCGGCGTAGCCGGTGAGGATCAGCGCGATGTGCGCGAGCAGCAGACAGACGGTGTAGCGGCCCGCCATCGCGTGCCAGCGCGCCACCCGGTCCGAGCCGACCCGCCGCTCCAGCAGCGGAACCCGCGCCATCAGGCCCACCAGCACCGCGCAGGAGTACCCGCACAGCAGCCCGGCGATCCGCCCGGCCCCGGTCAGCCACCCCGCCGCACCGACCACCGAACCGGTGTCCGCCCACCACAGGGCGATCACGGCCGCGGCCCCGGCCCACAGCAGGGCCAGCACGGCGCCCGCGGGGGAGCGTCGCGCGGCCGGCGCCACGGCCGGTGCGGCCCGTCGCTCGTACACGGTGGTCATGGATGCGTCCTTTCGCCTGTCCGGGACACAACTGTGCGAGGGGAACCTCTCAGGAACCTCTGAAACGGCCTCCCGCAGAGCGCACTCAGAGGAAACTCAGAGCTTCCGGTGGCCCCCGGCACCCCCGCCAGGGGTGATGCTGGGAAGGACATGAACACAGCCCGCTCCGGCCGCCCCGCCCTCACCCGCCCCGACGGCACCCCGCTGCGCGTCCTCGTCGTCGACGACGACCCCGACCTCGCCGAGGTCCTCTCCGGTGCCCTGCGCTACGAGGGCTGGCAGGTCCGCACGGCCGGCGACGGCGCCTCGGCGGTGGCCGCGGCCCGGGAGCTGCTGCCCGACGCCGTCGTCCTCGACGTGATGCTCCCCGACACCGACGGCTTCACCGTCCTGCGCACCCTGCACACCGTGAAGTCCGACGTCTGCGTGCTCTTCCTGACCGCCAGGGACGCCGTCGAGGACCGCATCAAGGGCATCACGGCGGGCGGCGACGACTACGTCACCAAGCCGTTCAGCCTGGAGGAGGTCATCGCCCGGCTGCGCGGACTGCTGCGCCGCGCGGGCATGGCCCGGCAGCTCGACGAGGGCCCGCGGCTGACCGTCGGAGACCTGGTCATGGACGAGGAGGCCCGCGAGGTCACCCGCGGCGGTGAGCTGGTCGAACTGTCCCCGACCGAGTTCGAGCTGCTGCGCTTCCTCATGCGCAACCCGCGCCGCGTGCTCAGCAAGACCCAGATCCTCGACCGGGTGTGGTCCTACGACTTCGGGGGCCGCGCCCATGTCGTGGAGCTGTACATCTCGTATCTGCGCAAGAAGGTGGACGCGGGCCGCGAACCGATGATCCACACCGTGCGCGGGGCGGGATACGTGATCAAGCCGGTGACGCCGTGAGGGACCTGCGGCCGCACACCCTGCGGGCCCGGCTCACCCTCGGCCTCGTGGTGCTGCTCGCGGTCAGCTGCGCGGCGGTCGGGCTGGCCGCCGTACTGGAGCTGAACGGCTTTCTCACCAGCCGGCTCGACGAGCAGCTGTCCGAAGCCGGCAACAGGTTCGCGATCAGCCTGGAACACAAGGGGCAGCCCCAGAAGGACGACCACGACGGCGACGAGCACGGCGACACTCGCCGCCAGTCCGCGGGCACGTTCGGCGCCCGGCTGGTGGGCGGCACCATCACCAACGCGGCGGTGGTCCGCTCCAACGGCACCCTGAACGTCGACCTCAGCGCCGACGACCGCAGGCGGCTCGCCGCGGTCCCCGTCGACGGCCGGGGTCGCAGCGTCGAACTCTCCGCCCTGGAGAGCTACCGGGTGAGCGCCTCCCGGGGGGTGGACGGGGACGTCCTGATCACCGGCCTGCCCCTGGAACCCGTCGAAGCCGCCGTCCACCGCCTCGAACTGGTCGCCGGAATCGTCCTCGCCGCCGCCCTCACGGCGGCCGGTGTCGCGGGCGCCCTGTGGGTGCGCTGGTCCCTGCGGCCGCTCAGCCGGGTCGCCGCGACCGCCACCCGGGTCAGCGAACTCCCGCTGGCCAGCGGGGAGGTGGCCCTGCCGCCCCGCGCCCCGGAGTCCGACCCGCGCAGCGAGGTGGGGCGGGTCGCCGGAGCGTTCAACCGGATGCTCGGCCACGTGGAGGACGCCCTCACCAAGCGCCACGCCAGCGAGGAACGGCTGCGCAGCTTCGCCGCCGACGCCAGCCACGAACTGCGCACCCCGGTCGCCTCCGTACGCGGCCACGCCGAACTCGCCCTGCTGCACCCCGGCCCGGTCCCACCCGAGGTGACCCGCTCCCTGGAACGCATCGCCGCCGAGTCGACCCGCATGGGCGCGATGGTCGACGACCTCCTCCTGCTGGCCCGCCTGGACGCGGGCCGCCCGCTGGAGTCCAGGCCCGTCGACCTCACCCGGCTGGTCCTGGACGCGGTGACGGACGCGAGGGTCTCGGGCCCCGGCCACCGCTGGTCCCTGGACCTCCCCGAGGATCCCGTGACGGTGACGGGCGACGAGCACCGCCTCCATCAGGTGGTGTCCAACCTGCTGGCCAACGCCCGGCTGCACACACCCGGCGGCACCAAGGTCACGGTGACCCTGGAGAGCGACGGCAAGGTAACCACCCTGAAGGTCCAGGACGACGGCCCCGGCATTCCCGAGGACATCCAGCCGGGCGTCTTCGAACGCTTCACCCGGGCCGACCGCCGCACCAAGGCGGAGACAGGCGGCGCGGGCCTCGGCCTGTCGATCGTGGCGGCGGTGGTGGAGGCACACGGGGGAGGCGTGGCGATGGAGAGCAGGCCGGGATCGACCACCTTCACCGTCCGGATCACCGGCGGGTGACCACGGCAACGGCGGGTGCGTCCGTACGGCTCAGACCGTGGAGGGCGGCAGTGGCAACGGCAGCCCGGGCAGTCCGTCCAGACTCGTCGCGATGTGGTCCTTCTTCGCGAAGTACTCGCTCAGCGACTCGTCGTCCTCGCGCGCGAACCGTCTGCCGTGCAGCTCCCGGTCGCTCTCGTAGGTCATGTACGGCACGGCGTAACCGCAGGAGTCGCGGATCAGTTCGGCCGTCACGACGATGATCGCCCGCAGTCCGTGGTCCGTCGGGTCGATGTCGGGGAAGTGGGAGAGCAGTTCCCGGAAGCGCGGGTCGTCCCGGAAGACCGGTTCGCCGCGCCCGTGCACCCGGACGATGTTCGGCGGCCCCTGGAACGCGCACCACATGAGCGTGATCCGGCCGTTCTCCCGCAGATGGGCGACCGTCTCGGCGTTGGAGCCTGCGAAGTCGAGGTAGGCGAGGGTGAGTTCGTCGAGGATGGCGAAGGAGCCGCGCAGGCCTTTGGGGGAGAGGTTGACCGTGCCGTCGCCCGACAGGGGAGCGGACGCGGTGAAGAAGAGAGGCTGTGCCTCGATGAACGTGCGGAGCCGGCCGTCTATGCGCTCATAAGTCTTTCCCATGTCTAACGATTATGGGTGCAAGCCTTTCGCCTGTCTAAGGAATTCGGGTGTCCGCCTGAGCCGAAGCTCGGGCAGACGCCCGTGGCCGCCCCGGCCGGCGCTCACTCGGGGCGGCCACAGCGCCTGTCACGTCACTTGGTGAGCGTGCAGGCGGCCAGGGAGTCGAGGCCCTGCGGCTTGGCGGCGGTGCGGCCGATGGAGATGGCGATGCGGTCGATGGTCGACTTCCGCTTGTCGGCCAGCGGGCCGAGGATCGCGTTCTGGACGAAGTTGGCGCCGCCCTGGCCGACCGTGTCGACGAGTCGCTTGTTCGCCTCGGCGATCTGGGTGTTCAGCAGCGTCAGGTTGCGGGTGACCTCCGCCTGGGCGGTGGCGGGGATCGCGGGCAGCTTCGAGGCCACGTCCGGGCACGCGATCGTGCCGGCGGCGGTCGCGGCGTTGCCCCCGGCGTTGGCGTTGGCATTGGCTCCGCCGTTGGCGTTGCTGTTGCCCGCGTTGGCGTTCCCATTACCCGTGTTGGCGTTGCCGCCCGCGTTGCCGGTGTTGGCGCCGGCCGCGCCCGCGCCGTTCAGCGTGCACGGCGCGAGCGCGTCCAGGCCGGTCGGCTTGGCCGCCGTACGGCCGATCGCCGTGGCGATGCGGTTGACCGTGGCGACACGCTTGTCCTTCAGCGGGCCGAGGATGGCGTTGTTGACGAAGTTCGGGCCGCCCTGGCCGACGGTGTCGACGAGTCGCTTGTTGGCCTCGGCGATCTGGGTGTTCAGCAGCGTCAGGTTGCGGGTGACCTCTGCCTGGGCGGTGGCGGGGATCGCGGGCAGCTTCGAGGCCACGTCCGGGCACGTGATCGTGCCGGCGGCGGCGAGGGTGCGGGCGGTGGTGCTGCTGCTCTTGGGGGTCTCCCCGGCGAGGGCGGTACCGGCCACGATGGCCCCGGTCAGTGCCACGGCGGCGGCGCCGCCGATGATCGCCACGCGGCGCTGGTTGTACTTCGGAAGAGCCCTGGACATGCGGATGCCTCACTCGGGGGTCGGGAGTGGTCTTCGTTTACAAACGCGGCGCCTGCGTTCGGCGAGGAATACGGGCAAGCGGTTTCCGGTGTTCAAAGGGAGCTCAAAATCTCTGCCGCCCGGCCCGGATTGACGAATCATGCAGGACTCTGCATAATCATGCATAAGGTTGAGTGCAGCGGTGAGGAGCTACGCAAGTGAGCAGCAACAGCGGTGACGTCCGGCTCTGGGGCGGTCGTTTCGCCGACGGTCCCGCCGAGGCCCTGGCCAAGCTGTCCGCGTCCGTCCACTTCGACTGGCGGCTCGCGCCGTACGACATCGCCGGTTCGCGTGCCCACGCGCGTGTGCTGCACAAGGCGGGGCTCCTGAGCGAGGACGAGCTCCAGCGCATGCATGCCGGGCTCGACGAACTCGAAGCGGATGTGGCCGACGGCTCCTTCGTGGGCACGATCGCCGACGAGGACTGCCACACGGCCCTGGAGCGGGGCCTGCTGGAGCGCGTCGGCCCCGACCTCGGCGGCAAGCTTCGCGCCGGGCGCTCCCGCAATGACCAGATCGCGACCCTCTTCCGGATGTACTTGCGGGACCACGCCCGGATCATCGGCGGCCTGATCGCCGAACTCCAGGACGCCCTGGTCGGGCTGGCGGAGGCGCACCCGGACGTGGCGATGCCCGGCCGCACCCACCTCCAGCACGCCCAGCCGGTCCTGTTCGCCCACCACGTCCTGGCCCACGTCCAGTCCCTGTCCCGGGACGCGGAGCGGCTGCGCCAGTGGGACGAGCGCACGGCCGTCTCGCCGTACGGCTCGGGTGCCCTGGCCGGCAGCAGCCTCGGCCTGGACCCGGAGGCGGTGGCGAAGGACCTGGGCTTCGAGCGCGGCAGCGTCGGCAACTCCATCGACGGCACGGCCTCCCGTGACTTCGTCGCCGAGTTCGCCTTCATCACCGCGATGATCGGGGTGAACCTCTCCCGGATCGCCGAGGAGATCATCATCTGGAACACGAAGGAGTTCTCCTTCGTGACCCTGCACGACGCGTTCTCGACCGGCTCGTCGATCATGCCGCAGAAGAAGAACCCGGACATCGCGGAGCTGGCGCGCGGCAAGAGCGGCCGGCTCATCGGCAACCTGACGGGCCTGATGGCGACGTTGAAGGCGCTGCCCCTCGCCTACAACCGCGACCTCCAGGAGGACAAGGAGCCGGTCTTCGACTCCTGCGACCAGCTGGAGGTCCTGCTCCCCGCCTTCACCGGCATGATGGCCACCCTCACGGTCCACCGTGACCGCATGGAGGAACTGGCCCCGGCCGGCTTCTCCCTCGCCACCGACATCGCCGAGTGGCTGGTCAGGCAGGGCGTCCCCTTCCGCGTGGCCCACGAGGTCGCCGGCGAGTGCGTCAAGGCGGCGGAGGCCGAGGGCAAGGAACTCGCCGACCTGACGGACGACCAGTTCGCCAAGATCTCCGCCCATCTGACCCCGGAGGTCCGCACGGTCCTCAACGTCCCGGGCGCCCTGGCCTCCCGCAACGCCAGGGGTGGCACGGCGCCCAGCGCGGTGGCGGTCCAGCTGGCAGAGGTGAAGGCGGACGTGGCTGCTCAACACCAGTGGGCCGAGCGCCTTTAGGGGCGCGGGGCTGTATCGATTTGCGGCTCCGCCGCGTGGGCGCGAGCAACCGCAACGCTCCTGCACTCGCCGAAGCACCGTACAAGCAATCCCCTGAAGCGAAGGGCATCCCGAGTTACGTTGTCGGCATGCCCTTCGCCCGCCTTGCCACCGCCACCACCCCCACCAGCCACCTCGGCCTCGGCCTGGCCGCAGTGGGCCGCCCCGGCTACATCAACCTCGGCCGGGACGAGGACCTCGGTGCGGACCGCAGCGTGGACGCGCTCCGCACCCGCACCCATGAACTCCTCGACGCCGCCTACTTCCAGGGCGTCCGCTACTTCGACGTGGCCCGCTCCTACGGCCGCTCCGAGGAGTTCCTCGCGGACTGGCTCACCGGGAACCCCGGCGTCGACGACGTGGTGATCGGCAGCAAGTGGGGCTACACGTACACCGCGGGCTGGACCACCGACGCCGAACACCACGAGGTCAAGGACCACAGCCTCCGGACGTACGACCGCCAGCGCGCCGAGACCGCCGAACTGCTCGGCGACCGCCTCGACCTCTACCAGATCCACTCGGTGACCCCGGACAGCCCGGCCCTCACCGACAAGGAACTCCATGCGAGGCTCGCGGAAGCGGCCGCCCAGGGCACCACCATCGGCTTCTCGACCAGCGGTCCCGCCCAGGCCGACGCCATCCGCACCGCCCTCGCCGTGACGGTCGACGGCGAGCCCCTCTTCCGTACGGTCCAGTCGACGTACAACGCCCTGGAGACCTCGGCCGCGCCCGCCCTCGCCGAGGCCCATGACGCCGGCCTCACGGTGATCGTCAAGGAGGGCATGGCCAACGGCAGGCTCGCCGGGC
Source organism: Streptomyces sp. NPDC031225 (assembly GCF_055570355.1). Classification (NCBI taxonomy): domain Bacteria; kingdom Bacillati; phylum Actinomycetota; class Actinomycetes; order Kitasatosporales; family Streptomycetaceae; genus Streptomyces; species Streptomyces sp. NPDC031225. Next base: position 213,830 of record NZ_JBVIHJ010000001.1, on the reverse strand, counting down.
CGCACGCCCCGGACGCCCTGAAGGCCGTGGCGCAGGAGACGTCCCTGGGGTGCGACGCGGTGGCCCTCGCGCTGGTCCTGAGGCAGCCCTGGGCCGGAGTCGTCCTCTCCGGGGCCGCCACCGCCAACCAGCTCGCGTCCAATCTGCACGCTGCCGCCGTGGACCTGGACGACGACCAGCTGGCCCGCCTCGCCGGACTGGCGGAGGAGCCGCAGGCGTACTGGGGGCGGCGCGGTCGGCTGCCCTGGCACTGACGAAAGCCCTGACGACAGTCACCCGTGAGACGTGCGCGCCCAGAATGAGACATCACTGTCTCATGTGGTTTATGGTTGTCTCATGGCTGTCGATCGTGACCACGTGCTGCGCAGTGCCGCGGCCCTGCTGACCCGCCGTTCCACCGCGACCATGGACGAGGTCGCCAGGTCCGCCGGCATCAGCCGGGCCACCCTGCACCGCCACTTCGCCGGACGCGACACGCTCGTACGGGCACTGGAAGCGCTCGGCATCGAGGAGTGCGAGGCCGCGCTCGACACCGCCCGCCTGGACGAGGGGCCGGCGAGCGACGCCGTACGGCGTCTGGTCCGCGCGGCCGAGCCCGCGGCCGGACTCCTCGCCTTCCTGTACACGGAGAACCAGCTGTTCGAGGGCGAGGAGCAGCACGAGGGCTGGGGCCGGATCGACGCCCGCATCTCCGCACTGTTCCGGCGCGGTCAGGACAACGGCGAGTTCCGCATCGACCTCACGCCCGCCTGGCTCACCGAGGCCCTGTTCGGTCTGCTCGCCTCTGCCGTCTGGATGCTCCAGAGCGGCAAGGGCGCCCCCAAGGACTTCCATCACATGACCGTCGAGCTGCTGCTCGGCGGAGCACTACGGAGAGAGGAATCATGACCAGCACCCTGCAGCCGGCGGCCACGACCGAGGCGGTGCAGCGACCCGGCCGATGGCTCGCGCTGTCCGTCCTGGTGCTCGCCGTGCTGCTGGTGGCCGTCGACGCGACCGTCCTCGGCCTGGCGACCCCGTACATCAGCGAGGACCTCCGGCCGACCGGCACCCAGCTCCTGTGGATCGGTGACGTCTACTCGTTCGTCATCGCGGGTCTGCTGGTGTCGATGGGCAGTCTCGGCGACCGCATCGGCCGCAAGCGGATCCTGCTCGTCGGCGCGACGGCGTTCGGCGCCGTCTCGGTGCTCAACGCCTATGCGACGACACCGGAGTTGATGATCCTGGCGCGGGCGCTGCTCGGCGTCGCCGGAGCGACCCTCATGCCCGCCACGCTGGCCCTGATCCGCAACCTCTTCCACGACCCGCGCGAGCGCAGCCTCGCCGTCGGCATCTGGGGCGCGACCGCCTCCGCCGGTACGGCGGTCGGCCCCATCGTCGGCGGGTTCCTCCTCGAACACTTCTGGTGGGGCTCGGTCTTCCTGATCAACCTGCCGGTGATGGCGGTCCTCGTCCTCGTCGGCATCAAGCTGCTCCCCGAGTCCCGCAACCCGAACCCGGGACCCTGGGACCTGAGCAGCGTCGTGCTTTCGCTGGTGGGCGTGATCGCAGTGGTCTACGCCGTCAAGGAGTTCGCCGCACACGGCGTCACCTGGGAGCCGCTCGCCGCGGGCGCCCTGGGCGGGGCGGCCCTGTACGCCTTCGTGCGCCGCCAGCTCACCCTGCCTGCCCCTCTTCTGGACATGCGCCTCTTCCGCAACCGCGGCTTCAGCGGCGCCGTCCTGGCCGACCTGCTGACCGTCCTCGGCCTGTCGGGCCTCGTCTTCTTCCTCTCCCAGTACCTGCAACTCGTGCAGGGCAGGCGGCCGTTGGAGGCAGGTCTGGCCGAACTACCGGCGGCGGTGGGCGCGGTGGTGGCGGGCCTGGTCGCGGGCACGGTGGCCCGCCGCTACTCGGTACGCGCGGTGGTCGCCGGAGGCCTGGCCGCCATCGGCCTGGCACTGGCATCCCTGACCCTGCTCGACCGGTCCACGGGCTACCCGATGCTGGGGGCCGCCCTGCTGGTCGTGGGCGTGGGCGCCGGCTTCTCGTTCACCGTGACCGCGGACGTCATCCTGTCGAGCGTTCCGAAGGAACAGGCGGGCGCGGCGTCGGCGGTCTCGGAGACGGCGTACGAACTGGGCGCGGCCCTGGGCATCGCCGTACTGGGCTCGATCGTGACGGGTGTCTACCGGGGCTTCGCGGCCCCGGCCGGAACCCCGGCAGGGGCACACGAGTCACTGGGCGGCGCGGTCGAGGCGGCGTCCGGGATGCCGACGGACACAGCTCAGGAACTGCTGGCGTCGGCCCGGGAGGCTTTTGTGGACGGTCTCGCCATCGCGGCGGGCGCAGGAGCGGTGGTCCTGCTGGCGACGGCGGTTGCGGCCTGGTTCATGCTGAAGAACCAACGGTTGGAAAGCCGCAGTTAGGGGGGCGGGGAACGGTTCGAGAGGCCCCACGTACCCGCACCCGACGACGAACCCCTACGCGGCCTTCGCCTTGGTGGCGTACATGTCCACGTACTCCTGCCCGGACAGCCGCATGACCTCGGTCATCACGGAGTCCGTCACCGCGCGCAGGACATAGCGGTCGCGGCCCATCCCGTCGTACCGGGAGAACTCCATCGCCTCACCGAAGCGCACGGTGACCCGCCCGGGACGGGGCATCCCCGCACCCCCCGGCTGCAGCTTGTCCGTGCCGATCATGGCGAAGGGAACCACCGGGGCCCCCGTCATCAGCGTGAGCCGCGCGATCCCGGTACGGCCCCGGTACAGCCGGCCGTCGGGCGACCGGGTCCCCTCGGGGTAGATCCCGAAGACCTTGCCCTCCTCGAGGACGCGCCGCCCGGTCATCAGCGCGGCGACACCGCCGCGTCCGCCGTCGCGGTCGACGGGGATCATGCCGACGCCGGTGAAGAACCACGCCATCAGCCGGCCCTTGAGGCTCTTCCCGGTGACGTACTCGTCCTTGCCGATGAAGAACACCTGCCGGTCGCACACCAGCGGAAGGATCATCGAGTCGATGAAGGTCAGGTGGTTGCCGGCCAGGATCACCGGACCGTCACCCGGGATGTGCTCCACGCCCTCCACCTGGGGGCGGAACATCAGGCGCATGATCGGTCCGAGCACTGCCTTGATGAGCACGAAGCGGGACAACGAGCCCTCCGGTGTCAAGAGAACGGCCAGGGAAACTGTATGAGTCTGTGCAGGTGAGGACATTACTCGCGGCTCGGGTGGTCGTGCACATCGAGCACCCGGGGTTCACCGAGGTCTTACGCATTGTTGACGCTCGTTTACCTGCGGCGCATTCCCGCCGCGTGCCGGAAACCCGGGCGGAACGATGTGACGGACGTCGCCCCGACCGTCGCGTACCCCGGCCACACGCCCTGAAGCCGACGAGTCGTCAGACATCTGTTCCCATGCGACATCCCACGTCACCCGCGTGTTCCGCCGCAGGTCTCCCTTCCGTCATGCACACGGACCTACGATCGGCGCGCACTGAAGAGGCGACGGCAGGAGGAGTCCTCATGGGAACGCAGGACGAGCAGACGGGTGGCACCGGGCGACGGGCGCTCCTCGGGGCCGCGGTGCTCGGCGCCGGGGGAGCGGTCCTCGGGCTGTCCGGCACGGCGAGAGCCGCCGGGCCGGCCGGATCCGCCGGCTCCGGGAAGGGCGGGCTGAAGAGCCTGCCCGTGCCGACGATCATCGGCCACCGGGGCGCCAGCGGCTACCGTCCCGAGCACACCTTCGGTTCCTACGAACTCGCCCTCGACCTGGGCGCCGACGTGGTCGAGGCCGGCGACCTCGTCCCCACCAGGGACGGTCACCTCGTCTGCCGTCACGAGCCGGAGATCGGCGGCACCACGGACGTCGCGGACCACCCGGAGTTCGCCGGCCGCAGGACCACGAAGGTCCTCGACGGGGTGTCCACCACCGGCTGGTTCACCGAGGACTTCACCCTCGCCGAGCTCAAGACGCTGCGCGCGATCGAACGCATCCCGGCCAACCGCCCGCACAACACGCTCTACAACGGCCGCTGGGAGATCCCCACTTTCGAGGAAGTCCTGAAGTGGCAGGACGAGCAGACCCGCAAGCGGGGCAAGCAGGTCTGGATCTACCCCGAGACCAAGCACCCCACCTACTTCCGCAAGCTGGGCCTCGGTCTGGAGGAGCGGGTCGCCAAGCTCTTGCACAAGCACCGCAAGGACAGGCGGAACTCCCCGGTCATCCTCCAGTCCTTCGAGCCGACCAGCATCCAGCGCCTGAACAAACTGGTCGACAACCCCCTGGTCGTGCTTCTGTCCGCCGCGAACACCCGCCCCTGGGACTTCGTCGAGACGGGCGACCCGCGCACCGTAGCCGACCTGATCGCCCCCAAGGGCCTCAGGGAGATCGCCGGTTACGCCCAGGGCATCGGCCCGACCCTCGACCTGGTCATCACCAAGAAGGCGGACGGCAGCCTCGACAAGGAGACGACCCTGGTCGCCGACGCGCACAAGGTCGGGCTGGTCCTGCACCCCTACACCATGCGCAACGAGAACCCGTTCCTGCCCGCGGAGTACCGCAGGGGCACGGACGCGGACGCCTACGGAGACGCCTTCGGCGCCTTCGGGAGGTACTTCGCCACCGGCATCGACGGCGTCTTCACCGACAACGCCGACACCGGCGTCCTGGCCCGCGCGGACTTCGTCAACGGCTGAGCCACCGGCCCCGGATGGGGTGACTTCCGGCCGTCCGGGCAACCCGCAGCCCGGACGGCCGTGTCGTACCGCATATGACGCACGACTTGGTCACCACCCTGCGCCCACTGCTCACGGCCGAGGCCTCCGCCGAGGCACATGCCACCGGTACGGAACCGGGCGATCTGGAACAGGCGGTCTGGCTCCGCCTCCTGGAGCACCTGGAGACCCAGGGCCCGCCCCTCGACCCGCCCGGCTGGCTCCGCCGCGCCGTCCGGTCGGAGTCCCGCCGACACCGTCGTACCGCCCGCTTCGAACGGCCCTACGGCACCGAACCCGCGGCCGACGGCGACCACACGCCCGAACAGCTCACCCTCGCCGCGGCCCGCCGCCGGGCTGTGCACGACGCGGTGCGCCGGCTGCCCGGCCGGTGCCCTTCCCTCATGGCCGCTCTCCTGTCCCCGAGAGACCTCACCTACCGGGAGATCGCGGGCGAGTTGGGTATCTCACAGGGCAGTCTCGGTCCGGAACGTTCCAGATGCCTGGGATGTCTTCGCAGATTGCTCACACCGGAGGTTGCGACACGCCGTGCGCGGGGATAGGAGTGGGGGACAACAGGCGATCAGGTGAGCGGGAGGCGTGCGCACATGGGCATGAGCGTGACCATCTCTGCGGCGGCCGTGCAGGACGCGGAGCAGATCTTCAGGCTGCAGTACCTGTGCTTCCAGAGTGAGGCGGCGCTGTACGGCAACTACCGCATCGATCCGCTCGTCCAGAGCCTCGACTCGGTCCGTGCGGAGGTGGTCTCGGACTGCGTGTTCGTGGCCCGCCTGGGCGACGAGGTGGTCGGCTCGGTCCGCGGCCATGTCACCGAGGACGGCTCGGCCGCCATCGGCAAACTCTGCGTCCACCCCCGCCTCCAGGGCCACGGGATCGGTGCGAGGCTCCTCCGGGCGGCGGAAGCGGCTCTGGCGGACGAGCGCGGTGCGACGAGTTTCCGCCTCCACACCGGCCACCGCAGCGAGGGCAACCTCCGCCTCTACCGCAGGGTCGGCTACCAGACGGTGGGCACGTCGCAGGGCGCGGACGGCGTCCCGATGATCGTCCTGGAGAAGCCGGCAGGGGCATACGCGGCCACCGCATGAGTTCTTAGGGGCGCGGGGCTGTGTCGATGTGCGGCTCCGCCGCGTGGGCGCGACCAGCCACAACCGGCCGGATGCCGCCCGACAAACCTCAGGCGGCATCCCCGGCAGGCGCACCCTTCCGCAACCAGTAGATGGCGGAAAGCGGCAGCAGCACGGGGATGAACAGATACCCCATCCCGAAGTCCGACCACACGGTCGCATCGGGGAACGCGGACGGCTCGATCAAGGTCCATGTGCCCACGGTCAGCACGCCGACCAGTTCCGCCACGCAGCACGCCAACGCCACCCTGCGAGCCGTCTCCCCGCCGCGCACGAGTGTGTATGTGATGAACCCGTAGACGACCCCCGCCACTGCGGACAGTGAATACGCAAGTGGCGCCCGGTCGAAGTCCGTGGAGATCTGGTACGCCGACCGAGACACCGCCCCGACCACCATCACGCCGTAGAGCCACACGAGCAACGTCCCCGGCCCACTGGTCAGCCGCCGCCGGTCCACGCTCACCTCAGCCTCCCCAGATGTCATAGAGCCGCACCTCCAGAACGGCCAGCACCACAGCCCCGGCGGCGACCGTCGCCGACCCCCACCGCGTCCGCTCCGCGAGCGACATGAATCCCGCCGCCGGCACACACGCGAACGCCCCCAGCAGATACGCCACGAAGATCGCCGTGCCCTGCTCCGGCTTCTCGCCCCGCGCGAGCTGCACGATCCCGATCACGAGCTGGACCGACGCCAGCACCGACACCGCGGCCATCCCGATGAAGTGCCAGTCCTTGGTCGACTGGTCCCGGTACGCGGCCCAGCCGCACCAGGCGGCCAGCAGCAGCGCGGCGACGCCGGTCACCAGCGTCAGGACATCAAACATGCGGCGAGCCTATTACGGGCCAAAGGGCCTGAGGCGGCCGCCCCCGCCTCGCACCGTAGGGTCGAGGACATGAAGATCCACGCCGACGCCCTCCTGTTCGACAACGACGGAACACTCGTCTCCTCCCTCGAATCCGTCCACCGCTGCTGGACGCGCTGGGCCGGGGAGTACGGCATCACCGCGGAGGCGTTCGCGCAGGTCGAACTGCACGGCCGGACGGCCGCGGCGATAGCCGCCGACCTGCTGCCCGCCGACGTCGTACCGGAGGCCGTCGCGAGGATCGAGCGGCTGGAGGTGGAGGACGTATCCAACGGCGGGGTCCAACTACTCCCCGGGACCGAGGACTTCCTCGGCTCCCTGCCCGCCGACCGGTGGGCCGTCGTCACCTCCGCCACCCGCCGTCTCGCCGAGGCCCGCCTCGGCGCCGTCGGCATCCTCCCCAAGACGCTGGTCGCCGCCGACGACGTCACGCGCGGCAAGCCCGACCCCGAGCCGTATCTGCTCGCCGCCCGTGAACTCGGCGTCGACCCGGCCCGCTGTGTCGTCTTCGAGGACGCCCCCGCGGGCCTGCGCGCCGGCCGTGCCGCCGGCATGACCACCGTGGCGTTGACCACAACCCACCAGGCCCACGAGCTCGACGCCGCCCTCGTGGTCGCCGATCTGTCCGCTCTGTCGGCACTGGTCACCGCCGGGGACGTGGAGATCTCCGTCCGCGGCTGAAAGCTGTCCACCGCCGTCCGGCATACGGACAACGGGTTCTTGGTCCCTTCCATACGTCTGCTTTACTGATCGCATGACCACGACGAGCTGCCGCACCTTTGCGACCGAGGCGACCATGACGCCCGGTGCTCGTTGTATGTGTCGAATGCGCGCCTGTTAGAGGGCCCCCGCACCACCCCTGAGCCTCGCGCCCCGAAGCGAGCCGCCGTGGCATGTCCGTACGTCCATGAACGCGTACGTGACCGACAGCCCGCGCCCGATTCTTCTCCCGTATCCGGGCACACCCACGCCCGCGTACTCGACTGTGACGGAAACCCCTGTGATCACGACCTCAGGCCTGACCAAGGTCTACCGCTCCCGCGGTCGGGAGATCACCGCCCTCGACGGCGTCGATCTCCACGTCCGCGAAGGCGAGGTGTACGGCGTCATCGGCCAGTCCGGCGCCGGCAAGTCCTCGCTCATCCGCTGCGTCAACCTGCTGGAGCGCCCCACCGCCGGCACGGTGACCGTCGACGGGCAGGACCTCACCGCCCTCGCGGGACGCGGTCCGCGCGCCGGCCGGGAACTGCGGCAGGCGCGCAGCCGTATCGGCATGGTCTTCCAGCACTTCAACCTGCTGTCCACCCGGACCGTGCAGGACAACGTCGAGCTGCCGCTCGAAATCCTCGGCACATCCGGCCGGGAGCGCTCGCGCAAGGCCCTCGAACTCCTCGACCTCGTCGGGCTCTCCGACAAGGCCGGCGCCTACCCGGCCCAGCTCTCCGGCGGCCAGAAGCAGCGCGTCGGCATCGCCCGCGCCCTGGCCGGCGACCCCAAGGTCCTGCTGTCCGACGAGGCCACCAGCGCCCTCGACCCGGAGACCACCCGCTCCATCCTCCAGCTCCTGCGCGACCTGAACCGGCAGCTCGGCCTCACCGTCCTGCTCATCACCCACGAGATGAGCGTCGTGAAGTCGATCTGCGACTCGGCCGCCCTGATGGACAACGGGCGCGTCGTCGAGTCCGGCACGGTCAGCGAACTGCTCGCCACCCCCGGCTCCGAGCTGGCCTCCGCCCTCTTCCCGGTCGGCGGCGAGGCCACCGGCGAGGACCGGACCGTCCTCGACGTCACCTTCCAGGGCGAGGCGGCCACCCAGCCCGTCATCTCCCAGCTGTCGCGCACCTACAACATCGACATATCGATCCTCGGTGCCGCCATCGACACCGTCGGCGGCCTCCAGGTCGGCCGGATGCGCCTCGAACTGCCCGGCCGCTACGAGGACAACGTCGTACCCGTCGGCTTCCTGCGTGAGCAGGGCCTGCAGATCGACATCGTCGGTGAGTCCCAGCCGGTGAAGGAAGGTGCCAAGTGACCTGGTCCGAGATGCAGCCCCTGCTGGAGCAGGCGTGTTGGGACACCCTCTACATGGTCGGCTGGGCCACGGTCATCGCCGTCGCGGGCGGATTGCCGCTCGGTGTCCTCCTCGTCCTCACCGACCGGGGAGGCCTCCTCCAGAACGTCGTCGCGAACAAGGTCATCGGGCAGGTCGTGAACGTCGCCCGCTCGATGCCGTTCATCATCCTGATGGTCGCGCTGATGGGCTTCACCCGCTCGATCACCGGCACCACCATCGGCCGCGAGGCCGCCATCGTGCCGCTCGCCATCGGGGCGATCCCCTTCTTCGCGCGGCTTGTCGAGACGGCTGTCCGCGAAGTGGACGGCGGGCTCGTCGAGGCCGTGCAGTCGATGGGCGGCAACACCTGGACCATCGTCCGCAAGGTCCTCGTCCCCGAGTCCCTGCCCTCGCTGATCGCCGGCACCACCACCACGATCGTCGCCCTCATCGGCTACTCGGCGATGGCCGGCACGGTCGGCGCCGGCGGCCTCGGCGACGTCGCCGTCCGCTACGGCTACCAGCGCTTCGAGACCCAGCTCATGTGGGTCACCGTCGCGGTCCTCGCCGTCGTCATCTCGCTCATCCAGTTCGCCGGCGACTTCGCGGCCCGCTCGCTGCACACCCGCAGCGGACGCTCGGGCCCCGCACCGAAGCTGCGTCTGCTCAAGGCCTCCACGTCGGACACCAAGACCGGCTGAGCCTCCCCGATCCTCCCGTGCACCCCATCACGGGATCGCTGCACCCAAAAGGAAAGGCACTTTTCGTGCGTAACACCGCAAAGTTCACCACCGCCGTCCTCGCCGCCGGAGCCCTCACCCTCGGGCTCAGCGGCTGCGGTTCGTCCGACTCGGCCGCCTCCGACACCAGCGGCCCGCTGGTCGTCGCCGCGAGCCCGACCCCGCACGCCGAGATCCTGAACTACATCAAGGAGAACCTGGCGAAGAAGGCGGGCCTCGACCTGGAGGTCAAGGAGTTCAGCGACTACACGACGCAGAACCCGGCGACCGAGGACGGCTCGGTGGACGCCAACTACTTCCAGAACAAGCCGTACCTCGACGACTACAACAAGAAGAACGGCACCGACATCGTGCCCGTCGTCACGGTTCACCTGGAGCCGCTCGGTCTCTACTCCCACAAGGTCAAGAGCGCCGACGCCCTCAAGAGCGGTGCGACGATCGCGGTCCCCAACGACAGCGTGAACGAGGCGCGTGCCCTCAAGCTGCTCGACGCCAACGGGATCATCACGCTCAAGGACGGCGTCGGCAACGAGGCGACCCCCTCCGACATCGCGAAGAACCCGAAGAACCTCACGTTCAAGGAGCTGGAGGCGGCCCAGACCCCGCGCTCCCTGGACGACGTCGACGCCGCGGTCATCAACGGCAACTACGCCATCGAGGCCGACCTCAAGCCCGCCTCGGACGCCCTCGTCCTGGAGTCCGCCAAGAACAACCCGTACGGCAACTTCCTCGCGGTGAAGGACGGCAACCAGGACGACCCGCGCGTCAAGAAGCTGGCCAAGCTGCTCACCTCCCCCGAGGTCAAGAAGTTCATCCAGGACAAGTACGCCGGCTCCGTCATCGCGTCCTTCTGAGAGGCACAGGGTTACCGGCGCGTACACCGCGTATCGCCACGGACGGGGTCCACTCGCTCACCATGGGTGGACCCCGTGCTGCCGTTGTCCGCCGCCATGCTGCATGCTGGGCAGTTCGCAGGCAGAAGGTTTTCCGACGGTTACGGAGCGGCGCATGACTGGCACCTTCCCCAACATCTCCATCAGCACGGAGCGGTTGGTGCTGCGCGCCCTCGACGAGGACGACGTGCCCGCGTTGGCCGAGATGATGAACGACGAGCAGGTCGGGGCCTGGACCGACATCCCCCAGCCCTTCAGCGAGGACCGGGCCCGCGGCTGGATCACGGAGTACGCGCCGACCGAGCGGGAGGCCGGCCGCGGACTCGGCCTCGCCGTCACCGAGTTCCTCACCCAGCGCCTGGTCGGTGTCATCCAGCTCGGCAGGACCGACTGGCACATCCGTTCCACCGAGCTGTCGTACATCGTCGCCCCCTGGGCCCGCGGCGAGGGCTACGCCTCCGAAGCCGCGCTCGCCACCGCCCAATGGCTGTTCACGGACCAGAAGTTCGAGCGGATCGAGCTGCGCACGGCGGCCGACAACACCGCCTCCCAGCAGGTCGCCCAGAAGATCGGCTGTATCAGCGAGGGGGTCCTGCGGAACGCCTGCATAGCGCACGTCCGAGCCGAGGACGGCACATGGAGCGACGTCCGCACCGACTTCATCGTGTGGAGCCTGCTGCCAGAGGACCTCGACGGCGCGGGCGGCCAGTTGGCCGACGCGGACGGCTTCACGCCGTACTCCGACTGGAACTGACCGAGTACCGACGCCGCCCGGCGAAAGCGCTTCCCCGCAGTACCGGGTACCCTCCCGACGACCACCCGCGTACACCCCTGGAGACGAAGACACGATGGCCGACCGGGTCACGGTGATCGGCTGGGACGGCTCGCCGCTGACCGCCGCGGCACGTTCCGCCCTCGGCGCCGCCACGCTGGTGGCGGGTGCCGCCCACCACCTGGCACTCCCCGAGGTGCCCCCCGCCGCCGAACGCATCCGCCTCGGCAGCGTCGCCCTCGCCGCGCGCCGCATCACCGGCCACCGAGGCACCGCCGTCGTGTTCGCCGACGGCGACCCCGGGTTCTTCGGGGTCGTACGGACCCTGCGCGCACCCGAGTTCGGCCTGGAGGTAGAGGTCGTCCCCGGGGTCTCCTCGGTCGCCGCCGCCTTCGCCCGCGCCGGTATGCCCTGGGACGACGCACAAGTGGTTGTCGCACACCGCCGCACCCTGCGCCGCGCGGTGAACGTGTGCCGAGCCCACACCAAGGTCGCCGTCCTCACCTCACCCGGCGCCGGTCCCGCCGAACTCGGCCTGCTGATGGAGGGCGTCCACCGCACCTTCGTCATCTGCGAGGAACTGGGCACCGACCGCGAGCAGCTCACCGTCGTCACCTCCGACAAGGCCGCCGACCACACCTGGCGCGACCCCAACCTCGTCATCGTCATCGGCGGCACCGCCGCCGTCTCGGAGGACGGCGGCTGGATCGCCGGCCGTGACCCGGCCGCCGCGCCGCGCGGCTGGACACTGCCCGCCGAGGCCTACGGCGGTCTCATGGGCGAGGGCGAGCTGGAACCGCTCCGCGCGGCCCAACTCGCCAGGCTGGGCCCGCGCGTCGGCGACCTGGTGTGGGACATCGGCTGCGGCAGCGGCGCCTTCGCCACCGAGGCCGCCCGGGCCGGGGCGGCCGTCATCGCCGTCGACCGCGATCTGCGGGCCTGCGAACGCACCGAGGCCAACGCGCGCGCCTTCGGACTCCAGGTGCAGATCGTCGCCGGCACCGCCCCGCACGTCCTGGAGAACCTTCCCGAGCCTGACGTCGTACGCGTCGGCGGCGGGGGAGTGGCCGTGGTCTCCGCGGTCGCCGACCGGCGTCCGCAGGGCATCGTCGCCCACGCGGCCACCCGCGACGAGGCCGAACTCGTCGGCCGGGACCTCACCGAGCACGGCTACCGCGTCGAGTGCTCCCTCCTCCAGTCCGTCGAACTCGACACCCGGGCCTGGACGGAGACGGAACGGAGCGTTGCGTTCCTGCTCAGCGGGGTCCTGCCGGACCGTACGGTCTGACCCGGTTCGCCCTCCCCGTGATCCTGTTGTCGTACTGCGCGCGGTAGGCTGGCCGACTGTTGTACCGCACCGGGTGGCCCGGCATTCGTTCGCCAATGTCCGGAAAGCGCGCCCGTTTTGGGGTGGGTGTGGTACGGCAGAACCGGAGGACGCGCAACGTGGCGCAGTCCACAGCGGACCGTCGCGGATCAACCTGTCGCGACGGGTGAACGGCCGGGACAATGCCAGTTAATGGCTTTGTCGTCTTTCTCGGCGGGCCGTTCGTGCCGCTGGGCACGCACGCTCGTTCTTCACTGCGGGGGCGGTCGGTGCGCCGTCCCCGGTGAGCTGGACGTGGAAGCACTAACCGATGGGCGAGGGGTACGCATGACCGACACCGGCCAGGTCCCGGCCGAGGGGCTGCCGGAGAACGCAGGCATGGTGGAGCAGCCGGGCGTTCCTGGTGCGTACACCTACCTCTCCGAGACCACCGCCGAGGACGAAGACCTGTTGCTGCTTCCGGGCGCCCAGAGCCCCTGGGGCAACGAGGTCGCCCCGCCCGCGCCGGAGCCGGTCGTCGAGACCGTCCACGAACCGGGACCGCACGAGATGTCCGGCCGCGACAGCGGAGCGCACGATCTCAGCGCCGTCCGCAGGCCCCAGCTGCAGGCACCCTCGGTGCCGATCCCGCCCATCACACCCCGCCGGCCCCTGCACCTGGGCCCACCGATCCCCGACGCCTCCGCGAGCCCGGTCCGCTCTCTCGCCGACCGCGGCCCCGCGGGCGTACCGGTACGGCAGCCGGCCGTGGCCACGCCCGGCACCGAGTACTTCGAGACCCCGCAGCCGCAGGGCGCGGTCCCGTGGGGCGCCCCGCTGCAGGCCGCCGTCCAGACGCCGGTGAGCACGGTGGCCCCGGCTGCCGAAACGGTTGTTCCGGAGCCGGAGCCGGTGGGTGCGGCGCAGGCGACGATGGCGCGGCTCGCCTCCGAGGCGGGCACCGCCGGGTATGCGGTGCAGACGGAGGTTCCGGCCGACGGTGTCCCGGACGCCGGGCACGAGACGGATCTCGCGCAGGTCCCCGTCGCGGAGCCGGAGAGCCTTCCGGCTGACGGCTTCGTCCCGGACGCGGTGCACCTGGCGGACGCGGATACGGCTCCTGCCGCCGACGTCGGCCCGGCCGGTGACGCGGCTCCGGGCTCGGTACCGGGTGACGGGTACGTGCCCGACGCGGATGTCCCTCCGGCAGCTGAGGCGGAACTGGCCGCGGGGCAGGGGCCGGTCGACGCGGCTCAGGCCCCGGAGGCCGCCGTATCCGCCGACGCCGCTCAGAACGTGGCGGACGTTCCCGGGCCCGAGCAGGCACCGGAGGTCGACCTCGCCGTCGGTACCGAGGTACCGGACGCCGGGCAGGCCCACGATCAGGTCGAGGCGGCCGTGGAAGCGGCGCCGGTGGCCGAGGACGTGCAGGCCGGTGAGACGCCCGAACCGCTGGTCGCGGAGGTCCCGGAGTCGGAGGAGACCGGCCCTGGACCTGAGGTCGCGCCGGTCGTTGAAGCAGTCGACGTGGACGGTACCGAGCCCGCGGCCGCGGCCGCGGAAGCGGCGGACGCCGGGCAGGTCATCGACGCTGCTGATGCCATGGTCATGGACGCCGTGGACGGACAGATTTTCGGAACTGTGGCTCCCCCCGAGACCGAGGCCGAAGCCGAAGCCGAGGCCGAAGCCGTTGTCGCGCCGCAAGCGGAGGCTGCTCAGGACGTGACCGTCGTCCCCGAGGCGGGGGCAGTCCAGGACGCGGCCGTTGCTCCGGCCGGGTTCGCCCCTCAGGACCCGGCGGCCCTCCCGGACCCGGCTGTCGCTCAGGACGCTGCCGCCGCTCCCGAATCCACCCCGGACCGGGAAGTCGCTCCGCCCCAGGAGCCGGTGGCGGTTCCGCACCTCGAGCCGGCCCTCGCCCCGGTCGCAGCTGAGGCGGTCACGCCGGACGCCCCCGAAGGCGTGACGCTCCAGGCCCCGGCGGAGACCGAACAGATTCCGTACCCGGCAGACGCCGAGGCCGACGCGGTCGCCGAGGTTCCCGAACCGCATGCGGTGCCGGAACCGTCGCCCGCCGAGCAGGCAGTCCCCGCGCCGGAGCCGGTCCAGGGGCCCGCCCAGGACGCACCGGAGCCGGTCGCAGCGGACGTCGCCGACCTCGACGTACAGCCGACGGAGCCGCCGGTCGTCTCCCCGGCGGAGGAATCCCAGCCGTCGGACCACGAAGTCCACCCCTCGGACATCGCGACACCGGAGGGCTTCGTCGTCCCGGACCAGGCACCGCAGGGTCCTCAGCCGGCTCCCGCTCCCCATCAGCCGTTCGCGGCCGAACTCGCCGACGCCCAGCCCTGGTTCGTGGCCACCGACGCCGACGAGACCTCCGCCGCACTGCCCACCGGAGTTCCCCCGGAACCCCAATGGCCTCTGCGCGAGTTCGTCGCGGTGGACGGCTCGGTGCCGACCACCCCGCATCCAGCGCCGACCCCGCCCCACCCCCTCCCGCTCCCCGTGGACGGGGCGCAACCCGTGGTCCCGGCCCCGCGTGAGGCCGACGGCGACCCCGAACTCGTACAGCAGGCCGACGACCTGGACACCCGGGCGGCCGATCAGGAAGACCAGGAAGTGCCGGAAGAAGTGAGCACGGCCCCCGTGGAAGAGGTACGACAGTCCACGGGCCCCGCCGCGCCCCCCTACGACGACGCCGAACGCGAGGCCGTCCTCAAGGTGATGCGGGAGCGCCGCGACATCCGCAACGGCTTCCGCAGCGACCCCATCCCGCACGAGGTGCTGCTCCGCGTCCTGGAGGCCGCCCACACCGCGCCCAGCGTGGGCCACTCGCAGCCCTGGGACTTCGTCGTCATCCGCTCCGCCGAGACGCGCGGCGCGATGCACGAACTGGCCCAGCGCCAGCGCGACGCGTACGCCAAGTCGCTGCCCAAGGGCCGCGCGAAACAGTTCAAGGAACTCAAGATCGAGGCCATCCTCGACACCCCGGTGAACATCGTCGTCACCGCAGACCCGACCCGCGGTGGCCGCCACACCCTCGGCCGGCACACCCAGCCGCAGATGGCCCCGTACTCCGCCGCCCTCGCCGTCGAGAACCTGTGGCTCGCCGCCCGCGCCGAAGGTCTCGGCGTCGGCTGGGTCAGCTTCTTCGACGAGCGCGAGATGGTGCGCGCACTCGGCCTGCCCGAGCACCTGGAGGTCATCGCCTACCTGTGCGTCGGGTACGTCGACGAGTTCCCCGACGAGCCCGAGCTGATGCAGGCCGGCTGGTCCAAGCGCCGCCCGCTGTCATGGGTCGTGCACGAGGAGACGTACGGCCGTCGCGCCCTGCCCGGCGAGGAGCCGCACGACCTGCTCGGCGAGACCGTCGCGCAGATCCGCCCGCTGGACGCCAAGGCGCTCGGCGAGGCCTGGGAGCGGCAGAAGCGGATGACCAAGCCGGCCGGCGCGCTCGGCATGCTGGAGATCATCTCCGCCCAGCTGTCCGGGCTCTCACGACAGTGCCCGCCGCCCATCCCGGAGCCCGCGGCCGTCGCGATCTTCGCCGGTGACCATGGAGTGCACGCCCAGGGCGTCACCCCCTGGCCGCAGGAGGTGACGGCCCAGATGGTCGCCAACTTCCTCGGCGGCGGCGCGGTCTGCAACGCCTTCGCCGCCCAGGTCGGCGCCGAGGTGTGCGTGGTGGACGTCGGCGTCGCGGCCGAACTCCCGGCCACGCCCGGTCTGTTGCCCCGCAAGATCCGTGCCGGTACGTCCGACATGACCACGGGGCCCGCGATGACCCGCGAGGAGGCCAAGCAGGCCATCGAGGTGGGCATCGAGACCGCCCGCGACCTGGTCGCCGCCGGCAACAAGGCCCTCCTCACCGGCGAGATGGGCATCGCGAACACCACCGCGTCCGCCGCCCTGATCTCCGTCTTCACCGACACCGACCCCGCCGAGGTCACCGGTCGCGGCACCGGTATCAACGACGAGACCCTGGCCCGCAAGACCGAGGTGGTCCGCCGCGCGATCGAGGTCCACCAGCCGGACCCCGCCGACCCGATCGGCGTCCTGGCGGCGATCGGCGGCTTCGAACACGCGGCGATGGTGGGCCTGTTGCTCGGCGGGGCCTCCCTGCGCACCCCGGTCATCCTGGACGGCGTCAGCGCGGGCGCCGCGGCACTCGTCGCCCGGGCGATCGCCCCGGAGGTCCTCGCGGCCTGCATCGCGGGCCACCGCAGCGCCGAACCGGGCCACGTGGCCGCCCTGAACAAGCTCGGCCTGCGCCCCCTGGTCGACCTCGACCTCCGTCTGGGCGAGGGCACGGGCGCGCTGCTGGCCCTGCCGCTGGTGCAGAGCACGGCGAGGGCGATGCACGAGGTGGCGACCTTCGACTCCGCAGGGGTGACCGAGAAGTAGGCACGGGGAGGGGGACTCGGGGACGCCTGCCCCGAGTCCCCCTCGCACGTGGGTTCGTGTGCACCCGTCCGCAGACGGGAGGGGTGGCCTTGAACCCGTGCCCCCGCACCCGGCGACGACGCCCACGCCCAGCAACCGGACACCTGACCCGCCCGCCCCCTCGGCCCCGTAAAATCCGCACGTCAGGGCCACTGCACGAGCACCCAGAGGAGCCGCCCCTCATGGCCGAGAACCCCGCCTACCCCGTAGGCCTCCGCCTCACCGGCCGCAAGGTCGTCGTCCTCGGCGGCGGCCAGGTCGCCCAGCGCCGCCTCCCGGCCCTGATCGCGGCGGGCGCGGACGTCCTCCTCGTGTCCCCTTCGGCGACCCCCTCGGTGGAGGCGATGGCGGACGCGGGCGAGATCACCTGGCAGCGGCGCGCCTACGAGGAAGGCGACCTCGAAGACGCCTGGTACGCGCTGATCGCCACCAGCGACACGCAGGCGAACACGCGGGCGTCCGCCGAGGCCGAGCGGCACCGCGTGTGGTGCGTCCGCTCCGACGACGCCGACGCGGCCACCGCCTGGACCCCGGCGACGGGCCACAGCGAGGGCGTCACGGTCGCCGTCCTCACGACGAACGCGAAGGGCCGCGACCCCCGCCACACCGCGGCCATCCGCGACGCTGTGGTCGAGGGCCTGCGCGACGGCACCCTCGTCGCCCCCCACCACCGCACCCGCACCCCCGGCGTCGCCCTCGTCGGCGGCGGCCCCGGCGACCCGGACCTGATCACGGTCCGCGGCCGTCGCCTCCTCGCCGAGGCCGACGTCGTCATCGCCGACCGCCTCGGCCCCCGCGACCTCCTCGCCGAACTCCCGCCGCACGTCGAGGTGATCGACGCGGCGAAGATCCCGTACGGTCGTTTCATGGCCCAGGAGGCCATCAACAACGCCCTGATCGAGCACGCCAGGCAGGGCAAGTCGGTCGTCCGGCTGAAGGGCGGGGACCCCTACGTCTTCGGCCGTGGCATGGAGGAGCTGCACGCTCTCGCCGAGGCGGGCATCCCCTGCACCGTCGTCCCCGGCATCTCCAGCTCGATCTCGGTACCGGGTGCGGCCGGCATTCCGGTCACCCACCGCGGGGTCGCACACGAGTTCACCGTGGTGAGCGGTCATGTCGCCCCTGACGACGAGCGCTCGCTGGTCGACTGGCCGGCGCTCGCCAGGCTCACCGGCACGCTGGTGGTCCTCATGGGCGTCGACAAGATCGGCCGGATCGCCGAGACCCTGATGGCCCACGGCAAGTCGCCCGACACCCCGGTCGCCCTGGTCCAGGAGGGCACGACGGCCGCTCAGCGCAGGGTCGACGCCACCTTGGCGACGGTCGGCGAGGTGGTGGTCGCCGAGGACGTGAAGCCTCCCGCCGTCATCGTCGTCGGCCAGGTCGTCGCCGTGGGAGCGCCGTCGGCGGAGTCATTGGGGTAACCCGGGGTAACACAGTTCGCTCCCAGCCGTTGGCACCGCTCCCAGGACAAGGCAGTATCACCTCTGTGGCCGATCTCATCACCGTCGAGGACCCCGACGACCCGCGCCTTCACGACTACACGGGCCTGACCGACGTCGAACTGCGCCGCAAGCGCGAACCCGCCGAGGGCCTGTTCATCGCCGAGGGCGAGAAGGTCATCCGGCGGGCGAAGGACGCCGGGTACGAGATGCGCTCCATGCTGCTGTCCGCCAAGTGGGTCGACGTCATGCGCGACGTCATCGACGAACTCCCGGCCCCGGTGTACGCCGTCAGCCCGGAACTCGCCGAACAGGTCACCGGTTACCACGTGCACCGCGGCGCGCTCGCCTCCATGCAGCGCAAACCGCTGCCCACGGCCGCCGAGTTGCTCCAGACCGCCCGTCGGGTGGTGGTCATGGAGTCCGTCAACGACCACACCAACATCGGTGCGATCTTCCGCTCGGCGGCGGCCCTGGGCATGGACGCCGTCCTGCTCTCCCCGGACTGCGCCGACCCGCTGTACCGCCGCAGCGTCAAGGTCTCGATGGGCGCGGTCTTCTCCGTGCCCTACGCCCGCCTCGACACCTGGCCCAAGGGCCTGGACTCGGTCCGCGAGGCCGGCTTCACCCTCCTCGCCCTCACCCCGGACGCCAAAGCCAGGACCCTCGACGAGGCCGCCCCGCACAAGATGGACCGGGTCGCCCTGATGCTCGGCGCCGAGGGCGACGGCCTGACCACCCAGGCACTGGTCGCCGCCGACGAATGGGTCCGCATCCCGATGGCCCACGGCGTCGACTCCCTCAACGTGGGCGCGGCGGCCGCGGTCGCCTTCTACGCGGTGGCCACCGGACGCCCCCAGGGCTGAGTCCGGCACCGCTCACATCCGGGGGCCGGACCTCTCTGCGGCCCCCGGGCGGTGGCATCGGCTACGGCGGTATCGCGCGCGAGGCTCAGTCCGTGCTGTCGCCGCTCGACCGCGGCGGCGGTGCCCGGTCCGGCGGCACCTGAGCCTGTCCCCGCTGCTGTTCCCGTACCACACCGCGCTCGCCGCCGAGTCCGCGCGAGGGGCCCTGACAGCCCTGGGCCGCGGCGATTCCGAGTGCCACGAACAGGGTCACGACCACGAACACGAACAGCCGCTGGCGCAGCAGGCGGGGGTTCGCCGGGCGCAGTCCCGTCTTGGTGTTCCTGGAGGTGGGGCGTCCCGTACCGCTGCGTGGCGCGGGCCGGCTCCCGCTGCCGGAGCGGCCCGTGTCGCGCGAGGAAGGGGCGGACCGGGGGCCGGGACGGGAGGACGGCACGCCGTTGCCGCGCGGGGTGCTGCCACCGCGTGACGGGGCCCCGCCGCGCGAGGGACCCTGGCCCCGGGACGGTCCGGAACCGCGTGCCGAGGAAGTCCCCGGCGAGCCGGCCGGGCCCGACTGCCCCTGCGTGCGTCGCTGGGGGGCCCGGTCGGGATAGGTGTCGGCGATCCGTCCGGTGGGCCGGTCCGCCTCACTGGCGCGCGGCCCCGGCGGACGCAGATCCGGGAGGCCCTGGGTCTCGCGGGCCGCGATCTCCTTGAGCCGCAACGACAGTTGGAGCGTGCTCGGCCGTTCCTCAGGGTCCTTCGCCAGACAGGCACGGATCAGCGGGGCCACCGCGTCGGGCACACCGTGCAGCTGCGCCTCCTCGTGCACCACGCGGTACAGCATCACCTCGGAACTGCCGTGCCCGAAGGGCGAGTCACCCATCGACGCGTACGCCAGGGTCGCACCGAGGGAGAACACGTCCGTGGCCGGCGTCACCGCGGCGCCGCGCACCTGCTCGGGTGCGAGGAAGCCGGGGGAGCCGACGGCGGTGCCGACATGGGTGAGGGTCGAGGCTCCGGTCGCCCAGGCGATGCCGAAGTCGATGATCCGCGGGCCCTTGGGGGAGAGGAGGATGTTGGACGGCTTGAGGTCGCGGTGCACCACCCCGGCCTCGTGCACGGCGACGAGCCCCTCCGAGAGGGCGGCACCGATCCCGGCGACCTCGGCCGCGCCCAACGAGCCCTCGTCGGCGACCTTGTCGTGGAGAGAGGGGCCGGGCACGTACTGGGTGGCGAACCACGGACGTTCCGCGTCCAGGTCGGCCGCGACGAGCCGGGCGGTGCAGCCACCGCGGATCCGGCGCGCGGCCGAGACCTCGCGCGCGAAGCGTGACCGGAACTCCTGGTCCTCCGCGAGATCGGGCCGGATGACCTTGAGGGCGACCCGTTGCCCCTTGCGGTCGGAGCCCAGGTAGACGACGCCCATGCCACCCGCGCCGAGCCGTCTGTGAAGCCTGAACGAGCCGACGACGCGCGGGTCCTCGCGCCTCAGGCGCATCATCGCCATGTTCATCCCCGCTGCCCGGTCCGTCTGACGAGCGACAGCTTACGTTTCCGCGGCCCGCCGCGCGCAGAGGCCGCGCCCTCTCGTCCCGATGGATTGTCAGTGCCGGGTGGGAGACTTGAGGGGTGGTCAGGGGGTCGGCGGACAGGGCGGTTTCGAGTCGACTGTGATCCCAACCACCCATCACAGAAGGGGGATTGAACCCGTGAAGGGTGATCGCGTGGAGATAGTCGTGGACGCGGGGGACACGACGCGTACCTACGAGGTGGTGGCGAGCAGGGCGGGCCGTCGGGTGGAGACGGCGGTACGCCGAGGTGTCGTGGAAGTGAGCGAAGTCACGCGGAACGGATCGGTGGTGCGGACGGCCCGTTTCATGGCGACCAGGGTGCTGGCTCTGGTCGAGCAGCCGGTGCCGCGTGAGGACAGCTCGGAGAAAGCGGGGCAGACCGGGCGACCCCTCCGGGAAGACCCGGAGACCTAGGTCCTCGTCTCCACCCACGGGAGTACACCGCCGGTCATGGCTCATCCTCGGGGAGGCCCGGGAATCGGTACGAAGGCATGACGTGCGCAGAGCCCGTGAAGCCTAGATTTGAGGTCAAGCGGCGGGTGCAGCACTCGTCCCCCGAGGTCAGACACCCGCCGCTGCCAAAGACAACCGACACGGTCAGGAGAGGGACCATGGCCTACACGGCACCGCGGACTCTGGTCCGTACGCGAAAGCGCCGTCAGGGCCGTCGCCATCCACTGGTGGCGACGCTCATGGCCCTTCCCCTGGCGGTCCTGCTCCTCGTCGTCTTCGACGGCTGGGAGACAGTGGCCACACAGGCGTCGTCCGTGGGAGTGATGCTGGGGCGCTGAGCGGCGACCCCAGGCCCGGAAGAGCGGTCCGGGCGGGGACATCCACCCATGAAACCCCGTGGGGACGGGGGTGCGGCGGACGGCAAAAATGCCGGCGCAGCTGGGGAGCTGCGCCGGCATTGCTTTGCCCTGCGGCGACTTGGACGGGATACCCGCGGCGAAGCTGCGGCACAGGCAGGACGGGCGGGCCCGCGACTCCCCAGGGGCGCGGGGAACTGCGCGACCGGCCACAACGCACCCGCACCCGCCCGGCAACCCGCCCCGGCCCCCGTTGACGCACCCTCGCCGCCCGCACCTGCGTAGTCTCGCGAGCAGACACCGCACGCCCAGGGAGCCCCGTGACCACCCACCCCCTGCTCACCGAGCTCACTTTCAGAGCAAGAACCGAGGCCCACTCACGGACCTCGACGGCGTGCCCCTGCAAAGCGACAACCCTCGCCGACCGTCCCGACGCCACGGTCGTCCGGCACGCGGACACCGTCGCCAAGGCCCACGCCCCCGACACCACCCCCAGCGACCTGGCCCCCCGCCTCTCGGCCGCCGCCCACCTCCCCGGCGTCCTGCTCCCCCCACTCACCAGCACGCCCGTCGACCTGCACGGCAGGCTCGTCACCTTCTGGCCGTACGGCACCCCCGTGGACCCTGACGATCCCGACGCCGCCCCTTGGGAACCCGCCGCCACCCTCCTCGCCCACCTCCACCGCACCCCCGCCCCACCGGATCTGCCGCCGATGCGCGGCCCCGTCAAGGCCGCACTCGCCGTAGCCCGCCTCCTCGCGGCCGTCCGCCACGCACCCGGCCCCGCCGTCGTGCCCGTCCTCCGCGCCTGGGCCGGCCTCCCGGCATGGGCCCGCGCCGAGACCCCCATGCCCGACACCACGACCCTCTGCCACGGCGACCTCCACCTCGGCCAGCTCGTCCGCCACCCGGCCCCCGACGGCCCCTGGCGCCTCATCGACGTTGACGACCTCGGCGTGGGCGAACCGGCCTGGGACCTGGCCCGTCCCGCCGCCTGGTACGCCTGCGGTCTGCTGTCGCCCGACGACTGGGCCCGGTTCCTGGGCGCCTACCGAGCGGCCGGCGGTCCCGCGGTCCCCGCCGACGGTGACCCCTGGCCGGTCCTGGACGTCTCCGCCCGCGCCCTCACCGTGCAGACCGCGGCCCGGGCGATCGCCAAGGCGATCGAGACGGACCGTCCGCTGGACGACGTGGAGCAGGCCGTCGTGGACGCCTGTGACCGAATGGGTTCCACCCCGCCGCAGTTGGCGGGCGGTTTCGCGAAGTAGGGTGCAACCGACCGGGGCCGGACGGAGTCTGTCCTGGCGTAACCCGAAGCAGGACCAACGGGCGAGGAGTTGAGCCGACGATGCAGTGTCCGAAGTGTCACGCACCTATGCACACGTACAACCGCAACGGTGTCCAGATCGAGCAGTGCAGCGGCTGCCGCGGGATCTTTCTCGACTACGGCGAGCTGGAGGCGCTGACCCGACTGGAGGGCCAGTACGGCGGCGGCCCCGTCGTTCCCCCGCCCCCGGCGGCCCCGCAGTACCCGGCCGCGCCCGGCGCACCGGCCTGGGGCGCGCCGCAGCACGGAGGCGGCCACTACGGCGGCCACGGTGGTCACGGCGGGCACCACCGCAACCGCGGTTTCGGCCACATGCTGTTCTCCAGCTGACGGAGCAACGAGGAAGCCCCCGGCCACAGGGCCGGGGGCTTCGAAGTGTGCGCGATACTGGGATTGAACCAGTGACCTCTTCCGTGTCAGGGAAGCGCTCTCCCGCTGAGCTAATCGCGCGGGAAACCACGATCAAGATCGTGCGTACTGCGTGCGCGATACTGGGATTGAACCAGTGACCTCTTCCGTGTCAGGGAAGCGCTCTCCCGCTGAGCTAATCGCGCGGGTCAGACCTTCGATGATCTCTCGAAGATCCAGTGGACGATACTGGGATTGAACCAGTGACCTCTTCCGTGTCAGGGAAGCGCTCTCCCGCTGAGCTAATCGTCCTTGGAGGTGGAGACGGGATTTGAACCCGTGTAGACGGCTTTGCAGGCCGTTGCCTCGCCTCTCGGCCACTCCACCAGGAGTGAGGGGGCTCGGGAAGATCCCCCTGCTTCCTGCGAGCGGACGACCAGGTTCGAACTGGCGACCTCAACCTTGGCAAGGTTGCGCTCTACCAACTGAGCTACGTCCGCTTGTCGTTTCGATCCGCTCTCACGGCTCGGCGACGTGTTGAACTCTAGCGGATTCCGGGGCCAGCACAAAAACGCGTTTGCGCAGCGTGCTGCGGTGCGTACGCCGACGTGCGTGGCCAGGGCGCCCCGAAGGACATGGCCAGGTCACTCGCAGGACACCCGCCATAGACTCGGCAGCGTGCCCGACCTCGCTCCTCTCGCCCGTTTCGGCGACCGCGTCGCCACCGGTCTCCTCGATGTCACCAGCGATCCCGCCGCCCTGGACACCACCGGCTTCTGGGCCGTCGCCGCGGACTTCGAGGGCGGTCTGACCTGTGCCCGCTTCGCCGACGTACGCCGGGAGCCGGTGCCCTCGCCGCGGCCCGGAGCATGGCGGGGTCCCGCGGCCGGTGACTGGACGTCATCGCTGGATCGCACCGCGTACATGGAGGGCGTACGACGGATTCGCGCGCACATCGCCACCGGTGAGGTCTATCAGGCCAACCTCTGCCGCGTCCTGACCGCGCCCCTGCCGCCCGGCGCCGACATGGACGCGCTGACCGCGCTGCTGGCCCGCGGCAACCCGGCGCCGTACGCAGGAACGATTCGGCTGCCCGGACGCGGGGTGGAGATCGCCACCGCGTCGCCCGAACTGTTCCTGCGCCGGGAGGGACGGGTCGTGGAGTCCGGGCCCATCAAGGGGACCGGGCGCACCGAGGGCGACCTGCTGGCCAAGGACTACGCCGAGAACGTGATGATCGTGGACCTGGTCCGCAACGACCTGGGGCGGGTGTGCGCCACCGGCAGCGTCACCGTCCCCGACCTGTGCGCCGTCGAGAAGCACCCCGGTCTCGTCCACCTCGTGTCGACGGTCCGGGGCGAGCTGCGGGAGGGCACCGGATGGGCCGGTCTGCTGGAGGCCGCCTTCCCGCCCGGCTCGGTCA
This sequence comes from Streptomyces sp. NPDC031225, assembly GCF_055570355.1. Classification (NCBI taxonomy): domain Bacteria; kingdom Bacillati; phylum Actinomycetota; class Actinomycetes; order Kitasatosporales; family Streptomycetaceae; genus Streptomyces; species Streptomyces sp. NPDC031225. The sequence goes on along the minus strand of NZ_JBVIHJ010000001.1, from coordinate 189,145 downwards.
CCGGTGCGCCCAAGTCCAGCGCCCTGCGGATCATCGACGCCCTGGAGACCGTGCCCCGCGGGCCGTACTGCGGTGGCATCGGCTGGGTCGACGCCGACCGGGGCACCGGGGAGCTGGCCGTCGGCATCCGTACCTTCTGGACCGACCGTGCCGAGAAATTGCTGCGTTTCGGCACCGGTGCCGGGATCACCTGGGGTTCCGACCCCGACGGGGAGTGGCGGGAGACCGAGCTGAAGGCGGCCCGGCTGCTCGCGGTAGCGTCGGGCACGTACGAGGTCGGCTGAGAGGGACTGCAACCGTGAAGATCTGGCTCGACGGTGGGCTCCAGGACACCGAGACCGCCCGCGTCTCCGTCTTCGACCACGGTCTGACCGTGGGCGACGGCATCTTCGAGACCGTGAAGGCGGTGGCGGGCCGCCCCTTCGCGCTCACCCGGCACCTCGACCGGCTGACCCTGTCGGCGCGGGGACTCGGGCTGCCCGACCCCGATCACGACGAGGTCCGCCGCGCCTGCGCCGCCGTACTCGAAGCGAATCCGATGCCGCTGGGGCGCCTGCGCATCACCTACACCGGCGGCCACGGACCGCTCGGCTCGGACCGGGGCGAGCACGGGCCGACCCTGGTGGTCGCCCTCGGCGAGTCCGCGCCCCGCCCCGACTCCACGGCCGTGATCACGGTCCCGTGGACGCGGAACGAGCGCGGGGCCCTCACCGGCCTCAAGACCACCTCGTACGCCGAGAACGTCGTCGCTCTCGCACGCGCGCGTGCGCAAGGTGCCTCCGAGGCCCTGTTCGCCAACACCGTCGGCCAGTTGTGCGAGGGGACCGGGTCGAACGTCTTCGTCGTCCTCGACGGCGAGATCCACACCCCGCCGCTCGCCTCCGGCTGCCTGGCGGGCATCACGCGCGCGTTGACCGTCGAATGGACCGGCGCCAGGGAGACCGACCTGCCGCTCGACGTCCTGGAGCGGGCCGACGAGATCTTCCTCACCTCGACCCTGCGGGACGTCCAGGCGGCGCACCGGGTCGACGCCCGCGAACTGCCGGGCACACCCGGCCCGGTGACCGCCAAGGCCATGCGCGTCTTCGAGGAGCGGTCCGGGGACGACCTCGATCCGTAAAAGTCGTGGACATGCTGGGGATATTGGGATGCCTCGGTGCCCGGTGACGGGTACAACTCCGGTGATGACCACCACTCTGCGGCCGAACGAGCCGCTCCAGCGCGCTGCCGACGGGGCGCTGTCCCGCCACTACACGGTGTGCGTGAACAGCCGTCCCGTCGGAGCGATACATCTCGCGACCCACCCGTCCTTCGGGCCCGTCGTCGCCCAGATCCGGGACCTGCGGATCGAGGAACCGGACCGCAGACGCGGCCGGGGCACGGTCGCCGCGCTCGCCGCCGAGGAGGTCGCGCGCGGCTGGGGCTGCACGCAGGTGGAGATCAGGGTCCCCGCCGACGCCGGGCCCGCGCTGCGGCTCGCCACCGGGCTCGGATACGTCCATCGCAACCGCGGCATGGAGAAGCGGCTCGGCGACACAGCGCCGCCCCTGCCCGAGGGCAGCCGCGCCAGGCCCATGACGGAGGCCGAGTTCGGGCCGTGGACGGAGCGCGGCATCACGGAGTACGCCCGCGACTGGAGCGAGCGCGGAGTGCCGGAGGCCGAGGCCGGGGCGAGGGCGAGGAAGGACCACGAACTCCTGGTGGAGCGCGGCCTCACCACGGAGCACGCCCTGCTGAGCGTGCTGGAGCACGACGGTGTCCGGGTCGGGATCCTGTGGGTGGAGTTCGTCGGTGACAAGGCGTTCGTCTACGACGTCGAGACCGAGGAGGCCTTCCGGGGCCGCGGACACGGACGGTCCCTGATGCTGCTGGCCGAGGCCCAGGCGATCGCCTCCGGGAGACGGGTCCTGGCCCTCAACGTCTTCGCGGGCAACACCCCGGCCGAGCGGCTGTACGAGTCGCTGGGCTATGCGGACGTGGGGTACTCGATGTACAAGAGCCTGCTCTGAGGCGGGCTCACTCCTGTCCGTCGAGCAGCCGGTCCGCGATCTCCTCGATCCGCTCCCGCAGACCGTCCTGGCTTTTGCCGCCGTCGAGCCGCTCACCGTCGATGACATACGTCGGCGTCCCGGTGACGCCGATCGCCTTGCCCTCCGCCTGGTCGGCGTCCACGATCAGGATGTGCCGGCCGTCGATCAGAGCGGTGTCGAACTCCTCGGCGTCGAGCCCCAGTTCGCGGGCGACCTCGATCAGAAGGGCTTCTCCGGCGCGGTCCAGTTCCTCGACCCGCCCCAGCACGGCCTCGACGTACTCCCAGCCCTTCCCCTGCTCCAGCGCTTCCTCGGCGGCCTGCGCGGCGGCGAAGGAGTGCTTGTGCTTCTCCAACGGGAAGTGCCGCAGCCGCAGTTCGAGACGGTCGCCGTAGCGGGCGCGCAGGGCTCGGACGTCGTCCAGAGCGCTGCGGCAGTCCGGGCACTGCAACTCGCACCAGACGTCGAGAACGGGCACGGGGGGACGGACGGGGGAGGGGTCGCTCATGCCTCCCATTCTTCCAGCTCCGGCCGGTCGACGGCACCGGCACCGGCCGGGCCGCGGCCCACCTCACCGCATTGCCTCGGGTGGCGTCCGGTGGCAACCGATGACGTCCGACGGCATCCTTTCGGCATCCGCGCTCGGTCTCCGGTATCCCCCTCGACCGGCACCTCCGGAGGAGGCGACCCGGAGATGTCCCTGATGTCCTGCCGGAGCATGGCCCGGCGGGGGTCGGGAGGTGCAGGATGGATGGGGACGAAGCGATACCTGGCCGATCGAGCCCCGCATGGAGGACCGGATGATTGCCGAGACCGTCTGTTCCGCCGTCGCCGCGGCCGGCCTGGGTATCGCGGCGGTCACGGCGTACCGAAAGCGATTCCTCGCGGCCACCCGCATCGCCGCCTACTCCCTGGTCCCCCTCGGCCTCGTGATGACCGGCGTCGTCGACTGGCTCGCCGACACCGCGCTCAGTCCGACGGCCTGGGCGGGCTTCGGCGTGCTCGGCCTGTCATGGGTGCTGTTCTCGACCACGCGCGCGGTGGAGCGCCGTCGCGGCGGCACCCGCAAGGAGCGCAAGGCGGCGCGCGGCGCCCAGCAGGAGGCGGTGGCCCCGACGGCCTCCGCACCCTCCCTCGGCCCGGCCGTCCGCACCCCGGCGGCCCGCCCCGCAGGCAAGCCCGGCGCCACCGGAACCGCCTCGGAGGACTTCAGCGACATCGAGGCCATCCTGAAGAAGCACGGCATATGACGGTCGCATGACGGACTGAAACGTTCGCAGTGGGACCCGTCCCGGTCCGTAAGCGATCAGGATCTGAAACGGACATTACGGAATCCGGCGAACTCCCGCTCATTCCGGGCGTGTTGATCGCGCCGGGGGTGCCGACTGCGCCATCATCACCACGAGATGCTGGACACGCAACAGAGCGACACCGCGCCGCCGCAGGACGAGCCGCGTGGATGCCTTTTCGCCCTTTCCCAGCCACCGCTGATGATCTTCCTTGCGGTGATCGGGTGTCTGCTGCTCATGGCTGCGCTGCACGACCTGCTGCTGCTCTGAGCCATACCCGTGGTCCCCGGCGTCACCCGTCGGGGATCACGTCGACCCCTCCGCCGACGCGTCAGCCCGCGGCTTCCTTGCGTCGCGCCCGGTACGCGGCCACATGCAGACGGTTTCCGCAGGTACGGCTGTCGCAGTAGCGCCGCGAGCGATTGCGGGAGAGATCGACGAAGGCCCGCCGGCAGTCGGGGGCCTCGCAGCGCCGCAGCCGCTCCTGCTCACCGGCCACCACGAAGAACGCCAGCGCCATGCCGCAGTCGGCGGCCAGGTGATCGGCCACGGAGGCGCCCGGCGCGAAGTAGTGCACGTGCCAGTCGTAGCCGTCATGGTCCGTGAGCTGGGGGGTGGTGCCCGCGGCGGCGACCAGGTCGTTGATCAGGGCGGCGGCGGCCCGGGCGTCCGGGGAGGCGAAGACCGAGTCGAACCGGCCGCGAATCCTGCGCACGGCCGACAGATCGAACTCCGAGAGCGTCCCGACATCACTGATCTCGTGGTTCCGTACGAAATCCTCGAGCGCCGTGACATCCGGCAGCGCGTCCGTGGCCGCGTCGTCCTCTGGTGCGGTGTTCACCAGATCGACCACGGTGTCGAGGGCACACCGGGTGTCGTGGGTGATCAGCACGATTCGCTCCCTGGCCTGGAGGTCGGGCGGACGCCCGCCGATGCAGGCCGATGGTAGTGGCTCACGGCACCGAGATGCCGAGCCCGCCGTCCGTCACCCCGGGCGACGGGGCCGGAGGTCCCGCTGGGACGAGACCGGAGGTCACTCATCGGCCTGGGAGGGCGGCCCTTGGCGGGACGGGGGCGGCGGTGCCCTGGCGGGACGGGACCGGCGCTTCCGACCGGCTGTGGTCGGCCGTCCCGGCCGGGACGGGAGGGGCGCTGCCGACTGGATCAGGCCAGGGTTCCCCGGGGATCGAGCGCGTCGGTCCACGGCCGGGTGGGACCCAGCAGTCCCGGCCGAAGAGGCAGGCGGCGGGATACGGCCACCGGCCTGTGGTGGGACGAGGCCGGCGGCGCCCGTCGGTCCTGACCAGGAGGGAGCGCCCGCCGCGGCGGGGTGGGGCCAGCGGTCCCGTCCCACCCACTGTGAGCGGCCCGGGCGGACGAGACCGGTGCTCCCGGCCGACCGAGGCCGGCCGGCCGGCGATGAGGGGCGATGAGGCCGGCGGCCTCAGCGGACCGAGTCCATCGGCGCGCACTCGGATCGAGGCAGGGCTCCCGGCCCGGGACGAGCGCGCCGGCCCCAGCCGGGCGAAACCGGCGGTCGCGCCGCACCGCACCGTACCGGCGGTCATAGCCGCACGAGACCGGCGGTCGCGGCCGGACACGCGGCAGGTGCCGTGGTTACGGAGCGCTCCGCAACCACGGCACCTGCCGTTCTCTATTCGGTTGTGGGTACCCGAGCCGTCTCCCCGAGTGGACGGCGCCGGGCGGCTCTGTACGGTCTCGCGCCTAGCTTTCCGCCAGGATGTGCGAGAGCTCCTGATCCAGATCGAAGTGGCGGTGCTCGGTGCCCGGGGGCACGGCGGCGTCCGTCCGCTTCAGGAAGGACTCCAGGGCCCGTGCCGGGGCCTCGAGCAGCGCCTCGCCCTCAGGGGAGCTCAGGGCGATGCATACGACGCCCTGACCGTGACTGCGCGACGGCCAGACTCGGACGTCGCCGGTTCCGGTGGGCCGGTGGAGGCCCTCCGCGAGGAGGTCGCGGGCGAACACCCACTCGACGGTCTCCTCGGCTCCGGTGTGGAAGGTGGCGTGCACGGCGTAGGGGTCGGCCGTGTCGTACCGCAGGCCTGCGGGGACAGGCAGGGAGGACTCGCTCGACACAACGAGGCGCAGGTGCAGCTCGCAGCTGACCGTGGTGTTCATAAGCGCCAGGGCCTTTCGCTCAGTGTGCGCTCGGGGATTCGCACGTCGGCGAAATCGACATGCCACCTACGGTGGCGTTGTAAACCCCTCTGAGTGTTTTGCGTGCCTTTACGTAACTCTTCCGGCCGAGACCCCGTTCGCGAGGTACGACCATTCCGGTGACCGGTTTCTCTCCGGTAGGGTTTGGCTGTATGAATACGGGGAGTGACGATCGGGGCGAGGTCGCCGTGGCATCCGATGAGAAGGCCGAGGACGGGACGGACGGGGAGCGGGACGAGCAGGGCCTCGGGTCCAAGGCGCCGGAATTCATCAAGTCACGTCGGCTGCTGCACCTGAGCTGGCAGGTCTGCATCTTTGTCGTCGGCCTCGCGGTCGTGGTCGCCGGAATCATCATGCTGCCGCTGCCGGGACCCGGCTGGGTCGTGATCTTCGGCGGAATGGCGATCTGGGCGACCGAGTTCGTCTGGGCCCAGCTCGTGCTGCGCTGGACCAAACGCAAGGTGACCGAGGCGGCCCACCGTGCCCTCGATCCCAGGGTGCGCCGGCGCAACATCACCCTGACCGCGGTCGGCCTGGTGGTCATCGCCGCGATCCTCGGGGTCTACCTCTGGAAGTTCGGCTTCGAGATGCCCTGGAACATCAAGGACCAGTGAGCCGTGCGCGGGTGCCGTGCCTGTCACCGCTGGTCACAGGCACCCCCTGACATGGGGTAATCTTCTTCCTGCGTCCGGGCGATTAGCTCAGTGGGAGAGCGCTTCGTTCACACCGAAGAGGTCACTGGTTCGAACCCAGTATCGCCCACCCGGACCGACGGCCCGTCTGCGAGAACGCGGACGGGCCGTCGGCGTGTGTACATCCACGGATCGCCGTGCGCGGCCGATGTCCGCCGCCGCTCTCGCGTAAAGCGGCAATCCGCTACGCGTGAAGCGGCGACCCGCCACGCGTGACCACCGCTTCCGCCGCGCGTCACCCTGCGCAGCCGCGACCCCCTGTGGCCCGTCCCTTATCGGCCGCCCGCCGATCTCGTGCGGCGGCACGTGTTCCGTTCGGCCGGCCGACTCAATGTCTCTCACCTGGGGCATCGTCAGTTCCCGCGGGTCGTCAGGCCGTTGGGCGCAGCCCTGCCTCTCACCACATTCATGAGAAATTCCTGTCCGAATCATTGACGCACTCCCGAGCCCTCCGTAGCTTGTGCCAGCAAGCGCTTACTTGAAACGATTCATGCAGGCGGCGACGCTGCGGGGAGGGGACCGACTGTGGGAACCAGCAGGAATGTTGAGAGGCGAACGATCCTGAAGACGGCCGGGGCTACAGCGGCGACGCTGGGGCTGGCGGCGACGACCGGCTGCGGTGGGGACAGCGGCAGTTCCGGGGACGGAACCGTGACGCTGCGTTACGCGTGGTGGGGTGGCGAGCCGCGCACCATCGCCATCAAGAAGACGATCGCGCTCTTCGAGAAGAAGTATCCGAAGATCAAGATCAAGCCTGAATTCACCGACTACGAAGCGTTCTGGGAGAAGTTCCAGACCCAGGCCTCCGGCGGTAATCCGCCGGACGTTTTCCAGAATGCCGTCGGTTTCCTGCGCAAGTACGACAAGCGCGGTGTTCTGCTGGATCTCAAGACGCAGGCGGACGCCGGGAATCTGAGCCTGGACAACTTCCGCAACGGCATTCTGGCGAACGGTCAGGTCGACGGCAAGCAGATCGGCATACCGGTCGGCGCCAACACCATGGCGCTCGTCATCGACCTCAAGGCCTTCAAGAAGGCGGGCGTGGAGGCGAAGTTCGGCTGGACGTGGGACGAGTACTTCGCCGCGCTCCAGACGATCCAGGACAAGCTGAAGATCGCCGGTGACACCGGCTACTTCGCCATCATGTACCTCTACGACCTGTACCTGCGTCAGAACGGCAAGGCCTTCTTCACCGACTCCGATCTCGGTTTCACCGAGGACGATGTGACGCAGTGGTGGACGGACGGCTACAAGCGCGTGAAGTCCGGCCTCGTGGCCGACCCGAAGAAGATCGAGCAGGTCAAGCCGAAGTCCGGGCTCTCGGCGGGACTCGCCGCGTCCGAGTTCACCTGGGACAACTTCTCCATCCGTTACGAGGGCGAGGGCACCTCGGACTACGGGCTCGCGCCGATCCCCACCATGGACGGCAAGCAGACCGGCCAGTACCTCGGTTCGCTGATGCTCAGCGGCTTCTCCGGGACCAAGCACCCGAAGGAAGTTGCCCAGTTCATCAGCTTCATGGTCCACGACCCCGAGGTCGGCAAGATCATGGGCTACGACCGCGGCATCCTCGCCACGACCGAGCAGTACGACGCGTTCAAGCCGGCCGACGCCCAGAACAAGGGCGTCGCGGCCTACGAGGACGAGGTCGCCAAGGCAGGCGTGCTCGGGAAGATCACTCCGCACCCGTCCGGCGCCGACGTGATCGAGGCGGCGTTCCTGCGCCTCGGCGGCGAGGTCGCCCAGGGCAAGACCAAGCCGGCCGACGCCGCGAAGGCGCTGTTCAGCGAGGCCAAGGCCGCGTTCGCGGGCTGAGGGGACGTACCACCATGACGCTCGTCAAGGAAGCGCCCGTGCGCCCGGCGAAGAAGCGGTCCGCCGCTCCTGTCGCCGGGCGGCGCGGGCGGCGCCGCGAGAACCTCGCCGGCTACCTCTTCATGTCGCCGTGGATCGCGGGATTCCTGCTCCTCACGGCGGGACCGATGATCGCGTCCCTGTACTACGCGTTCACCCGGTACAACCTGTTCACGCCGCCCGAGTGGGTGGGGTTCGACAACTTCACGACGATGTTCCACGACCCGCGCTGGCAGAAGTCGGTGGAGGTCACGCTCAAGTACGTCGTCGTGGCCACTCCGCTGAAGCTGCTGCTCGCGCTCGGCGTCGCGCTGCTGCTCGCGCAGCAGAGGCGCGGGCAGGGCCTGTACCGGGCCGCGTTCTACATGCCCTCGCTCATCGGTGCCAGCGTCTCCGTCGGGTTCGTCTGGCGGGCGCTGTTCTCCGACGACGCGATCGTGGACCGTACGCAGAAGATCTTCGGTGTCGACGTGGGCGGCTGGATCGGCGACCCGGACTACGTCCTCTACTCCCTGGTGGCCCTGAGTATCTGGCAGTTCGGCGCGCCGATGGTCATCTTCCTGGCCGGTCTCAAGCAGGTCCCGCGGGAGCTGTACGAGGCCGCCGAGGTGGACGGCGCAGGTCCCTTCCGCAGGTTCTGGAACATCACGCTGCCGATGATCTCCCCGGTGCTCTTCTTCAACGTGCTGCTGGAGTCCATCCACGCGTTCCAGGTGTTCGGCTCGGCGTACGTCGTCTCCGACACCCGGTGCGGGCCCGCCGACGCGACGCTCGTCTACACCTGTTACCTCTACCAGAAGGGCTTCAAGGAGGCCCAGATGGGCTTCGCCTCCGCGATGGCCTGGTCGCTGGTGGTGGCGGTTGCGCTGGTCACGGCGGTCCTGTTCTGGTCGCAGAAGAAGTGGGTGCACTACGAGGAGGCGGCCAAGTGACCACTGTCAGCACCCCTGTCGTGCGCACCGCGAACGAGCGGCGGCGCACCGGATCGATCGCGTGGCACGTGGGCTCGCTCGCCGTCCTGGCCGTCGTCCTGTACCCCGTGATCTGGGTCCTCGGGGCCTCGTTCAAGCCGAGCAAGGACATCATCGCCAGCATCGACCTGCTGCCGTCCAAGCCGGTCTGGGCGAACTTCTCCGGGCTCGCCGACGGCATCTCCGGCATCTCCATCGGCACCTTCTTCACCAACTCGCTGATGTACGCGGGCCTCGCCGTGGCCGGTGTCGTGATCTCCAGCTCGCTGACCGCGTACGCCTTCGCCAAGATCCGGTTCGCCGGGCGGAACCTGCTGTTCACGCTGATGATCGGCACGCTGCTGCTGCCGTACCACGTCCTGCTGATTCCGCAGTACGTGCTGTTCCGCAAGCTGGAACTCGTCGACACACTGGTGCCGCTGGTGGCGGGCAAGTTCCTGGCCACGGAGGCGTTCTTCGTCTTCCTGATGGTGCAGTTCATGCGCGGGCTGCCGCGCGAACTGGACGAGGCCGCCAAGCTCGACGGCTGCGGGCACCTGAGGACCTACTGGTCGATCGTGCTGCCGCTGTGCCGTCCGGCCCTCATCACCAGCGCCATCTTCACCTTCATCAACGCGTGGAACGACTTCATGGGGCCGTTGATCTATCTCAACAGCCCTGACAAGTACACCGTCTCGCTCGGTCTGATGATGTTCCGCGACCAGGAGGGCATCTCCAACTACGGCAGCATGATCGCGATGTCGCTGGTGGCGCTGGTGCCGGTCATCGCCTTCTTCATGGCCTTCCAGCGCTATCTCATCGACGGCATGGCGACCTCCGGACTGAAGTGAGGCGGTCAGCATGGCGCAAGCGCGTGTGAAGGCCCGTCGCAGGGCGTCCGTGTTCGGCGGCGAGCGCTTCGCTCTCTTCGCCGAGGCGCTCCTCACCGGAGTGTGGATCGCCGTGGCCTGTCTCGGTCTCGTCACCTACCCCGCGGCCTTCGCGGCCGGCGCGCGGCATCTGCGGCGGCGTGCCGGCCATGAGGCGGGCGGCTGGCGGGAGTTCGTCGCGGACTTCCGTACGGCCGTGCGCCGCGGGTGGCTCGTCGGGGTGGCCGGGTGGGCCGCGGCGGCCGCGGTCTGGGTGGACGTCCAGGCCGCGCGCGCCGGTATCCCCGGTGGCCCGTTCGTCGGGGCCGTCGGACTGCTGGCGCTGATCGCGCTGGCGGTGGCCGGGCTGCGCGCGGCGGCCGTGTGGACGCCGGGCGCCGCCTGGCGCGCGCTGCTCGCGGACGCCGTACGCCGTACCCTGCGCGATCCCGCCGGATCGTTCCTGATCGTCGCCGGTCTGGCCGTCGTGGCCCTGTCGGCGGGCTTCGTCGCACCGCTGGCGGTCCCCGTCCTCGGGGCCGTCGCGGCGGCGGCCGTCGCCGTGGAGGAACGCCACCGCCGCCGCTGACGGCGGTGCCCCCGACCTGGGTCGGCGCCCTGGGCGTCGCACCTCTCTCTGTCATGCCCCTGACCAGACTGTCCATGGAAAGGAACGGCCATGTCCCCCATCCCCCGCAGGTCCATCCTCAAGGCGGCCGCCGTCGCCGGTGCCGCCGCGCAGTTCAGCTGGGCGTTGGGCACCAAGGACGCGCAGGCCGCGCCGAGAGCCGCCGAGGCCGACGACAGTCCCGTGACCCTGGACTGGCTGGAGGACGGCGGCCTCGGTGCCGCGCCCGGCTCCACCGTCGGTGTCCCCTGGCCGAAGGGCGTCCACCAGGAGGGCCAGAAGTTCGCGGTGACGGACGCGGACGGCAAGGGCGTGCCGGTCCAGTCCTGGCCGCTCGCCTACTGGCCCGACGGCTCGCTCAAGTGGACCGCCCACGCGGTCAGTTCGGGCAACGGCAAGCTGTCGTTGAGCGCCGGTGACGCCGCCGTACCCGCCAAGAAGGTCACCGTCGACAAGAGCGGTGGCGCGATCACCGTCTCCACCGGGGTCATCACGGCGAAGATCGGCAAGTCGGGTGCCACGCTCATCAAGTCGGTGACCCGCGGCACCACCGAGATCGCCAAGAACGGGCGGCTCGTGCTGATCCGCCAGCCCGAGATCGAGGACGAGGACCAGGGCACGGTCAAGACGGAGCGCTTCGAGGGGGCCATCTCCGAGGTCACCGTCGAGCAGTCGGGTCCGGTCCGTGCGGTCGTCAAGATCGACGGCAAGCACCGCAAGGGCAACCGCAGTTGGCTGCCGTTCTCGATCCGCCTCTACTTCTACGCGGGCGCCGATTCCTTCCGCATGGTGCACACCATCACCTACGACGGCACCCAGGAGCCCGGCAAGGCGAGCGGAGACTTCATCCGCGGCCTCGGTGTCCGCTTCACCGTGCCGATGCGGGACCAGTCCTACGACCGCCACGTCCGGATCGGCGGCGAAGGGACCGGCCTGCTGCGGGAGGCCGTCAAGGGCATCACCGGTCTGCGCCGCGACCCCGGCATCGCCGTGCAGGAGGCCCAGTACGCGGGCAAGAAGCTGCCCGACCCGGCCACCTGGGACCAGCGGGTCACCACCCGGCTCCAGTACATCCCCGAGTGGGGCGACTACACCCTCTCCCAGCTCTCCTCCGACGGCTTCACCCTGCGCAAGCGCACCAAGAAGGGGCACGGCTGGATCGGCGCCGGCGGGGGCGGGCGGGCCTCCGGGTTCGGGTCCGTCGGTGGCGCGAGCGGCGGACTCTCCTTCGGGCTCCGGGACTTCTGGGAGCGCCACCCCTCCCAGCTCGACATCCGTGACGCGCAGACCGACGAGGCCGAGGTCACCCTCTGGCTCTGGTCGCCCGAGGCCCAGCCCATGGACCTGCGCTTCTACCACGACGGCATGGGCCAGGACACCTTCGCCGAACAGCTCGAAGGCCTCAACATCACCTACGAGGACTACGAGCCCGAGTTCGGCACGCCGTACGGCATCGCCCGCACCTCGGAACTGCTGTTCTGGGCCAACGAGTCGACGCCCACACCGGAAGTCCTGGCCCAACAGATCGAGGCCGTACGGGTGTTGCCGCAGCTCGCCGCGCCGCCCAAGCAGCTCATCAAGGCGAAGGTCTTCGGACCTGGCCTGTACTCCGAGCCGGACCGCTCGACCCCGGCCAAGGCGAAGATCGAGGACCACCTCGACTTCCTCTTCACCTACTACAAGGACCAGGTGGAGCAGCGCCGTTGGTACGGCTTCTGGGACCACGGCGACATCATGCACACCTACGACACCGTCAGGCACCAGTGGCGGTACGACATCGGTGGCTACGCCTGGGACAACTCCGAGCTCTCGCCGGACCTCTGGCTCTGGTTCGCCTACATCCGCAGCGGACGCGCGGACATCTTCCGGTTCGCCGAGTCCATGACCCGGCACACCGGTGAAGTGGACGTATACCACCTGGGGCAGTGGGCCGGACTCGGTACCCGACACGGTGTGCAGCACTACGCCGACAGCGCCAAGCAGCAGCGCATCGCCAACACGACGTACCGCCGCTACTACTACTTCCTCACCGCCGACGAGCGCGTCGGTGACCTCATGCACGCCAACGTCGACTCCGACGAGACGTTCCTCGTACTGGACCCGCTGCGCAAGGTCCGCACCGACACGTACACGCCCGACCGGCACGCGCTGTCCGTCGGCTTCGGCACGGACTGGAGCGGACTGGTGTCGGCCTGGCTGACCGAGTGGGAGCGCAAGGGGCCCAAGTGGGAGAAGGCCAGGGCCCGGGTGCTGTCGACGATGGAGGGCATCGCCGCCCAGCCCAACGGCTTCGTACAGGGAAGCGGACTGTACGACCTCGACACGGGAAGGTTCGCGGTCGCTCCGGCGCCGGTGGTGGGGGTCTCGCACCTGTCCGCCGTGTTCGGGCTCAACGAGTTGTGCGCCGAGCTCATCGACCTGGTCGACATGCCGAAGTTCAACGAGGCGTACTTCGACTACTGCCGCTACTTCAACGCGACCAAGGCCGAGCAGGCGGCCCGTTACGGGTCCAACTTCGGGTCGCTGCTGCTGTTCCAGGGGCACTCACGCCTGGACGCGTACGCGGCCGTCAAGACCGGGGACGCGAAGCTGGCCACGCGCGCGTGGGACAAGTTCTACAACTCCGACGGGTACAAGGAGTCGTCGCCCTGGAAGACGGAGGCGTTGAGCGGACCGGTCGCGTTGGTGGCGGGCAGCGAGGCGGCCTGGGTGGCGACCAACGACACCGCGCTGTACGGGCTGGCCGCGATCGAGAACCTGGCGCTTCTCGGGGACAGGATGCCGTAACGGTCCGCGGCGAACTGCGGGGCCGGCGTGGCCGGTCCCGCAGTTCCCCACGCCCCTGAGTCAGTTCATCCGGCCCAGGTTCTCCCGTATCCGTCGGACGTCCCTGAGGCGCTGTTCGTAGGTCGCTCCCAGGGCCAGCAGCATGAGGCCGGCCAGGGCGGGCGGTACCCAGCGGGGCAGGGCGTCCGCCACCTGGACGAGGTACGGGGCGAGTTCGTGCAGGGCGTCCAGGATCAGGACACCGCCGCCCAGGACAAGAGGGGCCTGCAAGCGGTGGGCGGCGCCTGCCAGGGTGATCGACAGGGCCGCTGTGCCCAGCAGCAGGGGGCGCGCCCAGTGGGGATCGCTCCAGGCCGCGACGAGGCTCGGCAGGAGGGTGACGGCCAGGCCGGGGGCGTACGCCGTCCAGGACGAGATCCGCGGGTCACGGCGGTGGCGCAGGACGCCGACCAGCAGCGCGGGAACCGTGACCGGGAGCGTGTACGCCTCCGGGGTGCCGATGTCCCAGGCCGCGAGTCGGACCCAGGTGGCCGCGAGGAACAGTGCGGCGGCCGCGTACCCGACCGGTCGGCGGTCCGTACGGATCGCCGTGCCCGCCGCGATCACCCCGCACAGGGCCAGGACCGTGGCGAGCAGGGGAGTGTCGGTCGCCGCCAGCGCGATGGCGAGCAGGCCGGCCGCCACTCCTGCCGCCTCGACCGGCACGGTGGCCTTCGGGTCACCGAGCCGCGGGGCCAGCAGAGCCGCGGCCGCCGGGATCGCGAGGACCAGGAGGGCGGTGTGCGCCGGTGACCAGTCCGCCGCGGCGCCGGTCGCAACGGCGAGCGCGGTGCCGTAGACCAGGGCGGTCGGGGCCGTGAACGGGGCGAGGCGCCAGGAGGCCGCCGTGAACAGTGCGACCAGACCGCAGAGCACGACTAGGGTCGCGGTCTGGGACGCGAGGGCGAGGAGGACGAGGCTCGCCGAGGTCACCAGTGCGAGGGCGAGGGCTGTCAAACGCTGCTGTAGGAACATGGCTGCCGAGAGAGCCCCGACCGTTACGACGCCCGTGACCAACAGGCCCGCGACGTAAGGGAGTTCGAGCACTGCGGGGAGCGTGAGCGCGGTGGCCCAGGCCAGGCCCAGGGCTCCGTTCAGGGCGCGGGGACGCCAGGTCGTGTCCCGTACCGCCAGGGCGAGCACGCCCGCGACGGCGGCCAGGACGATGGGCACGGCCCCAGAGTGCGGCGGCCAGGTCATGCCGACGGCCGCCGCGGCGCGGGCGTCCGACGGGGCGCCGGTCCAGGCCTGCGAGATCCAGGCGAGCGGACCCATCACGACGGCACCGACGACCGGCACGGCCCACAGCAGGGCCAGTGCCTGTACGGCGCCCGAGGCCCAGACGAGACCTCGTCGTACCGCGTCCGGCAGCCGGTTGAGCCGGAGCGCTGCCAACAGGGCGATACCGAAGGCCAGATGGACCGGGACCGTCCACGGTTCGGGCAGTGCGGACCGGGCGGCACCGCCGAGGGCCGCCACCGTGAGCAGCCCGGAGGCGACGGCCAGGCCGAGCGACTGCTTCTGCCGGGCCGCCCCCAGGGCGATCGCCGCCGCGAGGAGAAGGAGCGCCGCCGCACGGGCGGCGGCGCTCGGGCCGGAGGCTGTCCAGGTCAGCCAGCCGGCGGCCAGTACGCCCCAGGCGCCCGTCCCGTACGCGCCGATCGCGGCGACCACGCGTACGGATTTGGGCGTCACCCGGAGCGTCACAACCGTGTCGGACCCGGCCGTCACCAACAGTGCGGCCGTGAGACCGTAGGCGCCCGCGTCGGCCGCGACCGCCCAGAAGAACAGCGGGAGTTGGGCCGCGACCAGGGCGGCGGGGCGGGGCAGGCGCAGCCCTTCGGCGCGCGGCAGAAGCCCGTACGCCGTCCAGAGGCCGGCCAGGAGGGCCGAGGCGACCGCCGTGTAGGCCGCCCCGGGTGTCTGCGGGAGAGCGGCCCCGTGCAGGGCGTAGGCGTCCAGGACGGTCAGTGCCAGACCCAGGCCCGCGACCGTCTCGGCCGTCGACCGCAGCTCCCGCTTCAGCAGGAACAGCGGGGCCCCGAGCGCCGCCGCGGTGACCGCGCCGAGCACCAGGGCCCGGCCGGTGATCCCCAGATGACCCCAGCTGACCAGCGTGAACACCATCGCAGCGACCGTGAGGAGGACACCGCCGAGCACGAGGAGCAGGTTCTGCACACTCGGTCGGCTCGCCTCGGGGCGGGGGAGCGCGGAGGGCGTCGGTCCGGCCGGCTGGGGCGCGTGCCACTTCGGCTGGAGCGCGGCGACAAGCCAGGCCCGGCGGGCCAGCAACTGGGCCCGGCGGGCGTCCAGTTGCCACAGTTCGGCGTCGAGGAGCCGCAGCTCCTCGGCAGGTGGCGGGATGTGGGTCATGCTGTGAAGTGTGGGCTCGGTCACGCGGCGCGACATGAGTACACGTACTCAGGACGTACTCGAATCCGCTGACGGACTCCACCCATACTCTGCCCATGGACTGGAACCGATTCCACTTCCGCACCCAGTGGCCCCTGCCCGCGAAGCCGGCCGCCGTCTACACCGCGCTGGAACAGGCCGAGGAGTATCCCCGCTGGTGGCCCCAGGTGCGCGAGGTCCGCAGACTCGACGACACCAGCGGCCTGATCACGATCCGTGCCGTGCTCCCGTACGACCTGGTCTTCACCGCGCGCGAGGTGCGCCGCGACCCGGCGGCCGGGGTGCTGGAGATCGCGATGTCCGGGGACCTCGACGGCTGGGCGCGCTGGACGATCACCGCGGACGGCGACGGCAGCCTCGCCCGCTACGAACAGGTCACCGAGGTGACCAAGCCCCTGCTCCGGCGCCTGGCCGTGCCGGGACGGCTGGTCTTCCGGGCCAACCACCGGCTGATGATGCGCGCCGGACGGCGGGGGCTCGTCGCCCACTTGGAAGCGGATTGAAGGAAACCCGCGGGGACCTGTATTGTTCAGTGCGTTCCCGGGCGATTAGCTCAGTGGGAGAGCGCTTCGTTCACACCGAAGAGGTCACTGGTTCGAACCCAGTATCGCCCACCGGGAAAAGCCGGTCCGTCTCAGACGGGCCGGCTTTCTTCATGCTCCGTCACGCCGCCGCGGGCAGATCCGGACGCAGCGGCCAGTCCGTGCTCACCGACTCCTCCGAGCCGCTGCGCGCGAACCACGCCTGCAGGCCCCGTGCCTGCGCCGCGTGCCACACCGCCTGGAGGTTGTGCAGCTCCGGAGGTGCCAGCCGCTCCAGCCGGGCCGCGAAACGGCGCCCGACCGCCCGTACGACATCCAGTGAGGCCAGCGCGTCGGCCGCCGCGTCGTGCGCGCCCTCCAGTTCGACGCCGTAGTGCGCGCACAGGTCGGTGAGGGTGCGGCGGCCCTTGCGGTAGCGGTCCAGATGCTTGTCCAGGACCCGCGGATCCAGCACCAGCAGCGGCGAGGTGTCGAACCAGCGGTCCAGGGACGACGCACGATGGCGGCGCAACTCCCGGTCCAGCAGCGTCAGATCGAACGGCGCGTTCATCACCACCAGCGGACGGCCCGCCACCGCCTGCTCAGCCAGCGCCTCGGCTATCTCGAACATCACCGGCGCCGGCCAGCGGCCGTTGCGCTGCAGATGCTCGTCCGTCAGCCCGTGCACCGCCGTCGCCCCGGCGGGCACCGGCACACCCGGGTTGACCAGCCACCGGCTCACCCGTGGCCGGGTGCCCGCCGCGTCCTGGACGACGACGGCGGCCGACACGATCCGGTCGGTCTCGACGTCAACACCCGTGGTCTCCGTGTCGAAAGCGGCCAGGGGCCCTTCGTACCAGCACGTCATACCAACTCAACCCCTCGTTCACCCACGGCAGCTGACGCACCGTCTTCTGCCTGTTTGGTGATACCCGGGCTGTTTGCGCCGTACGCCGGAAGGACACAACAGGAGTACGGGTCTTTGCAGTTCAGCGGCCCGGCGTGGGATTCATCCGCCCCCAATGTGGGCATGTCACTTTGCTTGGAAGGCTGTTGGTCATGGCGATAGCGCAGCCCGAGCGGGGCGGGCTGCTGCCCGAACGCACGGGCCCCCTTCGCGGCACGCTCGCCACCACCGCCTGCATGGAGACATTGCAGGTGGGCTATCTGCACGCCGTCGCGGCGGCGGCCGGCTGCTCGTTGTCGCAACCCTTTCCGGACAACGGCATCGACTGGCACGTCAGCCACGGCTCGCCCGGACACACCGTCGACGACGAGGTCACCATCAAGGTGCAGCTCAAGTGCACCTACCAGATCGCGCCCAACCCGGCCGGCCGGTTCTTCTCCTTCACGCTCGACAACGACCACCTGCGCAAACTCGCCCGCACACCGGTGTCCGTCCACAAGATCCTGGTGGTCATGCTCGTCCCGAGGACCCAGGACGACTGGCTGCGCGCCGGCCACGACCGCCTCGACCTCAGACACTGCTGCTACTGGGTCAACCTGGCCGGCCACCCCATCACCGGCCGGACCCGGACCACCGTGCGGATACCGACCAACCGCATCTTCGACGACCGGGCGCTGTGCGAGATCATGACGCGCGTCGGGACGGGAGGCAGACCATGACCCACCGGCCGCTGGAGGAGCCACTGCGTGCCGTACGCCCCCACCCGGAGGCGCACTGGGACCGTTCACCGACTCCCGACGAGGTCGACCCGGCCGTCCTGAGCGCCCTGCTGCACCGGCACGGCTGGCAGCGGCGCGGCGGCGCTCCGGGACGCTACGGCCGCTGGACACCACCGGGACCGGGCGCGAGCGGGACCAGCCTGCTCGTGCCCGAGAGCCGCGCCTTCCCCGACAGCGAGGACCTCCTCGGCGAGGCCCTTGTCGCCCTGTCCCGCAGCGGCACGCCCTCCGCGCGCGAGGTGCTCGTCGGACTCGCCGTGCCCAGCGACGAGATCCGCTGGTGGCGGGACGTGCCGACCGGACCCGCCGACGCCACCGCCTGGAGCGTCGAGGAGCAACTGCGCGCCGCCGCCCGCCAGACCCTGCTCGCCGGCGCACTCGCCACACGCGCGCGTGCCGGCTACTACGGCGCCCGCTACCGCCGTACGGCAGCCGCGTCCCTGGACAACGTCCTGGTCGGCTCGGCAGCAGGCGGCCGCCGGCTCACCGCGTTCGCGCCCGTCGACACCGGGCGCCCCCTCGCCGTCCGCCTCCACCAGGCCCTCTACGCGGCCCGGGAGGCCATCGACTACCAGCGGGCCACCGGCGGCATGGACGCCTTCGACGGGGCCGTCGAGGCGGGCGTCAGCCGGGAGCTCACCGAGGCGCTGATCGCCCTCGTGCGGGGTACCGAGGGTGCCCGCATCGCCGTCGAGTGGGCGCCCGCGGCCGGGGTCCCCGAAGGGTGCGCGGCCCGCGCCGAGGCCGTGGAGTTCTCGCCCGGCGACCTGCCCGTGCTGCGCGAGGCCGGCGCACGCTTCCTGCGCGAGGAACCCTCCGTCCCGGTGCGGATCACCGGCACGGTGGAGCGGATGCGCAGGTCGGGGCCGCGCGGCGACGGGTCGGTACGGCTGCGCGTGATCGCCGGCGCCGAGATCCCGCACCTGCGGCTCACCCTGGACGAGGAGGCGTACCGGATCGCCGGGCAGGCCCACCTCGTTGGGCTGCCGGTCCGGGTGCACGGCCGGCTGGAGAGCCGAGGCGGCTTCCGCAGGCTCACCGGGGCCACCGGAGTCGTCCCCGTACAGGTGGACGAGGCCGAGCGGGACCGGCTGATGAAGTCCCTCCAGGAGAATCTGGACTTCTTCGAGGAGGCCTGCGGAGAGTCCGGTCAGGAAGCCTGCGGAGGGGACTGATTTCGCGGAGGCGGGTGCCGGGTCGGTACGATCCCCTCTTGCGCGCGCTCCAGGTATGGCGCCGCACCCACCTTCAGTCAGGAGAGACCGGTGTCAGACGTCCGTGTGATCATCCAGCGCGATTCCGAGCGGGAAGAACGCGTGGTGACGACGGGCACTACGGCCGCCGAGCTCTTCGCCGGCGAACGCTCGATCGTCGCCGCGCGCGTGGGAGGGCAGCTCAGGGACCTCGCGTACGTCCTGTCCGAGGGCGAAGAGGTCGAGGGCGTGGAGATCTCCTCCGAGGACGGCCTCAACATCCTGCGCCACTCCACCGCGCACGTGATGGCGCAGGCCGTGCAGGAGCTCTTCCCCGAGGCCAAGCTCGGCATCGGCCCGCCGGTCAAGGACGGCTTCTACTACGACTTCGACGTCGAGAAGCCGTTCACGCCCGAGGACCTCAAGGCCGTCGAGAAGAAGATGCAGGAGATCCAGAAGCGGGGACAGAAGTTCTCCCGCCGTGTGGTCACCGACGAGGCCGCCCGCGAGGAACTGGCCGCCGAGCCCTACAAGCTGGAGCTGATCGGCCTCAAGGGCTCGGCCTCCTCGGACGACGGCGCGGACGTCGAGGTCGGCGCCGGCGAGCTCACGATCTACGACAACCTCGACGCCAAGACCGGCGAGCTGTGCTGGAAGGACCTCTGTCGCGGTCCCCACCTGCCCTCCACCCGCAACATCCCGGCGTTCAAGCTGATGCGCAACGCGGCCGCCTACTGGCGCGGCAGCGAGAAGAACCCGATGCTCCAGCGCATCTACGGCACCGCGTGGCCGACCAAGGACGAGCTGAAGGCGCACCTCGACTTCCTCGCCGAGGCCGAGAAGCGCGACCACCGCAAGCTGGGCTCCGAGCTCGACCTGTTCTCCATCCCGGAGCAGATCGGCTCCGGCCTCGCCGTCTTCCACCCCAAGGGCGGCATCATCCGCCGGGTCATGGAGGACTACTCGCGCCGCCGCCACGAGGAGGAGGGCTACGAGTTCGTCTACACCCCGCACGCGACGAAGGGGAAGCTCTTCGAGCAGTCCGGGCACCTGGACTGGTACGCCGACGGCATGTACCCGCCCATGCAGCTCGACGAGGGCGTGGACTACTACCTCAAGCCCATGAACTGCCCGATGCACAACCTGATCTTCGACGCGCGCGGCCGCTCCTACCGTGAACTGCCCCTGCGCCTGTTCGAGTTCGGGACCGTGTACCGGTACGAGAAGTCGGGCGTCGTGCACGGCCTCACCCGCGCGCGCGGCTTCACGCAGGACGACGCGCACATCTACTGCACCCGTGAGCAGATGTCGGAGGAGCTCGACAAGACGCTCACCTTCGTCCTCGGCCTGCTGCGCGACTACGGCCTGACAGACTTCTACCTGGAGCTGTCCACCAAGGACCCGGAGAAGTTCGTCGGCTCGGACGAGGTCTGGGAGGAGGCGACCGAGACGCTGCGTCAGGTCGCCGAGAAGCAGGGTCTGCCGCTCGTTCCCGACCCCGGTGGCGCCGCCTTCTACGGTCCGAAGATCTCCGTGCAGACCAAGGACGCGATCGGCCGGACCTGGCAGATGTCTACGATCCAGCTCGACTTCAACCTGCCGGAGCGCTTCGAGCTCGAGTACACCTCGCCCGACGGCTCCAAGCAGCGCCCGGTCATGATCCACCGCGCGCTGTTCGGCTCCATCGAACGGTTCTTCGCGGTGCTCCTGGAGCACTACGCGGGTGCCTTCCCGGCGTGGCTGGCCCCGGTCCAGGCGGTCGGCATCCCGATCGGCGACGCGCACGTCGAGTACCTGGAGAAGTTCGCCGCCGCCGCCAAGAAGCAGGGCCTGCGGGTCGAGGTGGACTCCTCCTCGGACCGCATGCAGAAGAAGATCCGCAACGCCCAGAAGCAGAAGGTGCCCTTCATGGTCATCGCGGGTGACGAGGACATGTCCGGCGGCTCGGTGTCCTTCCGCTACCGCGACGGCTCCCAGGAGAACGGCATCCCGTTCGACGAGGCCATCGCGAAGATCCTCAAGGTCGTGGAGGAGCGGACACAGGTCTGACGCCCGTACGGCGGGGCCCTCGGGGAGCTCAGCTCCCCGGGGGCCCTTCGTCGTCCTGCCGGGCGAAGACCTGGAGCAGCCAGGAGGCGAAGGTCCCGGTGACGGCGCCGAGCAGGGCCAGCCCGATCATCATCACGCCGACCGCGATCAGGCGGCCCAGCGGGGTGACCGGGGCGACATCGCCGTAGCCGACGGTGGCGAGGGTGGCGCAGGTCCACCACACGGCGTCCCCGAAGGTGCGCATGGTGCTGCCGGACGCGTGGCGTTCCTGCTGGTAGACGGCGAGGGCACCGGCGAAGCCCAGCAGCAGGGTCGACAGACCGGCGTACGCGATCACGCGCGCGTGCAGGGCGAGCCGGGGCCGTCCGCGCCGGCGCTGCACGGCCTCGTACACCCTCACGACCCTCAGGGGCCGCAGCAGCGGCAGGAGCAGCACGAGGGTGTCCAGCCCGTGTGTCCGTACGAAGCGCAGCCGCTGCCCGCTCAGGCGCCAGCGCACCGCGTAGTCGACGGCGAACAGCGCCCAGGCCGCCAGCATCACGGCCAGGCAGAGGTCGAGCAGGCCGTCCGCGAGATCGTGGGCCAGCACCCGGAGCGCGTACGCGGCGAGGAAGGCCAGGGCGGCGATGGCGAGGGGGACCTCCGTGCGCTGCTGCCAGCGGGCCGCGCGGCCGTCGGCGGACGGTGTCCCGCCGGAGTCGGAGGTGAGGTTGCCGCGCCCATCGAGGTCGCGTGCCTGGTGGGTCTCGCCGGCCCCGTGGTCGTGGCTCCTGCGTCCCCCTGTCTCGTCGGCTCCGCGGCTGTCGTCGTCCACCCGTCCAGCTTGGCCCGGTCCGTTTTTCCCACAACCCCACCGACACGGCGCGAACGGGCGAAGTCTTATGCTGCACTGCATGACGAGTGAGCCGGAGCAGCAGTGGGGAGTGGGGACGCAGGACGCGTTCCAGCGTCTGTGGACACCCCACCGGATGGCCTACATCCAGGGCGAGAACAAGCCGACCGGCCCGGGTGCCGACGACGGCTGTCCCTTCTGCTCCATCCCGGCCAAATCCGACGAGGACGGCCTGATCGTCCGGCGCGGACAGCTGGTGTACGCGGTGCTCAACCTCTACCCGTACACCGGCGGCCATCTGATGGTCGTGCCCTACCGTCATGTGGCCGACTACACCGACCTCACCGAGCCGGAGACCGCCGAACTGGCCGCGCTGACCAAGCAGGCGATGACGGCCCTGCGGACGGCGTCCGGGGCGCACGGCTTCAACATCGGCATGAACCAGGGGACGGTCGCCGGCGCCGGTATCGCCGCCCACCTGCACCAGCACATCGTCCCGCGCTGGGGCGGCGACACGAACTTCATGCCGGTCGTCGGCCACACGAAGGTACTGCCGCAGCTGCTGGGGGACACGCGCAAGATGCTGGCGGAGGCCTGGCCGACGGACTGATCTCGACCGAGGCCGCCACGGACCGGCTCGTCCGACGTCCGAGGCCGAGGCCGTCCGGGCTGACGTGGCCTTGGGGCGCGACCCCTTAAGGCCCGCACCTCGGTCCCACTCGCACGCGGGTCCGGCCGTACCACTGTGGCCATGTCCGGGCTGACGTGGCCTTGGGGGCGCAACCTCCAAGGCCCACCCGCCGGTCCCACTCGAACGCCCGTCCGGCTGCGCCCCCCGGGTCAGGTCCGGGCGACCTGGCCCGGGGCGTAACCCCCAAGGTCCGTACGCCGGTCCTACTCGCACGCCGGTCCGCACCGCTGTGGCCATGTCCGGGCTGACGTGGCCTTGGGGGCGCAACCTCCAAGGCCCACCCGCCGGTCCCACTCGAACGCCCGTCCGGCTGCGCCCCCCGGGTCAGGTCCGGGCGACGTGGCCCGGGGCGCAACCCCCAAGGCCCGTACGCCGGTCCCACTCGCACGTGGGTCCGGCGGTACCGCCGCAGGTCACGGCCGTGCCGACGTGGGCCCTGGGGGCGCGACCCCCAAAGCCCACCCGCACGCCTGTCCCGCCAACTGCCGGAGGCCTACGCGTCGTACAGGTCGGCCTTGCGCGGGGACACGTCCTGGACCTGTGTGCTCAGGAATCCCGCCCGCGTGCCGAACTTCTCCGTGTCCACGCCGTTCTCCTCGAGGACCCGGATCGCCGCGGCGTGCACGACCCGCAGCACCGGTGTCGCGGCGCGCAGCGCGTCGTCGGCCATGAAGCGGTGCCGCCACGGCCTGTCCGCCCAGGCATGCCGCACACCGAACGGCTCGGGCAGGACGAGGAAGCCGCCGAGCCAGTTGAGCAGCGGCGGATACCGGGTCAGGGGCGCCCGGGCGGCGAGACGGACCACCTCGTCGGCGTCGACCAGCGGGAGCTTGATCTTCCGGGTCTCCCAGAACCGGATCGACTTGGCGACCTCCTTCTCCTTGGCCTCCGGCTTCGAGGTGAACAGCCCGTGCACCGGCCCCAGCGCATGGCCGGTGACCTCGATGCGCAGCGTCTCGTGCAGCACGGTCACCGTGATCATCATGGTGAGGACGAGCTGCCCCTCCCACAGCGTCCACTGGACGCCCAGGTAGTGCCGGTCACCGCCGCCGAACTGCTGCTTGTTGCAGATCTCCTGTATCGCGTGCGACTTGACCTGGTAAGCGTCCACGTCCGTGCCCCCGGGCCGGGACACCGCCTTGGAGCCCTCCGCGATGGGTGTCACGACCCAGTGCCGTACGGACGGTTTCGGGAAACCGCCGGTGTTGATGGTGTTGCGTTCCAGCATGCGCAGCTGGTCGTGGATGGAGCGGATGACGTCCCAGCTGCGGAAGGGGTGGATCTCCCGGGTGGGGTCGGCGGACACCAGGTTCTCGGCAAGCTGCCAGCTGCCCCAGCGGGTGCCCATGCCGAGTATCCCCTTGGGGCCGGCGTAGAAGACGGAGTTGGACTGCTGCTCGGCGCTGAGGGTGGCGAGGGACTGGCGCAGCTGCTCGGCCGCGGTCTCACCGGGGCTGCTCGGCACCGCCTCGGGCACCTTGGCGCCGACACTGCTGCCTGCCAGCAGACTGTCCCAGCGGCTCCGCAGGTCGGTCGCCGTGCGCTCGCAGATCTGCTTGGCCCAGAACCAGCCGACCACGGGAAGGACCACGCACGCGCGTGCGTACAAGGCCCAGAACCCCCCGAACGGCATCTTGATCAGGAAGAGCACGGCGAGCGCACTCATCGCGACCAGCAGCGCCGTGCCGAGCACGCCGGCCTGCTTGTCGTCGCGCCTGGCGACGTTGCTGCGCAGCGTGAAGACCATCAGCCAGACCAGGAAGCCGGGCAGGAAGAGCACGCCGCACAGCACCACGACGGCGCTCAGCCAGTTGTCCCGGTCCCGGCGGATGTTGTTCGCCGCGAGACAGTGTTCGACCACGACCTGGGGCTCGGCGCCGAAGGACTGGATGAGCGGTTTGCGGCCCTTGCCGAGCATGCGGGTGACCACGGCCGTGGAGAAGGCCTCGCCCAGGTTGGGGCGGAAGATCTTCGCCCAGCTGCGGCCGCCCTTGATGGTCGACTCGTGCCATTCGTTGTTGGCCTTGAGGATCTCCTCCACCGGATTGTCCCGATAGGCCGCCGAGGCCAGAGCGAACGTCGCCGTCTGTGCCTCGTCGCCCGTGCGCGGCACTTGCGGACCGAAGATGTCCGCGTAACCGCCGTCAACGGTCATTCCCGCCCCCGATCGCCGCCGGACTCACCCACTGCGGCCTTCCCGACTTCCGTGCTCCGCACACCTGTTGATCAGGTCATCAGCGTATCTGTACGCACTGACATTAATCGGCGGACGGCCGAAGCCGCCCGCCGATTCGGAGGGGAGGGTTCCATAAAGCTCACCTGCGGGACTCCGAACGCCACTTGTGCGGCGCCCGGCCCCAACTACGAGGCGTCCCGCGCGTCTTCGCGGA
Organism: Streptomyces sp. NPDC031225; assembly: GCF_055570355.1. Taxonomy (NCBI): domain Bacteria; kingdom Bacillati; phylum Actinomycetota; class Actinomycetes; order Kitasatosporales; family Streptomycetaceae; genus Streptomyces; species Streptomyces sp. NPDC031225. The sequence continues at coordinate 164,055 of NZ_JBVIHJ010000001.1, read as the reverse complement.
TCCTTTCGGCGATCTGCGGAGGCATGGGCTCGTGCCGCGCGTAGGAACGGCTGAACCGCGCGGTGCCGTGCGACAGCGACCTGAGGTCGATCGCGTACCGGCCGATCTCGATCTCGGGCACCTCGGCCCTGACGAGCGTGCGCCCGCCGTTGGTCTGCTCGGTTCCGAGCACCCGGCCCCGCCGCCCGGACAGGTCGCTCATCACGGCGCCCACGTAGTCGTCGCCGACCAGCACGGACACCTCGGCGACCGGTTCCAGCAGATGGATCCGGGCGTCCGCCGCCGCCTCCCGCAGCGCCAGCGCCCCGGCCGTCTGGAACGCGGCGTCGGACGAGTCCACCGAGTGCGCCTTTCCATCCACCAGCGTGACCCGGACGTCGATCAGCTGATGGCCGGTGGCGACCCCCCTGGCCGCCTGCGCCCGTACGCCCTTCTCGACGGACGGGATGAACTGACGCGGCACCGCGCCGCCGATGACCTTGTCCACGAACTCGATGCCCGAGCCGCCGGGCAGCGGCTCCACCTCGATCTCGCAGATGGCGAACTGCCCGTGCCCGCCGGACTGCTTCACGTGCCGCCCGCGCCCCGCCGACTTGTCGGCGAAGGTCTCCCGCAGGGCCACCCGGTGCGGTACGAGGTCCACCTGCACGCCGTAGCGGCTGCGCAGCCGCTCCAGCGCCACGTCGGCGTGCGCCTCGCCCAGGCACCACAGGACCACCTGGTGGGTGTCCGGATTCTGTTCGAGCCGCATGGTCGGGTCCTCGGCGACCAGCCTCGCGAGGCCCTGCGAGAGCTTGTCCTCGTCCGCCTTGCTGTGCGCCTGGATGGCGAGCGGCAGCAGCGGGTCGGGCATCTCCCACGGCTCCATGAGCAGCGGGTCGTCCTTCGCCGAGAGGGTGTCCCCGGTCTCCGCGCGGCTCAGCTTCGCCACGCATGCGAGGTCTCCCGCGATGCAGTGCGTGAGCGAGCGCTGCTGTTTGCCGAAGGGCGCGGACAGCGCGCCGACCCGCTCGTCGACGTCATGGTCCTCGTGGCCGCGGTCGGCGAGCCCGTGCCCCGAGACATGCACCGTCTCGTCCGGGCGCAGGGTCCCGGAGAAGACCCGCACCAGCGAGATCCGGCCGACGTACGGGTCGGACGCGGTCTTCACGACCTCCGCGACCAGTGGCCCCTCGGTGTCGCACGCCTTGATCTCGCGCGGCTTGCCGTCGATGGTGGTCACGCCCGGTGCGGGGTGCTCGAAGGGCGTCGGAAAACCGCCGGTGACCAGCTCCAGCAGCTCGACCGTGCCGAGGCCCTGCTTGGCGCCCTCGCTCGCGGGGGCGGCGGCCAGGACCGGATGGAACGCCCCGCGCGCCACGGCCCGCTCCAGGTCCTCCACCAGCGTCTTGAAGTCGATCTCCTCGCCGCCGAGGTAGCGGTCCATGAGGGTCTCGTCCTCGCTCTCCGAGATGATCCCCTCGATCAGCCGGTTGCGGGCCTCCTCGATCTCCGGCAGCAGATCCTCACCCGGCTCGCCCTCCTTGCGCTCCCCGGACGAGTAGTCGAACAGCTTCTGCGACAGCAGCCCGGTCAGCCCGGTCACGGGCGCGTGCCCGTCGGGGCCCTGCGGGCCGTGCAGCGGCAGGTAGAGCGGCAGTACGGCGTCGGGGTCGTCGCCGCCGAACGCCTCGGCGCAGATCCGCGTCATCTCCTCGAAGTCCGCCCGCGCGGCCTCCAGGTGCGTGACGACGATCGCCCGGGGCATCCCGACGGCCGCGCACTCCTCCCACACCATGCGCGTGGAGCCGTCCACCCCGTCCGAGGCCGAGACGACGAAAAGGGCCGCGTCCGCCGCTCGCAGACCGGCCCTGAGTTCCCCGACGAAGTCGGCGTATCCGGGGGTGTCCAGAAGATTGATCTTGTACCCGTCCCATTCGACGGGCACCAGGGAGAGCTGCACCGAGCGTTGCTGCCGGTGCTCGATCTCGTCGTAGTCGGAGACGGTGCCACCGTCCTCCACGCGGCCCGCCCGGTTCACCGCCCCCGCCGTCAGCGCGAGAGCTTCCACCAATGTCGTCTTGCCCGAACCGGAGTGGCCGACCAGCACCACATTCCGTACGGACGCGGGGTGGTCGGCCGCCGTAGCCCTGCCGGCGGCTCCGGGGTGTGTGTTCGCCTTGTCGCCCATGGCCTTGCCTCCCGTGCACGGTGAGGTCACTGTGGGCGCGGACGTGCGGAATCCGCGTGCGATAGGCGGCTTCGGTGACGCCCGCGGTCCTTCGAGCTTTCCACTCGTGTCACTGTGCGTCCATACAACGGACGCGATCCCACCGTGACCCGGATGCCGCGGGCCCGCGACACGGGCTCCGGGTGCCCCGCCGTCGCCCACACGCGCGCGTGGCTACGATGGGCCAGCCGGTGGCCAGCAGGGGCCGCGCGGCGACACCGACCCTCGGGAAGGCCATGCTGAACAAGTACGCGCGTGCATTCTTCACGCGTGTCCTCACGCCGTTCGCCACATTTCTGATCAGAAGGGGCGTCAGCCCCGACACGGTCACGCTTCTCGGCACCGCCGGAGTGGTCGCGGGCGCGCTGGTCTTCTACCCCATGGGCGAGTTCTTCTGGGGCACGGTCGTGATCACGCTGTTCGTGTTCTCCGACCTCGTCGACGGCAACATGGCCCGCCAGCTCGGCCGCTCCAGCCGCTGGGGCGCCTTCCTGGACTCCACGCTCGACCGGGTCGCCGACAGCGCGGTCTTCGGCGGCTTCGCCCTCTGGTACGCGGGCGGGGGCGACGACATCGCCCTGTGCGCGGTCTCCATCTTCTGCCTGGCCAGCGGCCAGGTGGTGTCGTACACCAAGGCCCGTGGCGAGTCGATCGGGCTGCCGGTCGCCGTCAACGGCCTCGTCGAGCGCGCCGAGCGCCTCGTGATCTCTCTGGTCGCGGCCGGCCTCGCGGGCCTGCACAAATTCGGCGTGCCCGGCATCCAGTACCTGCTGCCGGTCGCTCTGTGGATCGTCGCCGTCGGCAGCCTGGTCACGCTCATCCAGCGGGTCGTCACGGTCCGCCGGGAGTCGGCGGAGGCCGAGGAGGCCGCCGCCGAGTCGGGCACCGCCGGTACGAGCGCCGCGGGGCCCGGCGCCGGGGAGCCCGGTGCCGTCGAGTCGGCCGCCGAGGAGAAGACCCAGGAGCAGGGGAGCGAGGCCGCGAAGTGAGCGCGCAGGAGCGGCTGACGGACACGCTGTACGGCCTCGGCTGGGGCGTGGTCAAGAAGCTCCCCGAGCCGGTCGCCGTGCGCCTCGGCCGGAGCATCGCCGACCTCGCCTGGAAACGGCGCGGCAAGGGCGTTCTCCGGCTGGAGAGCAACTACGCGCGTGTGGTGCCGGGCGCTAGCCCGGAGCGCCTCGCCGAGCTCTCGCGCGCGGGCATGCGCTCCTACCTGCGCTACTGGATGGAGTCCTTCCGGCTGCCCGCCTGGAGCGAGGAACGCATCAGGGGCGGCTTCGAAGCCAAGGACCTGCACCACCTCACCGACGGCCTCGCCGCCGGCAAGGGCGTCATCCTCGCGCTGCCGCACATGGCCAACTGGGACCTAGCGGGCGCCTGGGTCACCACCAGGCTGGAGACACCGTTCACCACGGTCGCCGAACGGCTCAAGCCTGAGACCCTGTACGACCGCTTCGTCGCCTACCGCGAGGGCCTCGGCATGGAGGTCCTCCCGCACAGCGGCGGCACCGCCTTCGGCACCCTGGCCCGGCGACTGCGGGACGGCGGACTGGTCTGCCTGGTCGCCGAGCGGGACCTGTCCAGCTCAGGCGTCGAGGTGGAGTTCTTCGGCGAGGCGACCCGCATCCCGGCCGGACCGGCCCTGCTGGCCCAGCAGACCGGCGCACTGCTGCTGCCGGTGACACTCTGGTACGACGACTCGCCCGTCATGCAGGGCAGGGTGCACCCCCCGGTCGAGGTGCCCGAGACAGGTACGCGGGCCGAAAAGACGTCTGTCATGGCACAGGCGCTGGCCGATGCCTTCGCCACCGGGATCGCCGACCATCCGGAGGACTGGCACATGCTGCAGCGTTTGTGGCTGAAGGACCTTGATCCCACGAAGGGACCCTCGTGAGGATCGGCATCGTCTGCCCCTACTCCTGGGATGTGCCGGGCGGCGTCCAGTTCCACATCCGCGATCTCGCCGAGTACTTCATCCGCCTCGGCCACGAGGTGTCCGTCCTCGCCCCGGCCGACGACGACACCCCGCTGCCCCCGTACGTCGTCTCGGCCGGCCGCGCCGTCCCGGTGCCGTACAACGGCTCGGTGGCCCGGCTCAACTTCGGCTTCCTGAGCGCCGCGCGTGTGCGCCGCTGGCTGCACGACGGGGAGTTCGACGTCGTACACATCCACGAGCCGTCCTCGCCCTCCCTCGGCCTGCTGACCTGCTGGATCGCTCAGGGGCCGATCGTCGCGACCTTCCACACCTCCAACCCGCGCTCGCGCGCGATGATCGCCGCGTACTCGATCCTCCAGGCCGCCCTGGAGAAGATCAGCGCCCGGATCGCCGTCAGCGAGTACGCCCGCCGCACGCTCGTCGAGCACCTCGGCGGCGACGCGGTGGTGATCCCGAACGGCGTCGACGTCGACTTCTTCGCCAAGGCCAAGCCCAATCCTGAGTGGCAGGGCCGGACGATCGGCTTCATGGGCCGCATCGACGAACCCCGCAAGGGCCTGCCGGTACTGATGAGGGCCCTGCCGAAGATCCTCGCCGAACGTCCGGGGACCCGGCTGCTGGTGGCCGGGCGCGGCGACGAGGAGGAGGCCGTGGAGTCGCTCCCCGAGGAGCTGCGCGCACGCGTGGAGTTCCTCGGCATGGTCAGCGACGAGGACAAGGCCCGCTTCCTGCGCAGCGTCGACCTGTACATCGCCCCCAACACCGGCGGCGAGAGCTTCGGGATCATCCTTGTCGAGGCCATGTCGGCGGGGGCCCCGGTGCTCGCCTCCGACCTCGACGCCTTCGCCCAGGTCCTGGACCAGGGCGCCGCGGGCGAGCTGTTCGCCAACGAGGACGCAGACGCGCTCGCCGAGGCCGCCGTACGCCTGCTGGGCGACCCGGCGCGACTGGCCGAACTGCGAGCACGCGGCAGCGCGCACGTACGCCGGTTCGACTGGTCGACGGTGGGCGCGGACATCCTGTCGGTGTACGAGACGGTGACGGCGGGCGCGGCGGCGGTGGCAGCGGTGGAGGACGACCGGGGCCCGGGGTTGCGGGCACGGCTGGGGCTGGCCAGGGACTGACCGGCGCCGACGGCAGCTACGACGCGGGCGGGGCCTGTCGCTTTCTGAGGGCAGGCCCACCGAGGCGACGCGCAGGGGTGGTTGGAGCAGGCGCCCGGCCGGAACCGGAGCGCCGATGACTGGGCGCGGCCCGGGGCGCAGCTCGCTGCCGACGCCGTAGCGCCGTGACAGCGCCCTCGCGCCCACCGGGCACGCCGACCGCGTACACGTGCTCACCGGTCCTGGTCCGCCCCGCCCGAAGCCGCCCCGATAGCCTTGCTGCTCGTGACTCCCACCCTCATCTGGACCCTTGTCGCGCTCGTCGCGATCGGCCTTTACCTGAGCTGGACCGCGGGCCGTCTCGACCGGCTGCACGCCAGGATCGACGCCACGCGCGCGGGACTTGACGCACAGTTGCTGCGCCGGGCCTCGGTGGCTCAGGAACTGGCCACCTCGGGCGTCCTCGACCCCGCAGCGTCGATCGTCCTGTACGAGGCCGCGCACGCCGCACGGCAGGCCGAGGAGGAGCAGCGGGAGGTCGCCGAGAGCGAACTGAGCCAGGCGCTGCGAGCCGTGTTCGCGGAGACGGCCCAGGTCGAGATCGTCCGCGAGGTGCCCGGGGGAGAGTCGGCGGCCCATGAACTCACGGAGGCCGTACGACGGGTCCCGATGGCCCGCCGCTTCCACAACGACGCGGTCGGCGCGGCCCGCCGCCTCCGCCAGCACCGCAAGGTCCGCTGGTTCCGACTGGCCGGCCACGCACCCTTCCCGATGGCCTTCGAGATGGACGACGAGCCGCCCGCGGCCCTGGTGGACCGGGCGTCGTAGAACGATGACGGACACCCGGCACCGGGTCTTCCTCGACCTGGAGGGCAACGGGAACGGCACGGTCTTCGTCGTCGTGGCGGCGCCGACCGGCGTGGTCTACGAGGTGCAGGGCGGTGGCCACGGCTGTGTCCCGTACGAGCAGGAGGGCTATCTGGTCCCCGTGCCGGGACAGGGACTCGACGAGGAGCTCAAGGAGATCTTCGTAGGCGAGCTGAAGGGGTGGGGTTCCCGTGGCCTGACCTGGTCGCCCCGGCTGCTGGACCGGCTGAGAAGCGCCGTGGCGCTGCACATCTACGGCTGTGCGAACCGTGACGACCCGTTTCCTGCGCCCCTGGCTCTCGACGAGTCCCGCCTGGCCGAGGCCGACGAGGCGTGGGTGCCGGTTCTCACGCCCGACGGCCCCGGCGTGCTGACCTGGGAGAACTCCGACTGACACGGTCCCCGGGTACACAAAACGATCCACCGGCTCCCCATTGGCCCTTGCAGTGGACTGGTCCGATGACGTTTCCTCGGTGCTGCAGTAATCCCCTTTCACATCAGCGAGGTCAACCCGTGTCCAGCACCGAGAACCAGACTCCCGAGACCGGCACCGCGCGGGTGAAGCGCGGCATGGCCGAGCAGCTCAAGGGCGGTGTGATCATGGACGTGGTCAACGCCGAGCAGGCGAAGATCGCCGAGGACGCCGGTGCCGTGGCCGTCATGGCCCTGGAGCGGGTCCCCGCCGACATCCGCAAGGACGGTGGCGTGGCCCGGATGTCCGACCCGACGATGATTGAGGAGATCATCGAGGCGGTCTCCATCCCGGTCATGGCGAAGTCCCGCATCGGACACTTCGTCGAGGCCCAGGTCCTGCAGTCGCTCGGCGTCGACTACATCGACGAGTCCGAGGTCCTCACCCCGGCCGACGAGGTCAACCACAGCGACAAGTTCGCGTTCACGACCCCCTTCGTCTGCGGTGCCACCAACCTGGGCGAGGCCCTGCGCCGCATCGCCGAGGGCGCGGCCATGATCCGCTCCAAGGGTGAGGCCGGCACCGGCAACGTCGTCGAGGCCGTCCGCCACCTGCGCCAGATCAAGAACGAGATCGCCCGCCTGCGCGGCTACGACAACAACGAGCTGTACGCCGCCGCCAAGGACCTGCGCGCGCCGTACGAGCTGGTCAAGGAGGTCGCCGAGCTCGGCAAGCTCCCGGTCGTGCTGTTCTCCGCGGGTGGTGTCGCCACCCCCGCCGACGCCGCGCTGATGCGCCAGCTCGGCGCCGAGGGCGTCTTCGTCGGCTCCGGCATCTTCAAGTCCGGCGACCCCGCCAAGCGCGCCGCGGCCATCGTGAAGGCGACCACCTTCTACGACGACCCGAAGATCATCGCGGACGCGTCCCGCAACCTCGGCGAGGCCATGGTCGGCATCAACTGCGACACCCTGCCCGAGGCCGAGCGCTACGCCAACCGCGGCTGGTAACCACTGATGAGCACTCCTGTCATAGGCGTCCTGGCTCTCCAGGGCGACGTCCGGGAGCACCTGATCGCCCTGGCCGCGGCCGACGCCGTGGCCAGGCCGGTCCGGCGCCCCGAGGAACTCGCCGAGGTGGACGGCCTCGTCATACCCGGCGGGGAGTCCACCACCATCTCCAAGCTGGCCGCCCTGTTCGGGGTGCTGGAGCCGCTGCGCGCGCGTGTGCGCGAGGGCATGCCCGTCTACGGCACCTGCGCGGGCCTGATCATGCTGGCCGACAAGATCCTCGACCCGCGCTCGGGCCAGGAGACGATCGGCGGCATCGACATGATCGTGCGCCGCAACGCCTTCGGACGCCAGAACGAGTCCTTCGAAGCCGCGGTCGAGGTGAAGGGCGTCGAGGGCGGCCCCGTGGAGGGCGTCTTCATCCGCGCCCCCTGGGTCGAGTCCGTCGGCGCCCGGACCGAGGTGCTCGCCGAGCACGAGGGTCACATCGTCGCGGTCCGTCAGGGCAACGCGCTCGCCACGTCGTTCCACCCGGAACTGACCGGCGACCACCGCGTGCACTCTCTCTTTGTCGACATGGTGCGCGCGAACCGGACGGCGGAGTCCTTGTAGGATCTCAGGCGTTGGGTGCAGGGATGGGTTACGCGAAGGAGACAGGCAGATGTCCGGCCACTCTAAATGGGCTACGACGAAGCACAAGAAGGCCGTGATCGACGCCAAGCGCGGCAAGCTCTTCGCGAAGCTGATCAAGAACATCGAGGTCGCGGCCCGCATGGGCGGCGTCGACATCGAGGGCAACCCGACCCTCTACGACGCCATCCAGAAGGCGAAGAAGTCGTCGGTCCCGAACAAGAACATCGACTCCGCGGTCAAGCGCGGCGGCGGCCTCGAGGCCGGTGGCGCCGACTACGAGACGATCATGTACGAGGGCTACGGCCCGAACGGCGTCGCGGTGCTCATCGAGTGCCTCACCGACAACCGCAACCGTGCCGCTTCCGACGTGCGCGTCGCCATGACCCGCAACGGCGGCAACATGGCCGACCCCGGCTCGGTGTCGTACCTCTTCAACCGCAAGGGCGTCGTCATCGTCCCCAAGGGCGAGCTGAGCGAGGACGACGTCCTCGGCGCGGTCCTGGACGCGGGCGCCGAGGAGGTCAACGACCTCGGTGAGTCCTTCGAGGTGCTCAGCGAGGCCACCGACATGGTCGCCGTCCGCACCGCCCTCCAGGACGCCGGCATCGACTACGACTCCGCCGAGGCCAACTTCGTCCCGACCATGCAGGTCGAACTGGACGAGGAGGGCGCGAGGAAGATCTTCCGGCTGATCGACGCGCTGGAGGACAGCGACGACGTCCAGAACGTCTTCGCCAACTTCGATGTCAGCGACGAGGTCATGGAGAAGGTCGACGCGTAGCGCTGCCGCGAGCTGAGCGGATTCGGCGGGCCGTTGGGACACGTCCCAACGGCCCGCCGCTGTTGTCGGTGGCAGCGGATAGCCTGACGAGTGTCAAAGATCGCCGTCCACGGGCCGCAACCATCAATTGAGGCACCCCGAGGGTGCTCAGCCAGGTCCGCGAGAGCGGCGGCGGTTCAGCCGCAAAGGGGGGAGCACGGTGCGCGTACTCGGGGTGGACCCCGGACTCACGCGGTGCGGTGTGGGTGTCGTCGAGGGGATCGCGGGCCGGCCGTTGACCATGGTCGGCGTCGGGGTCGTACGCACGCCCTCGGACGCCGAGTTGGGGCAGCGGCTCGTCGCCGTCGAGCAGGGCATCGAGCAGTGGCTGGACGAGTACCGGCCCGAATTCGTCGCCGTGGAGCGGGTGTTCAGCCAGCACAACGTCCGTACGGTGATGGGCACCGCCCAGGCCAGTGCCGTCGCGATGCTGTGCGCCGCCCGCCGCGGCATCCCCGTCGCCCTGCACACCCCGAGCGAGGTCAAGGCCGCTGTCACCGGCAGCGGACGCGCCGACAAGGCCCAGGTCGGCGCCATGGTCACCCGGCTGCTGCGGCTCGACGCACCGCCGAAGCCGGCCGATGCCGCCGACGCCCTCGCGCTCGCCATCTGCCACATCTGGCGCGCCCCCGCGCAGAACCGACTCCAGCAGGCCGTCGCCCTGCACACAGCCACAGCACGGACCACAGCACGGAAAGGCCGTACGGCATGATCGCCTTTGTGAGCGGCACGGTCGCCGCACTCGCTCCCGACACCGTGGTGGTCGAGGTCGGCGGGGTCGGCATGGCGGTGCACTGCGCGCCCAACACGCTGTCGACCCTCCGCCTCGGCAAGCCGGCCAAGCTCGCCACCTCGCTCGTGGTGCGCGAGGACTCCCTCACCCTCTACGGCTTCGTCGACGACGACGAGCGCCAGGTCTTCGAGCTCCTCCAGACCGCGAGCGGGGTCGGCCCGCGGCTGGCGCAGGCCATGTTGGCCGTGCACGCGCCCGACGCCCTGCGCCGCGCGGTCGCCACCGGTGACGAGAAGGCCCTGATCGCCGTGCCCGGCATCGGGAAGAAGGGTGCCCAGAAGCTGCTCCTGGAGCTGCGGGACCGGCTCGGCGAGCCGATCGGCGCCCCCGCGGTCGGCGCTCCGGTCACCCAGGGCTGGCGGGACCAGCTGCACGCGGCCCTGATCGGCCTCGGATACGCCACACGCGAGGCCGACGAGGCCGTCACCGCCGTAACCCCGCAGGCGGAGGCGGCCGAGGGCACGCCTCAGGTCGGCCAGCTGCTGAAGGCCGCCCTGCAAACCCTGAACCGCGCCCGCTAGGAGAACGTCAGTGAACTGGGACGACACGACCGACGAGACCGCCCCCGCCGCGGAGCGGCTGGTGGGCTCTGTCGCCGACCGTGAGGACCAGGCCGTCGAGGCCGCCCTGCGTCCCAAGGACCTGGACGAGTTCATCGGCCAGGAGAAGGTCCGCGAACAGCTCGACCTGGTCCTGCGCGCGGCACGCGCGCGGGGTGCCACCGCCGACCATGTGCTGCTCTCCGGCGCCCCGGGCCTCGGCAAGACCACCCTGTCGATGATCATCGCGGCCGAGATGGAAGCCCCGATCCGCATCACCAGCGGCCCCGCCATCCAGCATGCCGGCGACCTCGCGGCGATCCTCTCCTCCCTCCAGGAGGGCGAGGTCCTCTTCCTCGACGAGATCCACCGCATGTCGCGGCCCGCCGAGGAGATGCTGTACATGGCGATGGAGGACTTCCGTGTCGACGTCATCGTCGGCAAGGGCCCCGGCGCCACCGCCATCCCCCTGGAGCTGCCCCCCTTCACCCTGGTCGGCGCCACCACGCGCGCGGGCCTGCTGCCGCCGCCGCTGCGCGACCGTTTCGGGTTCACCGCGCACATGGAGTTCTACGAACCGGCCGAACTGGAGCGGGTCATCCACCGTTCGGCCAGTCTGCTCGACGTCGAGATCGGCTCCGACGGCGCCGCCGAGATCGCGGGCCGTTCCCGCGGCACGCCCCGTATCGCCAACCGTCTGCTGCGCCGGGTGCGCGACTACGCGCAGGTCAAGGCCGACGGCATCATCACGCGCGACATCGCGGGGGCGGCGCTGAAGGTCTACGAGGTCGACGCCCGCGGCCTCGACCGACTGGACCGGGGAGTCCTGGAGGCTCTGCTCAAGCTGTTCGGCGGCGGCCCCGTCGGCCTGTCCACGCTCGCGGTCGCGGTGGGGGAGGAGCGCGAGACCGTCGAGGAGGTCGCCGAGCCCTTCCTGGTGCGGGAGGGCCTGCTCGCCCGTACCCCGCGCGGACGCGTCGCCACTCCTGCCGCATGGGCACATCTCGGCCTCACCCCGCCCCGCTCCGCGTCCACAGGAAACGGACAAGGGGACCTGTTCGGGACGTGACGGCATCGTGACGGCGCGGGCATTGGCCGGGTGCGGAACCCAGGTGCGATGCTGAGCGTTGTTCCCTGCGCGCGGACTCGCTTAGACTCCGCCGATGCCGCCTTTGTCGGCGGAGTCCACACCCCAACCATCAGGCCGCTCACCTCGCGGTCGCGTGAAGGAAGTTCCGACCCGTGAGTCTCGTGACCCTCCTCCCGTTCATCGTGCTCATCGGGGCCATGTTCCTGATGACCCGGTCTGCAAAGAAGAAGCAGCAGACCGCCGCCAACATGCGGAACGACATGCAGCCCGGCAGCGGCGTCCGCACGATCGGGGGTTTGTACGGCACGGTCAAGGAGGTCGGTGACGACACCGTCCTCCTCGACGCGGGCCCGGGTGTGGACCTGCTCTTCGCGAAGAACGCCATCGGTGCCGTCCTGTCGGACGACGAGTACAACCGCATCGTCCACGGCATCGAGCACGACCTGAAGTCCGACTCCGACGTCGTCCCGGACGACGCCTCCTCCCTCACCGAGACCGACGAGTCCGCCGACGAAGCTGCCGCCGCCTCCGACGAGAAGTCCGTCGACCTCGGTAAGAAGGACACGGCCGAGGAGCCCGTCGCCGACGAGCCCGCCAAGGCCGACGCCGAGGCCGAGGCCACCGAGGCGAAGTCGGACGACGAGCCGAAGAAGACCGACGGCGACTCCGGCGCGAAGTAGTCGCACTCCAGGGCGCGTGGAGCAGTTCCGCGCGCCCCGGGCCCTGCGCAGCTCGCACGGGATCCCGAACCATGTCATGGCCGTCCGTACGCCGATCCGGCGCGAGAGCGGCCCGAGAGGGAGTACGAGAAGGTGGCAGCACCTAAGAGGGGCCGGAGCGCGAGTGCCCAGAGCAAGCCAGGGCGCACGCTGGCCCTGATCCTGATCGCCATGGTGGCGCTGACCGGGGGAATGTTCCTCTCCGGCCACACCACCCCCCGCCTCGGCATCGACCTTGCCGGCGGTACCAGCATCACGCTGGAGGCGAAGGCCGACCAGGGGTCGGCGATCAACAAGGCCAACATGGACACCGCGGTCGACATCATGAACCGCCGTGTCAACGGCCTGGGCGTCTCCGAGGCGGAGGTGCAGACCCAGGGTGATCGCAACATCATCGTGAACATCCCCAAGGGCACCAACTCCACGGAGGCCCGCGACCAGGTCGGCACCACCGCCAAGCTGTACTTCCGTCCGGTCCTGGCGCAGGATGCCACCGGCAGCGCCGCGGCCACCCCGTCGCCGAGCGCGTCCTCCAGCGGCTCCTCGACCGCCTCGCCGAGCCCGTCCGCGAGCAAGTCCGGCTCCACGGGTGAGAAGGCGACCTCGTCGTCCTCCCCGTCGGCCAGCGCCTCCTCGCAGGGCCGTGCCGTCACCGACGCGCTGAAGGCCGACTCCACGCCGTCGGCGTCCGCGAGCGCGACCGGCTCCGCGTCCCCGTCGGCCGCCGCGAGCAGCAGCGCCGCCGCACCCTCCGCCGCCGACGCCAAGCTCCAGGCCGCGTACGCCGCCCTGGACTGCTCCAAGAAGGCGCAGCGCACCAAGGCGGGCGACGGTGCCAAGCCGTCCGAGACCACCCTGGGCTGCGGCGACATCAACGGCGTCTGGTACAAGTACGTGCTCGGCCCCGCCGCCGTCGACGGCACCGAGGTCAAGAAGGCCCAGGCCGTCTTCGACACCCAGAACGCCGCCGGCTGGCAGGTCACCATGACCTTCACCGGCAAGGGCGCCAAGAAGTTCGCCGACATCACCGGGCAGCTCGCGAAGAACACCCAGCCGCAGAACGAGTTCGGCATCGTCCTCGACGGCGAGGTCGTCTCCAGCCCGTACGTCAGCTCCTCGATCACCGGCGGCAGCGCCCAGATCTCCGGCAGCTTCACCCAGGAAGAGGCCCAGAACCTCTCCAACATGCTGTCGTACGGCGCCCTCCCGCTCTCCTTCCAGGAGCAGAGCGTGACCACGGTGACCGCGGCACTCGGCGGTGAGCAGCTGCACGCGGGCCTCCTCGCCGGTGCGATCGGCCTCCTGCTCGTCGTCATCTACCTGGTGGCCTACTACCGCGGCCTGTCGCTCGTCGCGATGGCCTCGCTGCTCGCCTCCGCGATCCTCACCTACGTGATCATGTCCCTGCTCGGCCCGACGATCGGCTTCGCGCTGAACCTGCCGGCCGTGTGCGGTGCCATCGTCGCGATCGGTATCACCGCGGACTCGTTCATCGTGTACTTCGAACGCATCCGTGATGAGATCCGCGAGGGCCGCACGCTGCGCCCGGCCGTCGAGCGGGCCTGGCCGCGAGCCCGCCGCACCATCCTGGTCTCCGACTTCGTGTCGTTCCTGGCCGCCGCCGTGCTCTTCGTGGTGACCGTCGGCAAGGTCCAGGGCTTCGCGTTCACGCTCGGTCTGACCACCGTGCTCGACGTGGTCGTGGTCTTCTTCTTCACCAAGCCGCTGATGACGCTCCTCGCGCGCCGGAAGTTCTTCGCGAGCGGTCACAAGTGGTCCGGCCTCGACCCGAAGGGCCTCGGTGCGCAGCCGCCGCTGCGCCGCACCCGCCGTCCCGCCCCCGTTGAGACGAAGGAGGCGTGAGCATGTCGAAACTCGGCAACCTCGGCGCCCGACTGCACCGTGGCGAGATCAGCTACGACTTCATCGGTCACCGCAAGCTCTGGTACAGCATCTCGATCCTGATCACCATCACGGCGATCGTCGGCCTCGCGGTTCGCGGCCTGAACATGGGCATCGACTTCCAGGGCGGCGCGGTCTTCACGACCGAGAAGACCAGCGTCTCCGTCTCCCAGGCCGAGGACTACGCGAAGGAGGCCTCCGGCCACGACGCGGTCGTCCAGAAGCTCGGCAACGGCACGCTGCGCATCCAGATCGCCGGCATGGACACCAAGCAGTCCGACCAGATCAAGAACGACCTGGCCAAGGACTTCAAGGTCGACCCGGAGACCATCGCCGCCGACCTCGTCGGTCCCAGCTGGGGCGACCAGATCGCCAACAAGGCCTGGCAGGGCCTGGCGATCTTCATGGTCCTCGTCGTGATCTATCTGGCGATCGCCTTCGAGTGGCGCATGGCCATCGCGGCGCTGGTCGCCCTGATCCACGACATCACCATCACCGTCGGCATCTACGCCCTCGTCGGCTTCGAGGTCACGCCGGGCACGGTGATCGGTCTGCTGACCATCCTCGGTTACTCGCTCTACGACACGGTGGTCGTCTTCGACTCCCTCAAGGAGCAGACCAAGGACATCACCAAGCAGACCCGCTGGACCTACAGCGACATCGCCAACCGTTCGATCAACGGCACCCTGGTCCGCTCCATCAACACCACGGTGGTCGCGCTGCTGCCGGTGGCGGGCCTGCTGTTCATCGGCGGCGGCTTCCTCGGGGCGGGCACGCTCAACGACATCTCGCTGTCGCTGTTCGTCGGCCTCGCCGCCGGTGCGTACTCCTCGATCTTCATCGCCACACCGCTCGTCGCCGACCTCAAGGAGCGCGAGCCGGCGATCAAGGCCGTCAGGAAGCGGGTTCTGGCCAAGCGGGCCCAGGCGACCCCCGAGGAGGAGATCGCCGAATCGCGTCCCGTCGGTGACGAGCCGGAGGACGTCCACGCGGTCGTCGGTCCGCGCACCCAGCCCGCGTCCCGCGGCAGGGGCCGTGGCCGACCCTCGGGGAAGCGTCGATGACCGAGCTCGCCGGGATCACGACACTGCTGCTCAGCCGTATCCGTGACGTGGCCGACTACCCGGAGCCGGGCGTGATGTTCAAGGACATCACCCCACTCCTGGCGGACCCGGCGGCGTTCACGGCGCTCACCGACGCGCTGGCTGCGGTCGCGGCCGACACCGGTGCCACCAAGGTCGTCGGCCTGGAGGCCAGAGGATTCATCCTCGGCGCCCCGGTCGCCGTCCGCGCGGGCCTCGGCTTCATCCCCGTGCGCAAGGCGGGCAAGCTCCCCGGAGCGACCCTCAGCCAGGCGTACGACCTGGAGTACGGCTCGGCGGAGATCGAGGTCCACGCCGAGGACCTGTCGGCCGGCGACCGTGTCCTGATCGTCGACGACGTCCTGGCCACAGGAGGCACGGCCGAGGCGTCCATCGAACTGATCCGTCGCGCGGGCGCGGAGGTGGCGGGCCTCGCGGTTCTCATGGAGCTGGGCTTCCTGGGCGGGCGGGCCCGTCTGGGCCCGGCGCTGGCGGGGGCTCCGCTGGAAGCGCTGCTCGTGGTCTGAGCGATCCACTGCATGCAACGGCCGTTCCGGAACACCGGGACGGCCGTTGCGTTCGGGGGAGCGAGGTGCTTCGAGGGCTGCTGCGCCGTCGTGGCTGGTCGCGCAGTTCCCCGCGCCCTTCAGGGCGTTCCACCCCCGGAACGGAGACGGTAGCCCTTCGTGTTCCGGCGGTAGACGTCTCTCACATCGGGCTGGACGCGATCCCGGGGCGCGGGATCGCTACCATGGGGGCTCCGGAGCCTGACCGGGGGACCCGGATCGCGCACGAGGAGCCCTCTTGCCAGACGAGGCCCAGCCCCTGACCGCCGCCAAGCCCGAGCCCGCCTCGGCGCCCGCGGCGAAGCCCGCGCCGGACGCGAAGAACGCGACGAACGACGCACGCGGGCCGGTCGAGCACGCCCAAGCCGCGCCCGCCGACAAGCCCGCCGAGCCGGCCAGGCCCAAGCCCCCCGCCCTCGACCCCGCGCAGGCGGAGGAAGCCCCCTCGCCCGAGCGCCCCGCGTCCTCGGCCCCGGCGGCCCGCCCGACCGCGGGCCAGCCCGCCCGCACCGGCTCCTCCAACCGTGTCCGCGCCCGCCTCGCCCGCCTCGGTGGCCAGCGCTCCAACCCGTACAACCCGGTCCTGGAGCCCCTGCTGCGGATCGTGCGCAGCAACGACCCGAAGATCGAGACCGCGACCCTCCGGCAGATCGAGCAGGCCTACCAGGTCGCCGAGCGCTGGCATCGCGGGCAGAAGCGCAAGAGCGGCGACCCGTACATCACGCACCCGCTCGCGGTGACCACGATCCTCGCCGAGCTCGGCATGGACCCGGCCACCCTCATGGCGGGCCTGCTGCACGACACCGTCGAGGACACCGAGTACGGCCTCGACCAGCTCCGCCGCGACTTCGGCGACTCCGTCGCACTGCTCGTCGACGGCGTCACCAAGCTGGACAAGGTCAAGTTCGGCGAGGCCGCGCAGGCCGAGACCGTGCGCAAGATGGTCGTGGCGATGGCCAAGGACCCGCGCGTCCTGGTCATCAAGCTCGCCGACCGCCTGCACAACATGCGCACCATGCGGTACCTGAAGCGGGAGAAGCAGGAGAAGAAGGCGCGCGAGACGCTGGAGATCTACGCGCCGCTCGCCCACCGCCTCGGCATGAACACCATCAAGTGGGAGCTGGAGGACCTCGCGTTCGCGATCCTCTACCCCAAGATGTACGACGAGATCGTACGGCTGGTGGCCGAGCGGGCGCCGAAGCGTGACGAGTACCTGGCCATAGTGACCGACGAGGTCCAGTCCGACCTGCGCGCGGCCCGGATCAAGGCCACCGTCACCGGCCGCCCCAAGCACTACTACAGCGTCTACCAGAAGATGATCGTCCGCGGTCGCGACTTCGCGGAGATCTACGACCTGGTCGGCATCCGAGTCCTCGTCGACACCGTCCGCGACTGCTACGCCGCCCTCGGCACCGTGCACGCGCGATGGAACCCGGTCCCCGGCCGGTTCAAGGACTACATCGCGATGCCCAAGTTCAACATGTACCAGTCGCTGCACACCACGGTCATCGGCCCCAACGGCAAGCCCGTCGAACTCCAGATCCGCACGTTCGACATGCACCGCCGCGCGGAGTACGGCATCGCCGCGCACTGGAAGTACAAGCAGGAGGCCGTCGCCGGCGCCTCCAAGGTCCGCTCGGACCAGCCGAGGACCACCGGCAAGGACGACCACCTCAACGACATGGCGTGGCTGCGCCAGCTCCTCGACTGGCAGAAGGAGACCGAGGACCCCGGCGAGTTCCTGGAGTCCCTGCGCTTCGACCTCTCACGCAACGAGGTCTTCGTCTTCACGCCCAAGGGCGACGTGATAGCGCTCCCGGCCGGCGCCACACCCGTGGACTTCTCGTACGCGGTGCACACCGAGGTGGGCCACCGCACCATAGGAGCCCGCGTCAACGGCCGCCTCGTACCGCTGGAGTCGACCCTCGACAACGGTGACCTGGTCGAGGTCTTCACCTCCAAGGCATCCGGCGCCGGACCGTCCCGGGACTGGCTGAACTTCGTCAAGTCGCCGCGTGCCCGCAACAAGATCCGTGCGTGGTTCTCCAAGGAGCGCCGCGACGAGGCGATCGAGCAGGGCAAGGACGCCATCGTCCGCGCCATGCGCAAACAGAACCTGCCGATCCAGCGCATCCTCACCGGTGACTCGCTGGTCACGCTCGCGCACGAGATGCGCTACCCGGACATCTCCGCGCTGTACGCGGCGATCGGCGAGGGGCATGTCTCCGCGCAGAACGTCGTGCAGAAGCTGGTCTCGGCGCTCGGCGGCGAGGAGGCGGCCACCGAGGAGATGGACGAGGCGGTCCCGCCGTCGCGCACCCGCGGCCGCAAGCGGCGCAGCAACCAGGACCCCGGTGTCGTCGTCAAGGGCGTCGACGACGTGTGGGTCAAGCTGGCCCGCTGCTGTACGCCCGTGCCCGGCGACCCGATCATCGGCTTCGTCACCCGCGGCAGTGGCGTATCGGTTCACCGCAACGACTGCGTGAACATCGAGTCACTGTCCCGGGAGCCCGAGCGCATCCTCGAGGTCGAGTGGGCGCCGACCCAGTCCTCGGTCTTCCTGGTCGCCATCCAGGTCGAGGCCCTGGACCGCTCCCGGCTCCTCTCCGACGTCACCCGCGTCCTGTCCGACCAGCACGTCAACATCCTCTCGGCGGCCGTCCAGACCTCCCGCGACCGCGTCGCCACCTCCCGCTTCACGTTCGAGATGGGCGACCCGAAGCACCTCGGTCACGTCCTGAAGGCGGTCCGCGGCGTCGAGGGCGTGTACGACGTGTACCGGGTGACCTCGGCGCGGAACCGGTCCTAGACCGCCGTACGACGAGAAGGGCCCCGTACGCGGTGTACGGGGCCCTTCTCGTCGTACGTGCTGATCAGCCGCCGAACTCGTGCAGGCCCTTCAGGGCCTGGTCCAGGAGCGCCTGGCGGCCCTCCAGCTCACGCTCCAGCTTGTCGGCCCTGGCGTTGTTGCCCTGGGCGCGTGCCTGATCGATCTGGCCCCTGAGCTTGTCCACGGCGGCCTGGAGCTGACCGGTCAGACCCTCGGCACGCGCGCGTGCCTCCGGGTTGGTCCGGCGCCACTCGGTCTCCTCGGCCTCCTGAAGGGCACGCTCGACGGCGTGCATCCGGCCCTCGACCTTCGGACGCGAGTCCCGCGGGACGTGACCGATGGCCTCCCAGCGCTCGTTGAGCGAGCGGAACGCGGCACGGGCCGACTTCAGGTCACCGATCGGCAGGAGCTTCTCGGCCTCCTCGGCCAGCTCCTCCTTGAGCTTGAGGTTCTCCGTCTGCTCGGCGTCGCGCTCGGCGAAGACCGAGCTGCGGGCGGCGAAGAACACGTCCTGAGCGCCGCGGAAGCGGTTCCACAGGTCGTCCTCGTGCTCGCGCTGGGCACGCCCCGCGGCCTTCCACTCCGTCATCAGATCGCGGTAGCGGGCGGCCGTCGGACCCCAGTCCGTCGAGGCGGACAGTGCCTCGGCCTCGCCGACCAGCCGCTCCTTGGTCCTGCGGGCGTCCTCGCGCTGCGCGTCCAGCGACGCGAAGTGGGCCTTGCGGCGCTTGGAGAACGCCGAGCGGGCGTGCGAGAAGCGGTGCCACAGCTCGTCGTCGGACTTGCGGTCCAGGCGCGGCAGACCCTTCCAGGTGTCGACCAGGGCGCGCAGCCGCTCACCGGCGGACCGCCACTGGTCGGACTGGGCGAGCTCCTCCGCCTCGACGACCAGCGCCTCCTTGGCGTGCCGGGCCTCGTCGGACTGCTTGGCGCGCTGCTGCTTGCGCTCCTCGCGGCGCTTGCCGACGGTCTCCACGAGGGTGTCGAGCCGGACCTTGAGCGCGGCCAGGTCGCCGACCGCGTGATGCGCGTCGACCTGCTCGCGAATGTGGTCGATCGCGGCCTGCGCGTCCTTCGCGGACAGGTCGGTGGTCTTCACCCGCTTCTCGAGGAGGCCGATCTCGACAACCAGGCCCTCGTACTTGCGCTCGAAGTAGGCCAGGGCTTCCTCGGGGGTACCCGCCTGCCAGGAACCGACGACCTGCTCGCCGTCGGCCGTACGCACGTACACGGTCCCCGTCTCGTCGACGCGGCCCCACGGGTCGCTGCTCACAGCGCCTCCTCCACATGATGCCTGCGGAAGGCTTCAGCGCCCCCGGGCATCGTCCACAGTTTCGTCACGGCCAACATAGGCGACCGGCGGGTTGCCTGTCCGCATCCCGCGCGACCGAAATTACGCAGTTGGCGGTCAGGATTCGGTGACGGTCGCCTTGTTGATCACGACGGTCGCGTTCGGTGCGCCGTCGCCCGCGCCGGTGCTCTCACCAGCCGCGGCGATCTTCTTCAGCACCTTCATACCGGATGCCGAGATGGTGCCGAACGGCGTGTAGCTGGGCGGCAGCTGGCTGTCCTGGTAGACGAGGAAGAACTGGCTGCCGCCGGTGTGCGCCTGCCCGGTGTTCGCCATCGCGACGGTGCCCGCCGGATAGACGTTGGACTTGAGGCTCTTGTCCTTCAGGTTCTCGTCCGGGATGGTGTAGCCCGGTCCGCCGCTGCCGGAGCCCGTCGGGTCGCCGCACTGCAGGACGTAGATGCCGTTGGTGGTGAGCCGGTGGCACTTGGTGTGGTCGAAGAAGCCCTTGCCCGCGAGGAAGTCGAACGAGTTCACGGTGTGCGGGGCCGCCGACGCCTTCAGCGCGATGTCGATCTCACCGCAGGTCGTCGCGAGGCCCAGGGTGTACTTCGCCGACTTGTCGATGGACAGCGCCGGCTCCTTCTTCCAGGTCTCCGTCTTGACCTTGCCGGCGGCGGGCTTCTCGCACGGGTCCGGCGCCTTGCTGGTCGGCGCCGCGCTCGGGCTGGTCTGCGCGCTCGCGCTGGCCTTGTCGTCGTCCTTGAGGACGCCGGTCGTATAGAGCGCCAGGCTGCCCACCAGGATCACGCCGAGCACCGACGCGATCACAGAGTTGCGTACACGGGCCTTGCGACGCGCGGCCGTGCGCCGCTGCTGCTGTCGCAGAAACTTCTCCCGCGCGAGCTGCCGCTTCCGCTGTTCCTGGGTGACCACGGGGTTCTCTCCTCATGCGTCTCGTCCGCCGACCGTTACGCATGCGTCCTATGAGCCGACCGCCTGCGTGTGCCCCGTACCGTATATGGGTTCGCTGAGGAATCGGCAGCGCCGGTAGGCTCTGACCACTGGGGCAGCCGCCCGGAAGACCGCCCGTACCGACACAAAACGAGGACGATCGTGCTCATTGCCGGGTTCCCCGCCGGGGCCTGGGGGACGAACTGTTATCTCGTCGCCCCCGCCGCCGGTGAGGAGTGCGTGATCATCGACCCGGGCCACCAGGCCGCCGAGGGAGTCGAAGAGGCGCTGAAGAAGCATCGGCTCAAGCCCGTCGCCGTCGTCCTCACCCACGGCCACATCGACCACGTGGCCTCGGTCGTCCCCGTGTGCGGCGCGCACGGAGTGCCGGCGTGGATCCACCCCGAGGACCGCTACATGATGAAGGACCCCTCGATGGGTCTCGGGCGTTCCATCGGCATGCCGCTCATGGGCGAGATCACCGTGGGAGAGCCGGACGACGTCAAGGAGCTGACCGACGGCGCGAAGCTGCAGCTCGCGGGTCTGGAGCTGTCCGTCGCGCACGCGCCGGGCCATACCAAGGGGTCGGTGGCTTTCCAGATGCCGGAGACGGCCGACATCCCGTCGGTGTTCTTCTCCGGGGATCTGCTCTTCGCCGGCTCCATCGGACGCACCGACCTGCCCGGCGGTGACATGGCCGAGATGCTCGACTCGCTGGCCCGCGTGTGCCTGCCGCTCGACGACTCGACCGTGGTGCTGTCCGGCCACGGCCCCCAGACGACCATCGGCCAGGAGCGCGCCACCAACCCGTATCTGCGGCAGGTGGCCGCAGGCCGCCAAGAACGCGATGCCTCCGAGGCTCCCCGACGAGGAATGTGACGAGAGACTTCCGTGAGCACCTTTCAGGCCCCCAAGGGCACGTACGACCTGATCCCGCCGGACAGTGCCAAGTTCCTGGCCGTCCGCGACGCGATCGCCGCACCGCTGCGCACCTCCGGCTACGGCTACATCGAGACCCCCGGTTTCGAGAACGTCGAACTGTTCGCGCGCGGTGTCGGTGAGTCCACCGACATCGTCACCAAGGAGATGTACGCCTTCGAGACCAAGGGCGGCACCAAGCTCGCCCTGCGCCCCGAGGGCACGGCGTCCGTGCTGCGCGCGGCGCTGGAGGCCAACCTCCACAAGCTCGGCAACCTCCCGGTCAAGCTCTGGTACTCCGGCTCGTACTACCGCTACGAGCGCCCCCAGAAGGGCCGTTACCGGCACTTCTCCCAGGTCGGCGCCGAGGCGATCGGTGCGGAGGACCCGGCGCTCGACGCCGAGCTGATCATCCTGGCCGACCAGGCGTACCGCTCGCTGGGCCTCAGGAACTTCCGGATCCTGCTGAACAGCCTGGGCGACAAGGAGTGCCGCCCGGTGTACCGGGAGGCGCTGCAGACCTTCCTGCGGGGTCTCGACCTCGACGAGGAGACCCTGCGGCGCGCGGACATCAACCCGCTGCGCGTCCTCGACGACAAGCGCCAGGACGTCCAGAAGCAGCTCGCGGACGCACCCCTGCTGCGCGACTACCTCTGCGACGCCTGCAAGGCGTACCACGAGGAGGTCCGCGAGCTGATCACCGCGGCGGGCGTGGCCTTCGAGGACGACCCGAAGCTGGTGCGCGGCCTCGACTACTACACCCGTACGACCTTCGAGTTCGTCCACGACGGTCTGGGCTCCCAGTCCGCGGTGGGCGGCGGCGGCCGCTACGACGGTCTCTCGGAGATGATCGGCGGTCCCGCGCTCCCGTCCGTCGGCTGGGCACTCGGCGTCGACCGTACGGTCCTCGCCCTGGAGGCGGAGGGCGTCGAGCTCGAACTCCCCTCCACGACCAGCGTGTTCGCGGTCCCGCTGGGCGAGGAGGCCCGCCGGATCCTCTTCGCCAAGGTCACCGAACTGCGCAAGCTCGGCATCGCGACCGACTTCTCCTACGGCGCCAAGGGCCTCAAGGGCGCCATGAAGAACGCCAACCGCAGCGGCGCCCGCTACACGATCGTCGCCGGTGAACGCGACCTCGCCGAGGGCGTCGTACAGCTGAAGGACATGGAGTCCGGGGACCAGTCGGCGATCGGGGTCAACGAGATCGTGGCGGAGCTGGAGTCGAGGCTGGGTTAGCGGGACGGCGGGGGAAGGGCGTCGGCGCTCACCGGCAGGCGCCCTTTTCCCCCGCCAACTCGCCCCAGGGGCAAAGGAGTCGGGACACCGGGGTAAGCGCTCGGCGACGCTTTCGAACGCGCGTGCACCGCGTCCGGAGGCCGAGCGGCTTGCTCACGAGGCTTTCGCCGCCCATCACACCGAGGACCGGCTCACCCTGGCCCTACGGCTGGGTCTGGCGCGCAGCCTCGGCGGCCAGGCCCGTCACGAGGAGGCGTTCGCCGAGGCGGAGAGCGCCGACAGCCTGAGCCGGCGCCTGCCCCCGAGGAACAGCGTCGCCCGGAGACCGGTGCCGTCGAACTCGCCATGGCCAGGGCCCTCCTGGGGCTGGGTCGTGGAGCCGAGGTCCACTCCAAGGCCGCGATCGCCCATGACGCCTGCGTGGCCACCTTCGGCCCGGAGCACCACCGCACCGTCGAGGCCCTGGACCTGCTCGACCGGATCGACGGCGCCTGACGGGGCTACTGGTCGAGAAGCCCGTAGCGCATGGCACAGGTGACGGCTGCCGTCCGGTCGGCGACCCCCAACTTGCCGAAGGCCCGCAGGAGATGGGTCTTCACCGTCGACTCGCCGATGAAGAGCCGACGGCCGATCTCCGCGTTCGTACAGCCCTCCGCCACGAGCCGCAGGACCGCCGTCTCGCGCTCCGACAGCCTTGGCCGCTCCGGCCGGGTGCGCAGCTGGTCGACCAGGCGGGCGGCGACCGTCGGCGCCAGTACCGTCTCGCCGCGCGCGGCGGCCCGTACGGACTGAGCCAGTTCACCCCGGGGCAGGTCCTTCAGCAGGTAGCCCGCCGCCCCCGCCTCCACGGCCCGCAGGATGTCCCGGTCCGTCTCGTACGTCGTCAGGACGATCACCCGGCAGGGCAGCCCTGCCTCGGTCATCCGTACGATCGACTCGACGCCCGAGCCACCCGGCATCCGCAGGTCCATCAGCACGATGTCGGGCCGGAGCGCCGCCGCCAGGGCCTCCGCCTGCGGCCCGCTGGACGCGTCGGCGATCACCTCCAGGTCCGGTTCCGCGGTCAGCATCGCCCGCAGGCCCTCCCGAACGACGGGGTGGTCGTCGGCGAGGATGATCCGGATCATGAACAGCTCCTCGGGGGAGGTACGGGCAGTTCGACGGTGACCGTGGTGCCGCCGCCCGGCGCGCTGCGCACCCGGACCGTCCCGCCGACCTCGGTGGCGCGGGCGCGGAGCCCCGCCAGGCCGTAGCCGTCATGGGCGGCCCCCGGGTCGAAGCCGTGGCCGTCGTCCCGGACGGACAGGGTGAGGACGTCGTCGGTGTAGTCGAGTCCGATGGCCACCGCCACCGGACTCCCCGCGTGCTTACGGCAGTTCGTGAGCGCCTCCTGACAGGAACGCAGGGCGACGACCTCGGGTCCCGCCGGCAGCGGACGGACCGGACCGGTCACCTCCAGCTTCGCGGAGTTCCGCGCCGCCAGCCGGAACAGGGCGTCCGGCAGTGTCGCGCCGTCCAGGTCGGCGGGGGTGCCGTCGGCGACCAGGGTCCGCGCCTCGGCGAGGTTCAGCCGGGCCGTCTCGTCCATCAGGGCCAGATGGCGGCGGGCCTGCGGCACATCGTGGTCGAGCCCGGCCTCGACGGCCTGGGCCAGCATCAACAGACTGGTGAAGCCCTGTGCGAGGGTGTCGTGGATCTCCCGGGCCATGCGCTCCCGCTCGGCCAGCGCCCCGTGCGCCGCCGACAGCCGGGAGACCTCGTGCCGGCTCGCATCGAGCTCCGCGATCAACGCCGCGCGCTCCTGGCTCTGCTCGATGATGCGGATCACCCAGCCGCCCAAGGCCACCGAGAAGACCAGGGTGACCACCGCGAACAGGCCGTTGAAGAAGACGTCCTGTTCGCTCGGCCGCCACAGCAGCGACCAGCCCACCACCGGCGCCAGGTTGATCAGCGCCACCATGGTGATCGCCCACCGCATCCGCAGCGTCATGAAGCACTGGGGGACGAGCGCGAAGGTCATCAGCCGGGTCTCGCCCACCAGGATCGCCGAGGGCAGGAACAGGGCGGTCATCGCGAAGAGGTAGCCGAGGGCCTGGCGTTCGGGGGGCGGATCGTCCTTCAGCAGCGGGCGGCCCGTCCACACGAACAGCGGGATCAACGGCACCAGCAGCGCCGCCGCGGTGACACGGACGGGCCACCCCGGATGTCCCGTGCCGAGCACGAACGCCAGGGTGGCCAGCCAGATGAGGGCGAAGTAGGTGTCCCACAGCCGGAAGGAGCGGTCCCAGCTGTAGGCGCTGTCCGCCCCCGTCCGGTCGTTCATCCGTCGCGCCGGTTCTTCCACCGGAAGGTCAGCAGACACAGCAGCAATCCTCCGACGCACCACGCCCCCAGCACCAGGGCGATGCGCCCGAACTCCCAGTCGCCGGCCTGCTCCAGGACCTGCGCCGAGTCCGGCAGGAACACCCCGCGCAGCCCCTGGCACATCCACTTCAGCGGGAACAGGGCACCGATGTTCAGCATCCAGTCGGGGATCGTCTCGATCGAGATGTACACCCCGGAGATGAACTGGAGGACGAGGAAGGGCAGTACGACCACGGAACTCGCGCTCTTGGCGGACTTGGGCACCGAACTGATCGCGATGCCGAGCAGCGCGCACGCCGTCAGCCCGAGCACGAAGATCCAGGCGAACGCGAACCATTTGCCGGTGTCCGAGGGCAGATCGATGTCGTAGAACGCCACACCGACGAGCAGCAGGATCGCCGTCTCCATGAGACCGGTGACCAGAACCAGCCAGACCTTGCCGAGGAAGTACGCCGTCGGCGGCATCGGCGTGCCCCGCAGCCGGCGCAGCACCTTCTCGTCCCGTTCGATGGTGATGGAGATGCCGAGCGACTGGAAGCTCGTCGACATGATGCCGGCGGCCATCATCGCCGGGACGTAGAGCTGCTGGACGCTGATGCCCGCCCCCTTCACGTCGTCGCTGAAGATCGACGCGAACAGGAACAGGAAGACCACCGGGAAGGCGAAGGTGAACACCATCTGGTCGCGCTGCCGGAAGAACTGCTTGATCTCCAGGGCGCCCCGCCGGAGTCCGAGCCCCCAGGCGCCGGGCAGCCGCTCCGCGCGGGCATCGGTCCGGGACCGTACGGCGGTCGTGGTCATCGCGGGTCCTCCTGTCCGGTCAGCCGGAGGTAGACGTCCTCCAGCGTGGGGCGGCTCACCTGGAGCCCCGGGATCTCGCCGTCGAAGCGGCGCATCAGCTCGGCGACAGTCCTGGTCGGGGTGTCGGTGTGCTCCGCGCGCGGGGTGCCGTCCGGCTCGGTCCACTCGACGGTGGTGCCGGTGCCGTACCGCTCCCGCAGCCGGGCCGGTTCGTCCTCGGCGACGACCCTGCCGCGGGAGATCACGGCCAGCCGGTCGGCGAGCGCCTCGGCCTCCTCCAGGTAGTGCGTGGTGAGCAGGATCGTGGTGCCCTCGTCGGACAGCTTGCGGATCAGGTCCCAGAACTGGCGCCGGGCCGCCGGGTCGAAGCCGGTCGTCGGTTCGTCAAGGAGCAGCAGGTCGGGGCCGCCGATCACACCGAGTGCCACGTCCAGGCGCCGCCGCTGGCCGCCCGAGAGCGCTTTGATGCGGCTGCCCGCCTTGGCCTCAAGACCCACCAGACCGATGACCTCCTCCGGGTCCCGCGGCTTCGGGTAGTAGCGGGCGAAATGCCGGACGGTCTCGCCGACCGTCAACTCCGCGGGCGCGGATTCGTCCTGCCAGACGATTCCGACACGTGAGCGCCACGCGCGTGTGCCGTGCGCCGGGTCCGCCCCGAGCACCGAGACCTCCCCCGCGTCCCGGTCGCGGTTGCCCTGGAGGATCTCCACCGTGGTGCTCTTGCCCGCGCCATTGGGTCCGAGCAGGCCGAACACCTCGCCCCTGCGGATACCGAGGTCGATCCCGTCGACCGCGGTCACCTCGCCGTACTGCTTGCGCAGCCCCCGAACGTCCACAGCGAGTTCGTTCGCGTGTGTTGTCATGTCTGCGAGGGTCGGCCGGAACCGAACGTTCAGGGACGACCGTGCGTACTTCCTTATGTCCACCGAACGGTGGACAAGCCTCTGTGTACGGCACAATGGCCCCTGCCCGAAGAAGGTCCAACTCTCAAGCAGACGGATCGGCGTGATGAGCAAGACCACAGTGAAAGACGTCTCCACGGAGTCCGGGTCCGCGTCGGCGGGCGCCGACACGGCACCCCGGACGGAGGGCGGCAGCCGTGCCTTCGCCCTGCTGCTGGTGATCACCGGCGCGGCCGGACTGCTCGCCGCGTGGGTCATCACGATCGACAAGTTCAAGATCCTTGAGGGCAAGGTGAGCGGCAAGACGTTCACCCCGAGCTGCTCCCTCAACCCGATCGTGTCCTGCGGCAGCGTCATGGAGAGCAAGCAGGCCGCCGCCTTCGGGTTCCCCAACCCGATGCTCGGCCTCGTCTGCTACGGCATCGTGATCTGCGTCGGCATGAGCCTGCTCACCCGCGCCCGCTTCCCGCGCTGGTACTGGCTCACCTTCAACTTCGGCACGCTCTTCGGCGTGGCCTTCTGCACCTGGCTCCAGTTCCAGTCCCTGTACCGGATCAACGCGCTGTGCCTGTGGTGCTCGCTGGCCTGGGTCGCCACGATCACCATGTTCTGGTACGTCACCTCGTTCAACGTCCGCAACGACTTCCTGCCGTCCCCGGGCTGGCTCAAGCGCTTCCTCGCGGAGTTCACCTGGGTCCTGCCGGTCACGCACTGCGGCATCATCGCGATGATGATCCTGACCCGCTGGGGCTCCAGTCTCTGGGCCTGAGCCTTCGGACGTTGTCAGTGGCGTGACATAGGGTTTTGAACGTGGAGCCCGATCTGTTCACCGCCGCGGCGGAAGAGCGCCAGGAGAAGGACCCGGCAGGCAGCCCCCTGGCGGTCCGGATGCGCCCGCGCACCCTCGACGAGGTGGTGGGCCAGCAGCACCTGCTCAAGGCGGGTTCACCGCTGCGCCGGCTGGTCGGCGAGGGCAGCGGCGGCCCCGCCGGACCTTCCTCGGTGATCCTCTGGGGACCCCCGGGCACCGGCAAGACGACACTGGCGTACGTCGTGTCGAAGGCGACCAACAAGCGTTTCGTGGAGCTCTCCGCGATCACCGCCGGGGTCAAGGAGGTCCGTGCGGTCATCGAGGGCGCCCGCCGCGCAACCGGAGGGTTCGGCAAGGAGACCGTCCTCTTCCTCGACGAGATCCACCGCTTCAGCAAGGCCCAGCAGGACTCCCTGCTCCCCGCGGTCGAGAACCGCTGGGTGACCCTGATCGCGGCGACCACCGAGAACCCGTACTTCTCGGTGATCTCCCCGCTGCTGTCCCGGTCCCTCCTGCTGACCCTCGAACCCCTCACCGACGACGACCTCAGAGGGCTCCTGAAGCGGGCCGTGAGCGACGAGCGCGGCCTGAAGGACGCCGTCGCCCTCCCCGAGGACGCGGAGAACCACCTTTTGCGGATCGCCGGCGGCGACGCCCGCCGCGCCCTGACCGCCCTGGAGGCCGCCGCCGGCGCCGCGCTCGACAAGGGCGAGCCGGAGATCTCCCTCACCACACTGGAGGAGACGGTCGACCGCGCGGCCGTGAAGTACGACCGCGACGGCGACCAGCACTACGACGTGGCCAGCGCCCTCATCAAGTCCATCAGGGGCTCGGACGTCGACGCGGCCCTGCACTACCTGGCCCGCATGATCGAGGCCGGCGAGGACCCCCGCTTCATCGCCCGCCGCCTGATGATCTCCGCCAGCGAGGACATCGGCCTCGCCGACCCGGGCGCCCTTCCCATAGCCGTCGCCGCCGCCCAGGCCGTCGCCATGATCGGCTTCCCCGAGGCCGCGCTGACGTTGAGCCACGCGACCATCGCCCTCGCCCTGGCCCCGAAGTCCAACGCCGCGACCACGGCGATCGGCGCCGCCATGGAGGACGTGCGCAAGGGCCACGCGGGGCCCGTGCCGATGCACCTGCGGGACGGGCACTACAAGGGCGCGGCCAAACTGGGGCACGCGCAGGGGTACGTCTACCCGCACGACCTGCCCGAGGGCATCGCGTCCCAGCAGTACGCCCCGGAGGAGCTCAAGGACCGGGAGTACTACACCCCCACCCGGCACGGGGCCGAGGCGCGGTACGCGGACGCGGTGGAGTGGACCCGCAAGCACCTCGGTCGCAAGCGGTCCTGAGCACCCTGTAGAATCCCTCGAAGTGCCGAGTCCCGCGCAGTCAGAGCGGGACAACCGGCCGGAACCCCCAGTGGGTTCCAGGAGCGTCGCGCACCGTTCGAATGGTGTCGCGGGCAACCCATCACCACCCGTCGTACGAAAGTACGGCGGCACCGGTCGGTGGGTCTCTCGCGTGCTGCACGTATGTGCCCAGACCAGGGGAGCGGCTGCCCACCAGGTCCCTCGCGGACCCGGCGGGTTTCCCCGGCTGCGGATGCGACCTCCCATAACTCTGACGAGCCGAACACCAGGAAATGAGAGATTGTGGCGAACCAGTCCCGCCCCAAGGTCAAGAAGTCGCGTGCCCTCGGCATCGCGCTGACCCCGAAGGCCGTCAAGTACTTCGAGGCCCGCCCCTACCCGCCGGGTGAGCACGGCCGTGGCCGCAAGCAGAACTCGGACTACAAGGTCCGCCTGCTGGAGAAGCAGCGTCTGCGTGCGCAGTACGACGTGTCCGAGCGTCAGCTCGTCCGCGCCTACGAGCGTGCCGCCAAGACGCAGGGCAAGACCGGTGAGGCCCTGGTCATCGAGCTGGAGCGTCGTCTCGACGCCCTGGTTCTGCGTTCGGGCATCGCCCGCACCATCTACCAGGCCCGTCAGATGGTCGTGCACGGCCACATCGAGGTCAACGGCGGCAAGGTCGACAAGCCGTCGTTCCGCGTCCGTCCCGACGACGTCGTGATGGTCCGCGAGCGCAGCCGCAGCAAGACGCTGTTCGAGGTCGCCCGTGCCGGTGGCTTCGCCCCCGACGGTGAGACCCCGCGCTACCTGCAGGTGAACCTCGGCGCCCTGGCCTTCCGCCTGGACCGCGAGCCGAACCGCAAGGAGATCCCGGTGATCTGCGACGAGCAGCTCGTCGTCGAGTACTACGCCCGCTGATCACCAGCAGGCCGTAGCACCACGCACCACTCAGCCCGCCGTCTCCCCGCCCTTCCGGGTGGGCGAGGCGGCGGGCTGCTGCGTCTTCGAGGCCGCACGCGGATGCCGCACCGGACCGCGCGGCGCCCGCAGCGACTCCGGGCCCGCCTCCCGCCCGCCACGCCCCAGGGCCCGGGCCACCGCTGCCTCCCGGTCGAGCCGAGCCCCCTGCCGTACGCACGTCTCGTACCGTTCGTCTCCCAGCCGCTCCCGGGCCGCCGCCTCGCACAGCTCGTGCGGGGCGTTGTAGTGGGCCGAGCCGAACAGCGGCAGGCCCACCGACGGCCACAGCGAGGCCGCGGCGCCCTGCAGCAGCGCGGCCTCGGCCGCGTCGCCCTGCGCCACCGTGACCAGGGCCAGCAGTTCGAGGGACAGGACCGAGCCGAGCAGGTCGTGGAAGGCGTGCGCGCAGGCCAGACAGTCGGTGAGCAGCTCACGCGCGCGTGCCGGGTCGCCCTCGCTCCAGGCCGCGTACGCCAGGACGTACAGCGCGTACGAACGTGCCCATCGCTCGCCGTGGTCCTCGCACACCTGGCGTACGTCCTCGCACAGCCGCACCGCGTCCGGCAGATCGCCCAGGAACGCCCGGGCCATCGCCAGCTCGACCTGGCCCATCAGCACATTGCTGTTGAGCTCGCCGATCTCCTGATAGCGCGCCAGCGACGAGCGCAGCAGCGTCTCGGCACGCGGCATGTCGTCCGAGACGAGCGCCAGACAGCCGGTGCGGTGCTCGGCGTACGCCACCGCCGCAGGGTTCGCGGACCGCTCCGCCTCCTGGCGGCACTCCTGCAGCGCCGCCAGCGCGGGCACCGTGTCGCCCTGGAGGACCGCCACATAGCCGAGGACCCACAGGGCCTTCAGCCGGGCGTGCTCGGCGCCCGGCTCCAGCTCGACGCTGCGCTCCAGCCAGTGCCGCCCCTCCGACAGCCGGCCGCAGCCGACCCAGCAGAACCAGAGGGAGCCCGCGAGGTGCTGGCCCAGCTCCGCCCCGTCGGGCTCGGTCAGGCAGTACTCCAGCGCGCAGCGCAGATTCGGCAGCTCGGCCTCGATCCGTGCAGCCACCTCGTTCTGCCGCGGCGAGAACCAGTCCAGTTCGCACCAGGTCGCAAGGCCCACGTACCAGTCGCGGTGCCGTCTGCGCAGCCGGACCGCGTCGCCCGTCGCCTCCAGCCACTCGGCGCCGTACGCCCGGACCGTGTCGAGCATCCGGTAGCGCACGCCGGTCGCGGTCTCCACGCGGGCCACCACGGACTGGGCGAGCAGCGCGGACAGGACGTCGAGGACGTCGTCGGAGTGCAGACCGCCGCCGCTGCACACGTATTCGGCGGCCTCCAGGTCGAACTGCCCGGCGAACACCGACAGCCGTGCCCACAGCAACCGCTGCTCGGGCGTGCACAGTTCGTGGCTCCAGCCGATCGCCGTGCGCAGCGTCCGATGCCGGGGCAGGGCGTCCCGGCCGCCGCCCGTCAGCACCCGGAACCGGTCGTCGAGCCGTTCCAGCAGCTGTTCGGGGGACAGCGCTCCCAGCCGTCCCGCGGCCAGTTCGATCGCCAGCGGGATGCCGTCCAGCCGCCGGCACAGCTCCCGCACGTGCGGATCGCCGCCGACCGTCACTCCCTGTCGTGAGGCCCGTTCCCCGAACAGTTCCACGGCCTCGTCCTCGCCCAGCGGCCCCAGTGCGAACACCTGCTCCCCGGCCACGGACAGAGGTCGGCGTCCGACGGCGAGGACGGCCAGTCCCGGGACCTTTCCGAGCAGCTCGGCGACGAGTTCCGCGCACCCGTCCACCAGGTGCTCGAAACCGTCCAGGACCAGCAGGAGCCGGCGTCCGGTGAGATGTGCGAGAAGCGTCTCGCGTGGCGGTCGCACGGTGTGGTCCGTCAGGCCCAGCGCCTCCACGACCGCGTGGTCGACGAACTCCGGGTCGTGCACCGCCGACAGCTCGACGCGCCACACCCCGTCGGGCGGCGCGCACCGGGCGCCGGCCACCCGCGCCGCGAGCCGGGACTTGCCGATCCCGCCCGGGCCCGTCACCGTCACCAGCCGCGCGGTGTCCAGCGCCCGCGCCAGACCGGAGAGTTCGGCACCGCGGCCCACGAAAGCGTCGGGTTCCAGGGGGAGATTGCCGTGCGTCCCGGGGCCGTAGGGCTGATGACTACGCATGGAACACGGAGCGTACTGAAGCGTGTTCGCTCCGTGCAATCGTCGCCGGCGCCCCGGGGACGTGCCCGGGGTAATCCGGTGCGGAGCGCCATCCCCGGCGCGATAGGCTCGGCAGCGTTATCTACAGGTGTTTATGAGAGCAGGTGTCAGGTGTCCGGTGGAGAGGTTGCCGGGATCCTGGTGGCCGTCTTCTGGGCGATCCTGGTCTCCTTCCTCGCCGTCGCCCTGGCGAGGCTGGCCCAGACGCTCAAGGCGACCACCAAACTCGTGGCGGACGTGACCGACCAGGCCGTTCCGCTGCTGGCCGACGCCTCCACCGCGGTGCGCTCCGCGCAGACCCAGATCGAGCGGGTCGACGCGATCGCCTCGGACGTCCAGGAGGTCACGTCGAACGCCTCCGCGCTGTCCACCACCGTCGCCTCCACCTTCGGCGGCCCCCTCGTCAAGGTCGCGGCCTTCGGCTACGGCGTGCGCCGGGCGATCAGCGGCCGCAAGGACGACATGCCCGCCAGGGAGCCCCGCCGTACCGTGATCGTGGGCCGTACGGTCTCCCGGCGGGAGAAGCGAAACCTCCGCGGAAAGAGGGACTGAGAGCCAGGATGTTCCGCCGTACCTTCTGGTTCGGCACCGGCGTCGCCGCCGGTGTCTGGGCCACCACCAAGGTCAATCGCAAGCTGAGGCAGCTGACCCCCGAGAGCCTGGCCGCGACCGCGGCGAACAAGGCGATCGAGACGGGTCACCGCATCAAGGACCGAGCGGTGGGCTTCGCGCTCGACGTCCGGGACAACATGGCCCAGCGGGAGGAGGAGCTGGGGGAGGCGCTGGGCATCAACACCGACCCCGAACTCCCCGCTCCCCGGCGGTACGCCGCCATCGAGAACCGCACCGACCCGAAGTCCGTCGACAGCGACAGGACGACGTACTCGTACAACCGGAATGAGGACCACTGATGGAGTCGGCCGAGATTCGCCGCCGCTGGCTGAGCTTCTACGAGGAGCGCGGGCACACCGTCGTCCCTTCGGCGTCGCTCATCGCGGACGACCCGACTCTGCTCCTGGTCCCCGCCGGCATGGTCCCTTTCAAGCCGTACTTCCTCGGTGAGGTCAAGCCGCCGTGGGCGCGCGCGACCAGCGTCCAGAAGTGCGTGCGCACGCCCGACATCGAAGAGGTCGGCAAGACCACCCGGCACGGCACGTTCTTCCAGATGTGCGGCAACTTCTCCTTCGGCGACTACTTCAAGGAAGGCGCCATCAAGTACGCCTGGGAGCTGCTCACCAGCCCCCAGGACAAGGGTGGTTACGGCCTGGAGCCGGAGAAGCTCTGGATCACGGTCTACAAGGACGACGACGAGGCCGAGCGCCTGTGGCACGAGGTCGTCGGGGTGCCGAAGGAGCGCATCCAGCGCCTCGGCATGAAGGACAACTACTGGTCCATGGGCGTCCCCGGACCCTGCGGCCCCTGTTCCGAGATCAACTACGACCGCGGCCCGGAGTTCGGCGTCGAGGGCGGTCCCGCCGTCAACGACGAGCGGTACGTGGAGATCTGGAACCTCGTCTTCATGCAGTACGAGCGCGGCGAGGGCATCGGCAAGGACAACTTCGAGATCCTCGGCGAGCTCCCCAGCAAGAACATCGACACGGGCCTCGGACTCGAACGGCTCGCGATGATTCTGCAGGGCGTGCAGAACATGTACGAGATCGACACCTCCATGGCCGTCATCAACAAGGCCACCGAGCTGACGGGTGTCGCGTACGGCGACGCCCACGAGTCCGACGTGTCCCTGCGCGTGGTCACCGACCACATGCGGACGTCCGTCATGCTCATCGGCGACGGCGTCACCCCCGGCAACGAGGGCCGCGGTTACGTCCTGCGTCGCATCATGCGCCGCGCCATCCGCAACATGCGCCTGCTCGGTGCCACCGGCCCGGTCGTGCTCGACCTGGTCGACACCGTGATCGCCATGATGGGCCAGCAGTACCCGGAGCTGGTCACCGACCGCGAGCGCATCGAGAAGGTCGCCGTCGCCGAGGAGAACGCCTTCCTCAAGACGCTGAAGGCCGGCACCAACATCCTCGACACCGCGGTCACCGAGACCAAGCAGTCCGGTGGCACGGTCCTCGCCGGTGACAAGGCGTTCCTGCTCCACGACACCTGGGGCTTCCCGATCGACCTCACCCTGGAGATGGCCGCCGAGCAGGGCCTGTCCGTGGACGAGGACGGCTTCCGCCGCCTGATGAAGGAGCAGCGGGAGCGCGCCAAGGCCGACGCCCAGGGCAAGAAGACCGGCCACGCCGGTGCGGGCGCCTACCGTGCGATCGCCGACCAGGCCGGCGAGACCGAGTTCCTCGGCTACTCGGACACCGAGAGCGAGTCCACGATCGTCGGCATCCTCGTCGACGGCGCCTCCTCCCCGGCCGCCACCGAGGGCGACGAAGTCGAGATCGTCCTGGACCGCACCCCCTTCTACGCCGAGGGCGGCGGCCAGATCGGCGACACCGGCCGGATCAAGGTCGACTCCGGTGCCGTCATCGAGATCCGCGACTGCCAGAAGCCGGTACCGGGCGTCTACGTCCACAAGGGCGTCGTCCAGTTCGGCGAGGTGACCGTCGGAGCCAAGGCCCTCGCGTCGATCGACGGCCGCCGTCGTACGGCCATCGCCCGCGCCCACTCGGCCACCCATCTCACCCACCAGGCGCTGCGTGACGCGCTCGGTCCGACGGCCGCCCAGGCCGGTTCCGAGAACCAGCCCGGCCGGTTCCGCTTCGACTTCGGCTCCCCGTCCGCCGTTCCGACGGCCGTGATGACCGACGTCGAGCAGAAGATCAACGAGGTGCTCGCCCGTGATCTCGACGTGCACGCCGAGATCCTGAGCCTGGACGAGGCCAAGAAGCAGGGCGCCATCGCCGAGTTCGGCGAGAAGTACGGCGAGCGGGTCCGGGTCGTCACCATCGGCGACTTCTCCAAGGAGCTGTGCGGCGGCACCCACGTGCACAACACCGCCCAGCTGGGCCTGGTGAAGCTGCTCGGCGAGTCGTCGATCGGCTCCGGTGTCCGCCGTATCGAGGCGCTCGTCGGTGTGGACGCCTACAACTTCCTGGCCCGTGAGCACACCGTCGTCGCCCAGCTCCAGGAGCTGATCAAGGGCCGCCCGGAGGAGCTCCCGGAGAAGGTCTCCGCGATGCTCGGCAAGCTGAAGGACGCCGAGAAGGAGATCGAGAAGTTCCGCGCGGAGAAGGTGCTCCAGGCCGCCGCCGGTCTCGCCGAGTCCGCCAAGGACGTCCGCGGGACCGCCGTCGTCACCGGTCGGGTCCCGGACGGCACCACGCCGGACGACCTGCGCAAGCTGGTCCTCGACGTGCGCGGCCGCATCCAGGGCGGCCGGGCTGTCGTCGTCGCCCTCTTCACCGTCAACAACGGCAAGCCGCTGACGGTCATCGCCACCAACGAGGCCGCCCGCGAGCGCGGTCTCAAGGCCGGTGACCTGGTCCGCACGGCGGCCAAGACGCTCGGTGGCGGCGGTGGCGGCAAGCCGGACGTCGCCCAGGGCGGCGGCCAGAACCCGGCCGCGATCGGTGAGGCCGTGGACGCCGTGGAGCGCCTGGTCGGGGAGACGGCCAAGTAATGCGCAGAGGCCGTCGACTCGCGATCGACGTCGGGGACGCCCGTATCGGGGTCGCCTCGTGCGACCCCGACGGGATCCTCGCCACTCCGGTGGAGACGGTCCCCGGCCGGGACGTCCCGGCGGCTCACCGTCGGCTCAGGCAACTGGTCGAGGAGTACGAACCGATCGAGGTCGTCGTCGGTCTGCCCCGCTCCCTCAAAGGGGGCGAGGGCCCGGCCGCGGTCAAGGTCCGTGCTTTCGTCCAGGAGCTCGCGCGGGGGATCGCACCCATCGCGGTCAGGCTGGTCGACGAACGGATGACGACGGTGACGGCCAGCCAGGGGCTGCGCGCATCCGGAGTGAAATCCAAAAAGGGCAGATCGGTCATTGACCAGGCAGCCGCTGTGATCATCCTCCAGCAGGCGCTGGAATCCGAACGGGTGTCAGGTAAAGCACCCGGCGAGGGCGTCGAAGTGGTCATCTGATCGCGATACGGTAACGTTCCGCGCGATGCGGTGGCATTCGAACAGCCGCCGCACAGAAAGAGGCGGACCGGTAGCCGGGTCGTCGATGAAGGCGACCACCACCTCGCGGCTCTAGGGGATCGATGACTGAGTATGGCCGGGGCCAAGGCTCCGAACCGTGGCATCCGGAGGACCCGTTGTACGGGGACGACGGATGGGGAGGGCAGCAGGCCGACGCGGGCCGGCAGTCCCCCTACGGCGGCCGGACGCAGCACTATCCGGAGCAGCCGCAGCAGCCGCAGTACGACGACAACGGTGGCTGGGTCGACGGCCGGCAGGACGCCTACGGTCAGGCGCAGCAGCAGTACCCCCAGCACGACGGCCAGTACGGCCAGCAGCAGTACCACCAGCAGGACCAGCAGTACGACCAGCAGCAACAGCAGTACGACCAGCAGGCCTATCAGGGTCAGCCACAGCAGTCGTACGACAACAACGGCTGGGCGAACGGTGGACAGGGGCAGGTCCCGTACTCCGGCGACCCGTCGGACCCCTACGGCCAGCAGGCCGCCGCGTACGGTGCGGAGCAGCAGGACTACTACGGCAGCCCGGACGCCTACCCGCCGCCGGAGCCGCCGAGCCGTCGGCGTGCCGAGCCGGAACCGCAGCAGACGGACTGGGATCCCGGGCCTGACGAGGGCGAGCACGCCTTCTTCGCGGGCGGCGGTGACGGCGACGAGGACGACACGGACGACCCGAAAGGCGGCCGTGGCGACCGGCGCGGCCGCGGCAGCAAAGGCGGCAAGAAGCGCAAGAGCGGCTGCGCCTGTCTGGTGGTCCTGCTGGTGTTCGGCGGCGGTACCGCCGGCGTCGGGTACTTCGGCTACCAGTTCTACCAAGACCGTATGGTCTCGGCGCCGGACTACACGGGGGACGGCACCAGCACGAAGGTGGCCATCACCATCCCGACGGGTGCCAACGGGGCGGACATGGGCCGGCGGCTCAAGGAAGCGGGCGTGGTCAAGAGCGTCGATGCCTTCGTGACCGCGTTCACGCAGAACAAGGAGTCGGGCCGGATCCAGGCCGGCTCCTATCTGCTGAACAAGGAGATGTCCGCCAAGAGCGCCGTGGCCCTGATGCTCGACCCCAAGAGCCAGAACAACCTGATCGTCAGCGAGGGCGAGCGCAACGCGGCGGTCTACAAGCAGATCGACGAGCGCCTCAAACTGTCCAAGGGCACCACGGCGAAGGTCGCGAAGCAGAAGTACAAGAGTGTCGGGCTGCCCGACTGGGCGCTCGGCCACCCCAACGTGAAGGACCCGCTCGAAGGGTTCCTCTACCCCTCCGCCTACGCGGTCAGCAAGGGGGACAAGCCGGAGGCCGTCCTCAAGGAGATGGTCAGCCGGGCCAACGACAAGTACGAGGCACTCGGCCTGGAGAAGAAGGCCGAGGGGCTGGGTCTCGACGATCCCTGGCAGCTGCTCACCGTGGCGAGCCTCGCGCAGGCCGAAGGCACGAGCCACGACGACTACCGCAAGATGGCGGAGGTCGTCTACAACCGCCTCAAGCCGGGGAACCCCCAGACGTACGGCTCCCTGGAGTTCGACTCCACGTACAACTACGTCAAGAACCAGAGCAAGATCGACCTGACGATCGCCGAGCTCAAGCAGTACAACAACCCGTACAACACGTACTACGTCAAGGGTCTGCCGCCCGGTCCGATCGACAACCCCGGCGAAGAGGCGCTCAAGGGCGCGCTCAACCCGACGCACGACGGTTGGTACTACTTCATCTCGCTGGACGGCAAGACCAGCAAGTTCACCAAGACGCTCGCCGACCACGACAAGCTCGTGCAGGAGTTCAACGCGTCACGCAAAAAGGACTGACAACGGCGCGGCCGGAACGCACGGGCGTCCCGGGCCGCTGTTCGAATTTTTGAGGCTCAAGGACAGATTCCATGACATCTCGGGCCACCTCCGCCCGCCGGGCCGCCGTCCTCGGCAAGCCCATCGCCCACTCCCTCTCACCGGTCCTGCATCGGGCCGCCTACGAGGAGCTGGGCCTCACGGGCTGGTCGTACGACCGGTTCGAACTCGACGAAGCCGCGCTGCCCGGGTTCGTCGAGGGGCTGGGGCCGGAGTGGGCCGGACTGTCGCTGACCATGCCGCTCAAGCGGGCGGTCATCCCGCTGCTCGACGAGATCAGTGAGACGGCCGCCTCGGTGGAGGCCGTCAACACGGTCGTACTCACGGAGGACGGCCGCCGCCTCGGCGACAACACCGACATCCCGGGAATGGTCGCCGCTCTCCGCGAGCGAGGCATCGAACAGGTCGACTCGGCGGCGATCCTCGGCGCCGGCGCCACCGCCTCCTCCGCGCTCGCCGCGCTCGCACGGATCTGCACCGGAGAGGTCCTCGCCTACGTGCGCGGCCCGGCCCGGGCCGCCGAGATGCGGCAGTGGGGCGAACGGCTCGACATCGAGGTGCGCACGGCGGACTGGGCGGACGCGGCCGAGGCGCTGCACGCCCCTCTGGTGATCGCCACCACCCCCGCCGGTGCCACGGACGCACTCGCCCACGCCGTCCCGGAGCGCCCCGCGGCCCTCTTCGACGTGCTCTACGACCCGTGGCCGACCGAACTCGCCGCCCGCTGGTCGATGATCGGCGGAGCGGTGATCAGCGGCCTCGACCTCCTGGTGCACCAGGCGGTGCTCCAGGTCGAGCAGATGACCGGTCTGCAGCCCGCCCCGGTGGAGGCCATGCGCAAGGCCGGCGAACACGCGCTGGCGGCCCGCTGAGGCCCTTCCGGGCGTTTGCCGCTGCGCATGTGCGTCCGCATCCCGGGAGGCTGCCAAGAGCGCGGCGGAGCGGATCGCCTGAGGGCTCGGTGTGCGTTTCCACGTCCGTCTGATGGACCTGTGACCGGCCTCCGCCGCCGAACGTGGGAGGATCGGAGGCGGCGGGCCGGGGCCGCGCACCCGGTCGCGCCGTTGCCGTACGCGAGGACACGCGTACGCAGGGCAGTACCAGGGCGCGAGCACTGAGGAGCACCGTTGAGCAGGTTGCGCTGGCTGACCGCGGGGGAGTCCCACGGTCCCGCACTCGTCGCGACGCTGGAGGGCCTTCCCGCCGGCGTGCCGATCACCACGGAGATGGTGGCGGACCACCTGGCGAGGCGTCGGCTGGGCTATGGCCGCGGTGCCCGGATGAAGTTCGAGCGCGACGAGATCACCTTCCTCGGCGGGGTCCGCCACGGTCTCTCCCTCGGCTCCCCGGTCGCGATCATGGTGGGCAACACCGAGTGGCCCAAGTGGGAGCAGGTCATGGCGGCCGACCCCATCGACCCGGAGATCCTGGCCGGGCTGGCCCGCAACGCCCCGCTGACCCGCCCGCGCCCCGGCCACGCCGACCTGGCGGGCATGCAGAAGTACGGCTTCGACGAGGCCCGGCCGATCCTGGAGCGGGCCTCCGCGCGGGAGACGGCGGCCCGGGTGGCGCTGGGCGCGGTGGCCCGGTCGTACCTGAAGGAGACGGCCGGCATCGAGATCGTCAGCCATGTCGTCGAGCTGTGCTCGGTGAAGGCCCCGCAGGGGGTCTACCCGACCCCGGCCGACGTCGAGAAGCTGGACGCCGACCCGCTGCGCTGCCTGGACGCGGACACGTCGAAGGCGATGGTGGCCGAGGTCGACCAGGCCCACAAGGACGGCGACACCCTCGGTGGCGTGGTCGAGATCCTGGCCTACGGCGTGCCCGTGGGCCTCGGCTCCCACGTGCACTGGGACCGCAAGCTGGACGCGCGGCTCGCGGGTGCCCTGATGGGCATCCAGGCCATCAAGGGCGTCGAGGTCGGTGACGGGTTCGAGCTGGCGCGGGTGCCGGGTTCGAAGGCGCACGACGAGATCGTGAACACACCGGAGGGGATCCGCCGGGTCTCGGGCCGCTCCGGCGGTACCGAGGGCGGGCTGTCCACCGGTGAGCTGCTGCGGGTGCGGGCGGCGATGAAGCCGATCGCGACCGTGCCGCGTGCCCTGCAGACCGTCGACGTGACCACCGGTGAGGCGACCCAGGCCCACCACCAGCGCTCGGACGTGTCCGCGGTGCCGGCGGCCGGGATCGTCGCCGAGGCGATGGTCGCCCTGGTCCTGGCGGACGCGGTGGCGGAGAAGTTCGGCGGCGACAGCGTGCCCGAGACCCGCCGCAACGTGCGCTCCTACCTCGAGAACCTGGCGATCCGGTGACCGGTCCGCGGGTGGTGCTGGTCGGGCCGATGGGCGTGGGCAAGTCCACCGTCGGACAGCTGCTGGCCGAGCGGCTCGGCGTGGGCTACCGGGACACCGACGACGACATCGTCGCCGTCGAGGGCCGCAGCATCGCGGAGATCTTCGTCGACGAGGGCGAGCCCGTCTTCCGGGCGATCGAGAAGCGGGCGGTGCGTCAGGCACTGGCCGAGCACAAGGGTGTCCTCGCGCTCGGCGGCGGCTCGATCCTGGACGCGGACACGCGTGAACTGCTGGCCGGGCAGCAGGTCGTCTACCTCTCGATGGACGTCGAGGAGGCCGTCAAGCGCACCGGCCTGAACGCCGCCCGTCCCCTGCTGGCGGTCAACCCGCGCAAACAGTGGCGCGAGCTGATGGAGGCACGCCGCCATCTGTACGAGTCGATCGCCACGGCGGTGGTCGCCACCGACGGCCGTACACCCGAAGAAGTCACACAGAACGCGCTGGACGCACTGGAGTTGAAGGAAGCATGAGCGAGGCAGTGACGCGCATCCAGGTCGGCGGAACCGCGGGCAGCGAGCCGTACGAGGTCCTGGTGGGACGTCAACTCCTGGGCGAGCTCGGCACGCTGGTGGGGGAGAAGGCCCAGCGGGTCGCCGTCATCCACCCCGAGGCGCTGGCGGACACCGGAGACGCACTGCGTGCCGACCTCGCCGGACAGGGCTACGAGGCCGTCGCCATCCAGATCCCGAACGCGGAGGAGGCCAAGACCGCCGAGGTCGCCGCCTACTGCTGGAAGGCGCTCGGACAGTCCGGCTTCACCCGCTCCGACGTCATCGTCGGCGTCGGCGGCGGTGCCACCACGGACCTCGCCGGGTTCGTGGCGGCCACCTGGCTGCGCGGGGTGCGCTGGATCGCCATCCCGACCACCGTGCTCGCCATGGTCGACGCGGCCGTCGGCGGCAAGACCGGCATCAACACCGCCGAGGGCAAGAACCTGGTCGGCGCCTTCCACCCGCCCGCCGGCGTCCTGTGCGACCTGGCCGCGCTGGACTCCCTGCCCGTCAACGACTACGTCTCCGGGCTCGCCGAGATCATCAAGGCCGGCTTCATCGCCGACCCGGTGATCCTGGAGCTCATCGAGTCCGACCCCCAGGCCGCGCGCACCCCGGCGGGCCCGCACACCGCCGAACTCATCGAGCGCTCCATCCGGGTCAAGGCCGAGGTCGTCTCCTCCGACCTCAAGGAGGCGGGCCTCAGGGAGATCCTCAACTACGGCCACACGCTCGCCCACGCCATCGAGAAGAACGAGCGGTACCAGTGGCGGCACGGCGCCGCGGTGGCCGTAGGCATGCACTTCGCCGCCGAGCTGGGCCGGCTGGCGGGCCGGCTGGACGACGCGACCGCCGACCGGCACCGCACGGTCCTGGAGTCGGTGGGACTGCCGCTGCACTACCGCTACGACCAGTGGCCCAAGCTCCTTGAGAACATGAAGGTCGACAAGAAGTCCCGCGGCAGTCTCCTGCGGTTCATCGTCCTCGACGGACTGGGCAAGCCCACCGTCCTGGAGGGCCCGGACCCGGCCGTCCTGCTCGCCGCCTACGGCGAGGTCGGCCAGTAAGTCCGGCGACGGGCGTTCCGCCCGATTCGCCTTGCCGCAGGGGCACTTCGGGCCGCGCCCGGCCGTTTCACCAAACGACGGCCGGGGGCGGTACCGTTCGGTGGCGAGGGGGTATATGCCCCCCGGCCAGCGCCAATCAGCCTGCCGCGAGGGAGCCGCAGGGGCGCGTCGGGGACGAGAGGACGAACGCGCGCAGGCCCGCGGGCCGGGCGCGGTCGGGCTCCCGGCACCGACGTGAGCGCCCCGGCGGTGAACGAGCCGAAAAGACGAGACGGAGTGGCACCGGATGCAGCACGCAGTGGGTTCTCCGCTGCCGCCGCCCCATCAGCCGGGGCACGGACCGGCCGCCGGCTGGTCGCCGGCCGCACACCACCCGGGTGCGCACCAGGGATCCGCCCCGGTGCCCCCACCGCCTCCGGCACCGGGCTTCACCCCGGCTCAGGTCCCGCCCGCACCGCAGCACTCCCCGGGACCGGTCCCGGACACCACGGGCCATGTGCCGCTGCCGCCCGGCGCCCCCGTGGGCGCCCCCAGCGCCCCGCCCGCCGCCGTGCCCGACCCCGCGGGCACCACCCTCGCCGTCCTCCTGATCGGCCCGGCCGGCGCCGGCAAGACGAGCGTCGCCAAGTACTGGGCCGACCACCGCCGGGTCCCCACCGCCCACATCAGCCTCGACGACGTGCGCGAATGGGTCCGCTCGGGCTTCGCCGACCCCCAGTCCGGCTGGAACGACCACTCCGAGGCCCAGTACCGCCTCGCCCGCCGCACCTGCGGCTTCGCCGCCCGCAACTTCCTCGCCAACGGCATCTCCTGCATCCTCGACGACGCCGTCTTCCCCGACCGGCCGGTCGTCGGCCTCGGCGGCTGGAAGCGGCACGTAGGCCCCGGCCTGCTGCCCGTGGTCCTGCTGCCCGGCCTGGAGATCGTCCTGGAACGCAACGCCGAACGCTCGGGCAACCGCCGTCTGACCGACGAAGAGGTCGCGCGGATCCATGGGCGGATGGCGGGCTGGTACGGCTCGGGGCTGCCGATCATCGACAACAGTCAGATGGACGTGCCGCAGACCGCGAGGATCCTGGACGACGTACTGGCAAGGTCGA
Organism: Streptomyces sp. NPDC031225; assembly: GCF_055570355.1. Classification (NCBI taxonomy): domain Bacteria; kingdom Bacillati; phylum Actinomycetota; class Actinomycetes; order Kitasatosporales; family Streptomycetaceae; genus Streptomyces; species Streptomyces sp. NPDC031225. Next base: position 120,796 of record NZ_JBVIHJ010000001.1, on the reverse strand, counting down.
TAGCAAGCCCGCCGAGCTGGTAGCGCCCCAAAGGAGCGCGGGGCTGTGTCGATATGCGGCTCCGCCGCGTGGGCGCGACCAGCCCCCACCGGCCGGCAGACGACAGGCGACCCTCCCCACTCGGACCCTGCCAAAAAGCGATATACCGGCAAAACTCCTACGCTCAACTCATGTCAGAGGTGTACGCCACCCGAAGAGCCCGCCTGCGCGACCGCTGCCAGGCCGGCGGCAGCCAATCCGCGCTGATCTCCTGCCCGGCCAACGTCCGCTACCTCACGGGTGCGGCCCCGCTGGGCAGCGTGCTGCTGCTCGGCAGGACCGAGGATCAGCTGGTGTGCACCGGCCCCGCGGACGACCGTCCCGGCGCCGGACGCCCCGACGGCGCCGTGCACGTCCACCACCTCCCCGGTGCCGGAGGCGACCCGGCGGTGGCCGCGGCGGACCTCGCCACAGGACAGGGCGCGGACTCCCTTGCCGTGGAAGAGGAGCACCTCACGGTCGCCCGGTACCGGGCCATCCGCTCGGTCGTCCCCCGCCTGCGCCTCGGGGACCTTGCCGGTGCGGTGGAACAGCTCCGTGTCATCAAGGACGAGGAAGAGATCTCCTGCCTGCGTATCGGCGCCGAGATCGCCGACCAGGCACTGGGCGAACTCCTGGAGTCCATCCTGGTGGGCCGCACCGAGAGACATCTCGCCCTCGAACTCGAACGCCGGCTCGTCGACCACGGCGCCGACGGCCCGGCCTTCGCCACGTCCGTCGCCACCGGACCGAACTCCGGCCGCAGGGCACACCGCCCCACCGACCGCCGCGTCGAGGAGGGCGACTTCCTCTCCGTCTGCCTGGGCGCGAACTACCGCGGCTACCGCTGTGAGATCGGCCGTACCTTCGTCATCGGCACCTCTCCCGCCGACTGGCAGATCGAGCTGTACGACCTCGTCTTCGCCGCTCAGCGGGCCGGACGCGAGTCCCTGGCACCGGGCGCGGCCTACCGCGACGTGGACCGTGCGGCACGCCAGGTACTGGAGGCCGCGGGCCACCACGAGGGCCTCCCACAGCTCACCGGACACGGTGTGGGGCTCGAAATCGACGAGGACCCGCAGCTGGCCCCCGCGGCCATGGGTAAACTGGACGCTTGCGTGCCGGTCACCGTCGAACCGGGGGTCCACCTCCCGGGCCGGGGCGGTGTCCGGATCGATGACACGCTCGTCGTTCGCCCCGAGGCGGACGGCGGACCCGAGCTACTCACCATCACGACCAAGGAGCTGCTCGCCCTCTAGGCAGTGGCGTGCGCCGGGGTCGTCCACGTCAGTCCAGGAGATTCCGCAACCGTGGCTTCCACGAACGACCTCAAGAACGGCCTGGTGCTCAAGCTCGAAGGCGGCCAGCTCTGGTCCGTCGTCGAGTTCCAGCACGTCAAGCCCGGCAAGGGCCCGGCCTTCGTGCGCACCAAGCTCAAGAACGTGCTGTCCGGCAAGGTCGTCGACAAGACGTTCAACGCCGGCGTCAAGGTCGAGACGGCCACTGTCGACAAGCGTGACATGCAGTTCTCGTACATGGACGGCGAGTACTTCGTCTTCATGGACATGGAGACCTACGACCAGCTCATGGTCGACCGCAAGGCTGTCGGCGACGCCGCCAACTTCCTGATCGAGGGCTTCACGGCCACCGTCGCGCAGCACGAGGGCGAGGTGCTCTTCGTCGAGCTGCCGGCCGCCGTCGAGCTCGTCATCCAGGAGACCGAGCCGGGCGTCCAGGGCGACCGCTCCACCGGTGGCACCAAGCCCGCCATCCTGGAGACCGGTCACCAGATCAACGTGCCGCTCTTCATCACCACCGGTGAGAAGATCAAGGTCGACACCCGCACGAGCGACTACCTCGGCCGGGTGAACAGCTAACCGTGGCTGCTCGCAACACGGCCCGCAAGCGCGCCTTCCAGATCCTCTTCGAGGGCGACCAGCGCGGCGTCGATGTCCTGACGGTCCTCGCGGACTGGATCCGGCTCTCCCGGGAAGACACCCGGCAGCCGCCGGTGAGCGAGTACACGATGCAGTTGGTCGAGGGCTACGCGGACCACGCGAAGCGCATCGACGAGCTGATCGCGCAGTACTCGGTCGGCTGGACGCTGGACAGGATGCCGGTCGTCGACCGCAACATCCTGCGCCTGGGTGCCTACGAGCTGATCTGGGCCGACGGGACCCCGGACGCCGTGGTGCTCGACGAGATGGTGCAGCTGGCGAAGGAGTTCTCCACGGACGAGTCGCCCTCGTTCGTGAACGGCCTGCTGGGCCGTCTCAAGGACCTCAAGCCGTCGCTGCGCCGGGACGACGAGGCGTGATCATCCGAGGCGCCTGAGACCGCGTATCGCCTGAGGGCCCGCAGCGTGACTGCCGCGGGCCCTCAGGCGTATCTGTACGAGACAGACCCCCCAGGCGCGCAGAAAGCCGCCGGGGTGGCCGGAACCGTGAAGTTCCGGCCACCCCGG
>NZ_JBVIHJ010000001.1:0-118304 GCF_055570355.1 Streptomyces sp. NPDC031225 | reverse complement strand
CCTCTCTCCCCCCCCCCCCCACCCCCCCCACCCACCCCCCCCCCCCCCCATCCCCCCCCCCCCCCCCCCCCCCCCCCCCCCCCCCCCCCCACGTTTCTGCTGAGGCTGGGAGCGGCTCAGCTCTCGTCGTGGGACACCGCGCGGCGCGCGTCCGCGTCCAGCACGCCCCAGCTGATCAGCTGTTCGGTGAGGACCGAGGGCGACTGGTCGTAGATGACCGCGAGTGTGCGCAGGTCGTCCTGGCGGATCGAGAGCACCTTGCCGTTGTAGTCGCCGCGCTGGGACTGGATCGTCGCCGCGTAGCGCTGCAGGGGGCCGGCCTTCTCGGCCGGGACGTGGGCCAGTCGCTCCAGGTCCAGGACCAGCTTCGGCGGCGGCTCGGCGGCCCCGCCCGGAGTGGTGCCGGGCAGCAGCTCCTGCACCGGGACCCCGTAGAAATCCGCCAACTCGGCAAGGCGCTGCACGGTCACCGCACGGTCGCCACGCTCGTACGAACCGACCACGACCGCCTTCCAGCGTCCCTGGGACTTCTCCTCGACTCCGTGGAGGGAAAGGCCCTGCTGGGTGCGGATGGCCCGGAGCTTGGCCCCGAGCTGTTTGGCGTATTCGCTGGACATATAGCTCCCCGGACACTGGATCGGCGCGGCTGAGTGGTCCCGACCGCGCGTCTGGTAACTCACTGTGAGGTTACGCAGCGTGACTCTTCTGCGTCAAGCCGAATGGTCCACACCGACTCTTCCGGGGAAGGTGTGTCCGATTAGGCCAAGGGGGTGATCAGGGGCGTCCCCCCGGCCTGGTAGCGTGGATGGCGCAAATCCGACGTCCTTTAAGGTCCGTCCCGTGAGGCGGAGAAGGAGGTCCGTTTCATATGGACAAGCAGCAGGACCCGCAAGCCGCCGACACCCGGCCCGTACTCGAGGGCCCCGACATCGCCCGTGTGCTGACCCGCATCGCCCACGAGATCGTCGAACGCGCCAAGGGCGCCGACGACGTGGTGCTGCTCGGCATTCCCACCCGAGGCGTCTTCCTCGCCCAGCGGCTCGCCGCCAAGCTGGAGGAGATCACCGACCGCACGATCCCGGTCGGCTCGCTCGACATCACCATGTACCGCGACGATCTGCGCATGCACCCGCCGCGTGCGCTGGCCCGCACCGAGATCCCCGGTGACGGCATCGACGGCCGCCTGGTCGTCCTCGTCGACGACGTGCTCTTCTCCGGCCGCACCATCCGTGCCGCCCTGGACGCGCTGAACGACATCGGGCGCCCCCGCGCGGTGCAGCTCGCGGTCCTCGTCGACAGAGGCCATCGCGAACTGCCCATCCGCGCCGACTACGTCGGCAAGAACCTCCCCACGTCGTTGCGGGAGACGGTCAAGGTCCAGCTCGCCGAGGAGGACGGTCGCGACACCGTGCTGCTCGGCGTGAAGCAGACCTAGCAGCAGGCCGACGGGCACGCCTCGCCCCGGCATGCCCCCGCCTGCCCGTAATCTCCCGAACTTCTTTACGGAGCCTGACAGATGCAGCGTCATCTCATCTCGGCCGCCGACCTCACCCGCGACGACGCCGTCCTGATCCTCGACACCGCCGAGGAGATGGCCAGGGTCGCCGACCGGCCGATCAAGAAGCTGCCGACCCTGCGCGGCCGCACGATCGTCAACCTCTTCTTCGAGGACTCCACGCGTACGCGCATCTCCTTCGAAGCCGCCGAGAAGCGCCTCTCCGCGGACGTCATCAACTTCACCGCCAAGGGATCCTCGGTCTCCAAGGGCGAGTCCCTCAAGGACACCGCCCAGACCCTGGAGGCCATGGGCGTCGACGCCGTCGTCATCCGGCACGGCGCCTCCGGCGCGCCCTACCGGCTCGCCACCTCCGGCTGGATCGACGCGGTCGTCATCAACGCCGGCGACGGCACCCACCAGCACCCGACGCAGGCCCTGCTGGACGCCTTCACCATGCGCCGCCGGCTCGTCGGACGGGACGCCGGGCTCGGCCAGGACCTCTCCGGCAAACGCATCACCATCGTCGGCGACGTCCTGCACAGCCGTGTCGCCCGCTCCAACGTCGACCTGCTGCACACCCTCGGCGCCGAGGTCACCCTCGTCGCCCCGCCCACCCTGGTGCCGGTCGGCGTCGGGAGCTGGCCGTGCGAGGTGTCGTACGACCTGGACAGCACGCTCGCCAAGTCCGACGCGGTGATGATGCTGCGGGTGCAGCGCGAGCGCATGAACGCCGCGTTCTTCCCGACCGAGCGCGAGTACTCCCGCCGTTACGGCCTGGACGGCGACCGCATGGCGCGGATGCCGGAGCACGCCATCGTGATGCACCCGGGCCCGATGGTGCGCGGCATGGAGATCACCGCCGAGGTGGCCGACTCCGACCGCTGCACCGTCGTGGAGCAGGTCGCGAACGGAGTCTCCATCCGGATGGCCGTTCTGTACCTGCTGCTCGGTGGCAACGAGCCCGCCCTCTCCCACACCCGTACCGAGGAGAAGTAAGACCCATGAGCAAGATTCTGATCCGCGGTGCGAAGGTCCTCGGCGGCGAGCCGCAGGACGTGCTGATCGACGGCGCGGTCATCGAGGCGGTCGGCACCGGGCTTCCGGAGGAGGGCGCCGAGGTCGTCGAGGCGGCCGGCAAGGTGCTCCTTCCGGGCCTGGTCGACCTGCACACCCACCTGCGCGAGCCCGGCCGCGAGGACTCCGAGACCGTGCTGACGGGCACGCGCGCGGCGGCCTCCGGCGGCTACACCGCCGTGTTCGCCATGGCCAACACCTTTCCCGTCGCCGACACCGCCGGCGTCGTCGAGCAGGTGTACCGGCTCGGCCAGGAGCACGGCTACTGCGACGTCCAGCCCATCGGGGCCGTCACCGTCGGCCTGGAGGGCAGGAAGCTCGCCGAGCTGGGTGCCATGCACGAGTCGGCGGCCGGTGTCACCGTCTTCTCCGACGACGGCAAGTGCGTCGACGACGCCGTGATCATGCGCCGCGCGCTGGAGTACGTGAAGGCGTTCGGCGGGGTCGTCGCCCAGCACGCGCAGGAGCCGCGGCTGACCGAGGGCGCCCAGATGAACGAGGGCGTCGTCTCGGCCGAGCTGGGGCTCGGGGGCTGGCCCGCGGTGGCCGAGGAATCGATCATCGCCCGGGACGTCCTGCTCGCCGAGCACGTCGGGTCCCGCGTCCACATCTGCCACCTGTCGACCGCCGGGTCCGTCGAGATCGTCCGCTGGGCCAAGTCCCGCGGTATCGACGTCACCGCCGAGGTGACCCCGCACCACCTGCTCCTCACCGACGAGCTGGTGCGGTCCTACAACCCGGTCTACAAGGTGAACCCGCCGCTGCGCACCGAGCGGGACGTGCTCGCCCTGCGCGAGGCGCTCGCCGACGGCACGATCGACATCGTCGCCACCGACCACGCCCCGCACCCGCACGAGGACAAGGACTGCGAGTGGGCCGCGGCCGCCATGGGCATGGTCGGCCTGGAGACCGCGTTGTCGGTGGTGCAGGAGACCATGGTGGACACCGGGCTCCTGGACTGGGCCGGGGTCGCCGAGCGCATGTCCGTCCAGCCCGCGAAGATCGGGCAGGCGAGCGGCCACGGCCGTCCCGTCTCGGCTGGTGAGCCCGCCAACCTCACGTTGGTCGACACGGAATACCGTGGGTCGGTGGACCCCGCGGGCTTCGCCTCGCGCAGCCGCAACACTCCGTACGAGGGGCGTGAGCTGCCGGGCCGTGTCACGCACACGTGGCTCCGGGGCAAGGCCACGCTCGTCGACGGGAAGCTCCAGTGACATCACTCACCCTGCTGGCCAACGGTCTCGCTGCCGATAGGAAGTCGGCCGAGGTCACCGACTGGGCCGCCCGTGTCGGCTGGCTCGTCGGCCTCGCCCTGTTCGTCGCGCTCGTCTACTGGCTGATGCGCGAGGGCTGGAAGTGGCGCGGCACGCTCCAGGGCGACCTGCCCGAGCTCCCCACCGCGCCGGACGAGCCGGGCCCGGCGAAACTGGTCATGAGCGGCCGATACCACGGCTCAACCACCGCGGGACAGTGGCTCGACCGGATCGTCGCGCACGGCCTCGGTACCCGCAGCCGCGTCGAGCTCACGCTGACGGACGAGGGCCTGGACGTCGTGCGCCCCGGCGCGACGGACTTCTTCATCCCCGCCGACGCCCTGCGCGAGGCCGTACTGGGCAAGGGCATCGCCGGCAAGGTCCTCACCGAGGGCGGGCTCCTCGTGGTGACCTGGGCCCACGGCGAACGGCTGATCGACTCAGGGTTCCGCTCGGACCGCGCGGCCGAGCACACCGAGTGGGTCGACGCCATTAACTCCATGATCAACACGACGGAAACGGAAGGCGCACGATGACGACCTCCACGAAGGGGAACGCCTCGCAGAGGAAAGAGGTGTCTCCCGCGGTACTCGTCCTGGAGGACGGCCGGGTCTTCCGCGGCCGTGCCTACGGGGCCGTGGGGGAGACGTTCGGCGAGGCCGTGTTCTCCACCGGCATGACCGGATACCAGGAGACCCTGACCGACCCGTCGTACGCCCGCCAGATCGTCGTCGCCACCGCCCCGCAGATCGGCAACACGGGCTGGAACGACGAGGACGACGAGTCCCGCCGCATCTGGGTCTCCGGCTACGTGGTGCGCGACCCCGCGCGTGTGCCGTCCAACTGGCGCGCCAAGCGCTCCCTGGACGACGAGCTGGTCGCGCAGGGCATCGTCGGCATCAGCGGCATCGACACCCGCGCGCTCACTCGCCATCTGCGCGAGCGTGGCTCCATGCGCGCCGGGGTGTTCTCCGGCGAGGCGATCGCCCCCGACTCCGAGCTCGTCGCGCGCGTGCAGGCCCAGCCGCACATGAAGGGCGCCTCGCTGTACGAGGAGGTCGCCACCAAGGAGACGTACGTCGTCCCCGCGATCGGTGAGAAGAAGTTCACCGTCGCCGCGATCGACCTCGGCATCAAGGGCATGACCCCGCACCGCATGGCCGAGCGCGGCATCGAGGTGCATGTGCTGCCGGCCACGGCGAGTGTCGACGAGGTCTACGCCGTCGACCCGGACGGCGTGTTCTTCTCCAACGGCCCCGGCGACCCGGCGACCGCCGACGGCCCCGTCGCACTCATGACCGCCGTGCTGGAGCGCAGGACGCCCCTGTTCGGCATCTGCTTCGGCAACCAGATCCTGGGCCGCGCCCTCGGGTTCGGCACCTACAAGCTGAAGTACGGCCACCGGGGCATCAACCAGCCCGTGCAGGACCGCACCACCGGCAAGGTCGAGGTCACCGCGCACAACCACGGCTTCGCCGTGGACGCGCCGCTCGACAAGGTCAGCGAGACCAGGTTCGGGCGGGTGGAGGTCTCGCACGTCTGCCTGAACGACAACGTCGTGGAGGGACTCCAGCTGCTCGACCAGCCGGCCTTCTCCGTCCAGTACCACCCCGAGGCGGCAGCGGGTCCGCACGACGCCGCCTACCTGTTCGACCGCTTCACGTCTTTGATGAGCACCGTCATGGAGGGCCAGCGTGCCTAAGCGCACCGATATCCAGTCCGTCCTGGTCATCGGCTCCGGCCCGATCGTCATCGGCCAGGCCGCCGAGTTCGACTACTCCGGCACGCAGGCGTGCCGCGTCCTCAAGGCCGAAGGCCTGCGCGTCATCCTCGTCAACTCCAACCCGGCGACGATCATGACCGACCCGGAGATCGCCGACGCCACCTACGTCGAGCCGATCACCCCGGAGTTCGTCGAGAAGATCATCGCCAAGGAGCGCCCCGACACGCTGCTGCCCACCCTGGGCGGCCAGACGGCCCTCAACACGGCGATCTCGCTGCACGAGTCCGGCACCCTCGACAAGTACGGCGTCGAACTGATCGGCGCCAACGTCGAGGCCATCAACAAGGGCGAGGACCGCGACCTCTTCAAGGACGTCGTGGAGGAGGTCCGCAAGAAGATCGGGCACGGCGAGTCCGCCCGCTCGGTCATCTGCCACACCATGGACGACGTCATCCAGGGCGTCGAGACACTCGGCGGCTACCCGGTCGTGGTCCGCCCCTCCTTCACCATGGGCGGCGCCGGCTCCGGCTTCGCGCACGACGAGGAGGAGCTGCGCCGCATCGCAGGACAGGGCCTCACGCTCTCGCCGACCACCGAGGTGCTCCTGGAGGAGTCCATCCTCGGCTGGAAGGAGTACGAGCTGGAGCTGATGCGCGACAAGCACGACAACGTCGTGGTCGTCTGCTCCATCGAGAACTTCGACCCGATGGGCGTGCACACCGGCGACTCGATCACCGTCGCGCCCGCGATGACGCTGACCGACCGCGAGTACCAGCGGCTGCGTGACGTCGGCATCGCGATCATCCGCGAGGTCGGCGTAGACACCGGCGGCTGCAACATCCAGTTCGCGATCGACCCGGTCGACGGTCGCGTCATCGTCATCGAGATGAACCCGCGCGTGTCGCGCTCCTCGGCGCTCGCCTCCAAGGCGACCGGCTTCCCGATCGCCAAGATCGCCGCGAAGCTCGCCGTCGGCTACACGCTGGACGAGATCCCCAACGACATCACCGAGAAGACCCCGGCGTCCTTCGAGCCGACGCTCGACTACGTGGTGGTCAAGGCCCCCCGGTTCGCCTTCGAGAAGTTCCCGTCGGCGGACTCGACGCTGACGACCACCATGAAGTCGGTCGGTGAGGCCATGGCGATCGGCCGCAACTTCACCGAGGCCTTCCAGAAGGCGCTGCGCTCCCTGGAGAAGAAGGGCAGCCAGTTCACCTTCGTGGGTGAGCCCGGCGACAAGACGGCCCTCCTGGAGGAGTCCGTACGGCCCACCGACGGCCGCATCAACACCGTCATGCAGGCCATCCGCGCGGGTGCCACTCCGGAGGAGGTCTTCGAGTACACGAAGATCGACCCCTGGTTCGTCGACCAGCTCTTCCTGATCAAGGAGATCGCGGACGAGCTGGCCGCTGCCGAGCGACTGGACGCCGAGCTGCTCGCCGAGGCCAAGCGGCACGGCTTCTCCGACCAGCAGATCGCCGAGATCCGCGGCCTGCGCGAGGACGTCGTCCGCGAGGTGCGGCACGCGCTCGGCGTGCGCCCGGTCTACAAGACCGTGGACACCTGCGCGGCCGAGTTCGCCGCCAAGACGCCGTACTTCTACTCCTCCTACGACGAGGAGAGCGAGGTCGCGCCCCGGACCAAGCCCGCGGTGATCATCCTGGGCTCGGGTCCGAACCGCATCGGCCAGGGCATCGAGTTCGACTACTCCTGTGTGCACGCCTCCTTCGCGCTGTCCGACGCCGGGTACGAGACGGTGATGGTCAACTGCAACCCGGAGACCGTCTCCACCGACTACGACACCTCCGACCGGCTGTACTTCGAGCCGCTCACCCTGGAGGACGTCCTGGAGATCGTCCACGCGGAACAGCAGGCGGGGCCGGTCGCGGGCGTCATCGTGCAGCTCGGCGGACAGACCCCGCTGGGCCTGGCGCAGGCGCTCAAGGACAACGGCGTGCCGATCGTGGGCACCTCGCCCGAGGCGATCCACGCCGCCGAGGACCGGGGCGCCTTCGGCCGCGTCCTCGCCGAGGCGGGCCTCCCGGCCCCCAAGCACGGCACCGCCACCACCTTCGCCGGCGCCAAGGCCATCGCGGACGAGATCGGCTACCCGGTCCTCGTACGGCCCTCCTACGTGCTCGGCGGCCGCGGCATGGAGATCGTCTACGACGAGACCCGCCTGGAGTCCTACATCGCCGAGTCGACCGAGATCAGCCCCTCGCGGCCGGTCCTGGTCGACCGCTTCCTGGACGACGCGATCGAGATCGACGTCGACGCCCTCTACGACGGCCAGGAGCTGTACCTCGGCGGTGTGATGGAGCACATCGAGGAGGCCGGCATCCACTCCGGCGACTCGGCGTGCGCACTGCCGCCGATCACCCTGGGCGGCCACGACATCAAACGGCTGCGGGCCTCGACGGAGGCCATCGCGCGCGGGGTCGGCGTGCGCGGACTGATCAACATCCAGTTCGCGATGGCCGGGGACATCCTCTACGTCCTCGAAGCCAACCCGCGCGCGTCCCGTACCGTCCCCTTCACCTCGAAGGCGACCGCGGTACCGCTCGCCAAGGCCGCCGCCCGCATCTCGCTGGGCGCGACCGTCGCCGAACTGCGTGCCGAGGGCCTGCTCCCGGCGAACGGCGACGGCGGCGAGCTCCCGCTCGACGCGCCGATCTCCGTCAAGGAGGCCGTCATGCCGTGGTCGCGCTTCCGCGACATCCACGGCCGCGGCGTCGACACCGTCCTCGGCCCGGAGATGCGCTCCACCGGCGAGGTCATGGGCATCGACTCCGTCTTCGGCACGGCGTACGCCAAGTCGCAGGCTGGCGCCTACGGCCCGCTGCCGACCAAGGGCCGGGCGTTCATCTCGGTCGCCAACCGGGACAAGCGCTCGATGATCTTCCCGGCGCGCGAGCTGGTCGCCCACGGCTTCGAACTGCTCGCCACCTCCGGCACCGCCGAGGTCCTCAAGCGCAACGGCATCAACGCCACCGTCGTGCGCAAGCAGTCCGAGGGCACCGGGCCGAACGGCGAGAAGACCATCGTCCAGCTCATCCACGACGGCGAGGTCGACCTCATCGTCAACACCCCGTACGGCACCGGTGGCCGCCTCGACGGCTACGAGATCCGTACGGCGGCCGTGGCACGGTCGGTCCCGTGCCTGACGACGGTCCAGGCGCTCGCCGCCGCCGTCCAGGGCATCGACGCCCTCAACCACGGTGACGTGGGAGTCCGTTCGCTCCAGGAACACGCGGAACACCTGACCGCGGCCCGCGACTAGCAGCCCTGAGGGGGACACCGGAAACGGTGTCCCCCTCTTCGTGAGGACACCGACATGTACAAGCTCTTCTTCCGTCTGGTCTTCCGGCGGATGGACCCCGAGCAGGCCCACCACCTCGCCTTCCGCTGGATCCGGCTCGCCGTCCGCGTCCCCGTGCTGCGCACCTTCGTCGCGGCCGCCCTCGCGCCCCGCCACAAGGAACTGCGCACCGAGGCCTTCGGGCTGCGCATGCACGGCCCCTTCGGGCTCGCCGCCGGCTTCGACAAGAACGCGGTAGCCGTCGACGGCATGGCCATGCTCGGCTTCGACCACATCGAGATCGGCACGGTGACGGGGGAGGCCCAGCCGGGCAACCCCGGGAAACGGCTGTTCCGGCTCGTGCAGGACCGCGCGCTCATCAACCGCATGGGCTTCAACAACGAGGGCTCGCTGACCGTGGCGGCCCGTCTGGCCTCCCGTGAGCCGGTCTTCAGGACCGTCGTGGGCGTCAACATCGGCAAGACCAAGGCCGTCCCCGAGGCCGAGGCGACCGGCGACTACGTGAAGTCCGCGGAGCGGCTGGCGCCGTACGCCGACTACCTGGTCGTGAACGTGTCGTCGCCCAACACACCCGGCCTGCGCAGCCTCCAGGCGGTCGACCAGCTGCGCCCGCTCCTGACGGCCGTCCGCGAGGCAGCCGACCGGATCGTCGCGCACCGCCGTGTCCCGCTGCTGGTGAAGATCGCGCCGGACCTCGCCGACGAGGACGTGGACGCGGTTGCCGACCTGGCCGTCGAGCTCGGACTGGACGGCATCATCGCCACCAACACCACCATCGGGCGCGAAGGCCTGAGGTCCGAGGCCTCCTTGGTGAAGGAGACCGGCGGCCTTTCCGGAGCACCCCTCAAGGAGCGCTCCCTGGAGGTCCTCAGGCGCCTGTACGCACGCGTGGGCGACCGGATCACCCTGGTGGGCGTCGGGGGTGTGGAGAACTCCGAGGACGCCTGGCAGCGCATCCTGGCGGGTGCCACGTTGGTCCAGGGCTACAGCGCGTTCGTCTACGAGGGTCCCTTCTGGGCCCGCGCCGTGCACAAGGGCCTTGCCGCACGCCTGCGCACGAGCCCGTACGCCACCCTCGCCGACGCGGTCGGCGCCGACGTGAGGAAGACGGTATGAATGAGCCCTTCGGCGCGCGTCTGCGTCATGCCATGGACGAGCGCGGCCCGCTGTGCGTGGGCATCGACCCGCACGCCTCGCTGCTCACCGAGTGGGGCCTGAACGACGACGTGGCCGGTCTGGAGCGCTTCAGCCGCACGGTGGTCGAGGCGCTGTCCGACCGCGTCGCCGTCTTCAAGCCCCAGAGCGCGTTCTTCGAGCGCTTCGGCTCGCGCGGCGTCGCCGTGCTGGAGACGACCGTCCAGGAGGCCAGGGCGGCCGGTGCGCTCGTCCTCATGGACGCCAAGCGCGGCGACATCGGCTCGACCATGGCCGCGTACGCGGAGGCCTTCCTGCACAAGGACTCCCCGCTGTTCTCGGACGCGCTGACCGTGTCGCCGTATCTCGGCTACGGCTCGCTCTCACCGGCGATCGCGCTGGCGCGCGAGAGCGGTTCGGGCCTGTTCGTGCTCGCGCTGACCTCCAACCCGGAGGGCGGCGAGGTCCAGCACGCCGTCCGCGCGGACGGCCGGAACGTCGGAGCGACCATGCTGGCCCATCTGGCCGCCGAGAACGCGGATGAGGAGCCCCTGGGGTCCTTCGGCGCCGTCGTCGGGGCCACGCTCGGCGATCTGTCGTCCTACGACCTGGACATCAACGGTCCCCTCCTCGCACCCGGCGTGGGCGCCCAGGGGGCCACGCCGGCCGACCTTCCGGGGGTCTTCGGGGCGGCGATCAGCAATGTCGTCCCGAACGTCAGCCGGGGAGTACTGAGGCATGGTCCCGACGTCGGTGCGCTGCGCGCGTCCGCCGACCGGTTCGCACAGGAGATCCGGTCCGCGCTGCCGACGGGATGAGACATCGGTCACGTGACGTCCGTCGGGAACGGGCCCAGGAGGTGTTCGCGACGGTCGTCGCGGATGTTCGATGCCTGCGTTCGAGTCCTCCGACGAGTGGTTCGAGACCCGCTTGAGTCTGAATACATTCTCAAATCCGGGGCATTATGTCGGGAATGTCCGACCTGGCGCAGGCTGACCAGGACTTTTCCGCTGTTCTCGCTGACTCTGGCGGACTTGGCCGCTAGTCTCCGACGGGTGGGGGCACCCCCTCCACACCCTTTAGGTAGTGGGGGAGAGCGGGCAAGCGTGTTGCTCGCGCCTCCCCAGGTGTGGGGCGACTAGGTTCCTCACCGGTCCGTATCCGACAGTTCGACATCCGAGGTGACGTAGGCGTGGCTCTTCCGCCCCTTACCCCTGAACAGCGCGCAGCCGCGCTCGAAAAGGCCGCCGCGGCTCGCCGGGAGCGGGCCGAGGTCAAGAATCGACTCAAGCACTCCGGCGCCTCCCTGCACGAGGTCATCAAGCAGGGCCAGGAGAACGACGTCATCGGCAAGATGAAGGTCTCCGCGCTGCTCGAGTCGCTGCCTGGCGTGGGCAAGGTCCGCGCCAAGCAGATCATGGAGCGACTCGGCATCTCCGAGAGCCGCCGTGTACGCGGCCTCGGCTCCAACCAGATCGCTTCTCTGGAGCGTGAGTTCGGCAGCACCGGTTCCTGAACCGGCGCTCTCCGGGGGAGGGAGTCCCGGGCACTCCGGGATTGCTGGAATAATCGCTGCATGGCTGCAACATTCCGGGGGACGACCCCCGAGCCCCCGGACGTACGTCCGCGGCTGACCGTGCTCTCCGGCCCCTCAGGGGTCGGCAAGAGCACGGTCGTCGCTCATATGCGCAAGGAACACCCCGAGGTCTGGCTCTCGGTGTCGGCGACGACCCGCAGGCCGCGCCCCGGCGAGAAGCACGGCGTCCACTACTTCTTCGTCACCGACGAGGAGATGGACAAGCTGATCGCCAACGGGGAGCTGCTGGAATGGGCGGAGTTCGCCGGCAACCGCTACGGCACGCCGCGTGCGGCCGTGCTGGAGCGGCTGGAGGCGGGTGAGCCCGTCCTCCTGGAGATCGACCTCCAGGGTGCCCGGCAGGTCCGTGAGTCCATGACGGACGCCCAGCTGGTGTTCCTGGCTCCGCCCTCCTGGGAGGAGCTCGTGCGCAGGCTCACCGGACGCGGCACCGAGCCGCCCGAGGTGATCGAACGCCGCCTGGAGGCGGCGAAGGTCGAACTGGCGGCTGAACCCGAGTTCGATGTGACCTTGGTCAACACCTCCGTCGAGGACGTGGCGCGCGAGCTGCTAGCCTTGATGGACGTTGTGTGATCGTTTTCGATCGTTCACACTGAATCTTTCCCATCCATCGGAAGGTAGAGCGTGTCCTCTTCCATCTCCGCGCCCGAGGGCATCATCAACCCGCCGATCGACGAGCTCCTCGAGGCAACCGACTCGAAGTACAGCCTCGTGATCTACGCGGCCAAGCGGGCCCGCCAGATCAACGCGTACTACTCGCAGCTCGGCGAGGGCCTCCTCGAGTACGTCGGTCCGCTCGTGGACACCCATGTCCACGAGAAGCCGCTCTCGATCTCCCTCCGTGAGATCAACGCGGGTCTGCTGACGTCCGAGGCCATTGAGGGCCCGGCGCAGTAGTACTTTCAGCTTTTTGCTGACTTATCCACAGGCCCGACAGCGCGACTGTCGGGCCTGTGGTGTGTGATGGACCCGTACGTTGCCGAACTGGGGAGAGACGGTGGACAAGCCGAAGGTCGTGCTGGGCGTCAGCGGGGGCATCGCCGCGTACAAGGCCTGCGAGCTGCTGAGAAGGCTCACGGAGTCCGGCCACGACGTACGCGTCGTCCCCACCGCCTCCGCGCTGCACTTCGTGGGCGCGGCCACCTGGTCCGCCCTCTCCGGCAAGCCGGTCTCGACCGAGGTGTGGGACGACGTCCACGAGGTCCCGCACGTCCGCATCGGGCAGCACGCCGACCTGGTCGTCGTCGCCCCGGCCACGGCCGACATGCTCGCCAAGGCGGCTCACGGCCTCGCGGACGACCTGCTCACCAACACACTCCTCACGGCCCGCTGTCCTGTCGTCTTCGCACCCGCCATGCACACCGAGATGTGGGAACACCCGGCCACCCAGGAGAACGTGGCGACACTGCGCTGCCGCGGCACCCTCGTGATCGAACCGGCTGTCGGCCGTCTGACCGGAGTCGACACCGGCAAGGGACGGCTGCCGGAACCCGCCGAGATCTTCGAGGTCTGCCGCCGTGTGCTGGCCCGGGGCGTCACCGGGCCCGACCTCAAGGGCCGGCATGTCGTCGTCAGCGCCGGCGGCACCCGCGAGCCCCTCGACCCGGTCCGTTTCCTCGGCAACCGCTCCTCCGGCAAGCAGGGGTACGCCCTCGCCCGCACCGCGGCCGCGCGCGGCGCCCGGGTCACGCTGGTCGCGGCGAACACCGGTTTGCCCGACCCGGCCGGCGTGGACGTCGTCCCGGTGGGGACCGCCGTACAGCTGCGTGAGGCGGTCCTGAAGGCGGCGGCCGACGCCGACGCGGTCGTCATGGCGGCTGCGGTCGCCGACTTCCGCCCGCAGACCTACGCGGCCGGAAAGATCAAGAAGAGGGACGGACAGGACCCCGAGCCCGTCGTCCTGGTGCGGAATCCGGACGTCCTGGCCGAGATCTCGGCCGAGCGCGCCCGCCCCGGCCAGGTGATCGTCGGTTTCGCCGCCGAGACCGACGACGTCCTCGCCAACGCCCGGACGAAGCTGCAGCGCAAGGGCTGCGACCTGCTCGTCGTCAACGAGGTGGGCGAGCGCAAGACCTTCGGGTCCGAGGAGAACGAAGCGGTGGTGCTGGGCGCCGACGGCAGCGAGACGCCGGTGCCGTACGGACCGAAGGAGTCCCTCGCCGACATCGTCTGGGACCTGGTCGCGCGGCGTCTCGGCTGAGTGTCCCGTCCGGTTCGCGGGCCTCGCGAACCACTCGAACCACCGTCGCAAAGGCGTGGCGCCCCTGGCCAAGCGCTCTCGGAATTGGGCACAATGCCCGTGCCGCAGGTCACAGCACTCCCGATCGGCGAGACAGGTGGGCCTGTGGCCGAGTGCGACCGATAAACTGTTCTCGGACGATGCCGGGCGCAGCCCCCGAGCCCGTCCGCCAATGATCAGCCAGCAGCCGCTGCAACCCCAGGGAGCGTTGTGTCCCGTCGCCTGTTCACCTCGGAGTCCGTGACCGAGGGCCACCCCGACAAGATCGCTGACCAGATCAGTGACACCATCCTCGACGCGCTCCTCAAGGAGGACCCGACCTCACGGGTCGCCGTCGAGACCCTGATCACCACCGGTCTGGTGCATGTGGCCGGTGAGGTCACCACCAAGACCTACGCGCCGATCGCCCAGCTGGTGCGCGACAAGATCCTCGAAATCGGCTACGACTCCTCCAAGAAGGGCTTCGACGGCGCCTCCTGCGGCGTCTCGGTGTCCATCGGCGCCCAGTCCCCCGACATCGCTCAGGGCGTCGACACGGCGTACGAGAAGCGGGTCGAGGGCGACGAGGACGAGCTGGACAAGCAGGGCGCCGGTGACCAGGGCCTGATGTTCGGTTACGCGACCGACGAGACCCCCACCCTGATGCCGCTGCCGATCTTCCTGGCGCACCGCCTGGCGAAGCGCCTGTCCGAGGTCCGCAAGAACGGCACCATCCCCTACCTGCGCCCGGACGGCAAGACGCAGGTCACCATCGAGTACGACGGCGACAAGGCCGTCCGCCTCGACACGGTCGTGGTCTCCTCGCAGCACGCGTCGGACATCGACCTGGAGTCGCTGCTGGCCCCCGACATCCGCGAGTTCGTCGTGGAGGCGGAGCTCAAGGCGCTCCTGGACGAGGGCATCAAGCTGGACACGGACAACTACCGTCTCCTGGTGAACCCGACCGGCCGTTTCGAGATCGGCGGCCCGATGGGCGACGCGGGTCTGACCGGCCGGAAGATCATCATCGACACCTACGGCGGCATGGCCCGCCACGGTGGCGGCGCGTTCTCCGGCAAGGACCCGTCCAAGGTGGACCGTTCGGCGGCGTACGCGATGCGCTGGGTCGCCAAGAACGTCGTCGCCGCGGGTCTCGCCTCCCGTTGCGAGGTCCAGGTCGCGTACGCGATCGGCAAGGCCGAGCCGGTGGGTCTGTTCGTGGAGACCTTCGGTACCGCCAAGGTCGACGCCGACCTGATCGAGAAGGCCATCGACGAGGTCTTCGACCTCCGCCCGGCCGCGATCATCCGCGACCTCGACCTGCTGCGCCCGATCTACTCCCTGACGGCGGCGTACGGCCACTTCGGCCGCGAGCTGCCCGAGTTCACGTGGGAGAAGACGAACCGCGTCGACGCGCTGCGCAAGGCCGCCGGACTGTAAGCGGCACCTGCTCCGTACGAGGCCCGGCCCCCATGGGGGGCCGGGCCTCGGGCGTTCCGGCAGCTCGCTCGCCGTCACCGGGCAGCCGCTGGACGTGGGCCGTCCGGACCGAACCGCACAGGCACTCACCGGGGCGCGGTCGGCCGTACAGGGGCTGACCGGTCGTCACCTGGCCGGGCCTCGTTGCGAAGGTTGCCCCCATGACGGCGGCGGGGGCCCGCCCTCTGTCAGTGGGGTCTGGTACCAATGATGCTGTGAGCAGCGAGGATGAGGGGGCGGAGCGTTCCGAGGGGGCCGGGGCGCCGGAGCAGCTTGCGTTCATCCGGGAGAGCGTGCGGAGGGCCAAGGCGCCGAAGGCCAAGCCGCGGACGTGGCGGGGGGCCGCGCTGGCCAGGGAACTGCCGGTCGCGCGGGTCCTGGTCGACAAGGGAGTGCTGCATCTCGACCGGTACTTCGACTATGCCGTGCCCGAGGAGCTCGACGCGGACGCGCAGCCGGGGGTGCGGGTGCGGGTGCGGTTCGGGGCCGGCCGCGGACGGGTCCGGGAAGGGCGGCGTGAGGGCGGGGGGTTGATCGACGGGTTTCTGATCGAGCGGCTCGCCGAGTCGGACTACTCCGGACCCCTGGCCGCGCTCGCTCAGGTCGTCTCACCCGAACCGGTGCTCAGCGAGGAGCTTCTGGGTCTGGCCCGGGCCGTCGCCGACCGGTATGCGGGAAGCCTCGCCGATGTGCTGCAGCTCGCTGTGCCACCGCGCAGTGCCCGGGCCGAGCAGCGGCCCACGCCCGCCCCCCTGCCGCCGCCGGGAGTGCCCGACGTGGGGTCCTGGGGGCGGTACGAGCGCGGGGGCGCGTTTCTGGAGTCGCTGGCCTCGGGGGGCGCTCCCCGCGCGGTGTGGAACGCCCTGCCCGGGCCGGAGTGGAGTGCGGACCTGGCCCGGGCCGTCGCGGCGACCTTGGCCTCGGGGCGTGGCGCGCTGGTCGTCGTTCCGGACGGGCGGGCCGTCGCCCGGGTCGACGCCGCGCTGACCTCGGTGCTGGGGGAGGGGCGGCACGCGGTGCTGACCGCCGATGCCGGGCCCGAGAAACGGTACCGGGAGTGGCTGGCCGTACGGCGGGGGTCCGTGCGGGCCGTGGTGGGGACCCGGGCGGCCATGTTCGCTCCGGTGCGGGATCTGGGGCTCGTCGCCCTGTGGGACGACGGCGACGGCAGCCTCAGCGAGCAGCATGCCCCGCAGCCGCATGCGCGTGAGGTGTTGCTGTTGCGGGCCGCGCAGGACAAGTGCGCCTTTCTGCTGGGGAGTTGGAGCTGCACCGTCGAGGCTGCGCAGCTTGTGGAGAGCGGTTGGGCCCGGCCGCTCGTCGCCTCTCGGGAGCAGGTGCGGGCCGTCGCTCCGCTGGTGCGGACCGTCGGGGACCAGGATCTCGCGCGGGACGAGGCCGCGCGCGCCGCTCGGCTGCCCACGCTCGCCTGGCAGGCCGTCAGGGAGGGCCTGCGGCACGGGCCGGTGCTCGTGCAGGTGCCGCGACGGGGATATGTGCCGCGGATGGCCTGCGCCAACTGCCGTGAGCCCGCGCGGTGTCGGCACTGCGCCGGGCCGCTCGAGGGACAGGACGCCGGAGCGCTGCGGTGCGGTTGGTGCGGGCGGGAGGAGGAGGCCTGGCACTGTCCGGAGTGCGGGGCGTTCCGTCTGCGGGCACAGGTCGTGGGGGCGCGGCGGACGGCGGAGGAGTTGGGGCGGGCGTTCCCGGCCGTTCCGGTGCGGACGTCGGGGCGTGAGCATGTGCTGGACACGGTGCCGGGGGCACCGGCGCTGGTGGTGAGCACGCCGGGAGCCGAGCCGGTCGCCGAGGGCGGGTACGCGGCTGCGCTGCTGCTGGACGGATGGGCGATGCTCGGGCGGCCTGATCTGCGGGCGGGGGAGGACGCGCTGCGGCGGTGGATCGGGGCGGCGGCGCTGGTGCGGGCGCAGGAGGCAGGGGGGACCGTTGTGGTGGTCGCCGAGCCCACGTTGCGACCCGTGCAGGCATTGGTGCGGTGGGATCCCGTGGGGCACGCGGTGCGCGAGTTGGGGGAGCGGGCCGAGCTGGGGTTCCCGCCGGTGTCACGGATGGCTGCGGTGTCCGGGACGGCGGAGGCCCTCGCCGGGTTCCTGGCGGCGGTGGAACTGCCTCAGGAGGCCGAGGTGTTGGGGCCGGTACCTCTGCCGGTCACGGTGGCCCAGGGGCCCCGGCGCGTGGGGGCGCCGCCGGTCGGGGAGCGGTGGGAGCGGGTGCTGGTGCGGGTGCCGCCGGGGAGGGGGGCGGCGTTGGCCGCCTCACTGAAGGCCGCGCAGGCCGCGCGGATGGCGCGGGGCGGGGGTGCCGGGGAGGGGGCGGTGTGGGTGCGGATCGATCCGCCTGACATCGGGTGAGGGATGAGGGTCGAGGGGTGAGCGGTGCGGGTGGCCCCGGGCGGCGGTGATCACCGTCGACGGCTCACGGGCCGCCTGCCGCCGGTGGTGGACCGCCGGCAGCAGGCGGCGGCCGTGGGTTCTGGTCCTGGCCCGGGGCGGGCCTGAGGCGGCCTGGCGGGTGTTCCCCGCAGGTGGACATGCGTCTGCCCTCCCGGAGCGGCTCGGGGAGCGGCGGGGGAGGGCAGAAGGGGCGGCGGGGGTCAGCCGTTACGGGGGCCGGGGAAGGCTGTGGACCTTGCCTCCTCGCGGAGGACGGAGCTGCCCGCGGTGGGCTGGGTCGGCATGGAGCGGGCCGCAGGGACCGTGGGGACCGCCGGTACCGAGGGGATGCCGGTGTTGACGCTCACCGTGCGGGTCGCCGATGCCTCCGTGCTCAGCTCGGCGTCGGCGGTGGCCTGGGCGGCGGCGCGACGGGCGCCGTACCGGCGGTGGACCGCCTGCTTGGTGACTCCGAGGGCGGAGCCCACCGCGTCCCACGAGAAGCCGAGCGAACGGTCGAAGTCGACCGCGGCCGTCACCAGGGTCTCGACACTGTCCCGCAGCTCCTGCGCGAGACGGACCGTGGGTGCGGGGGCGCGTCCGTAGACGACGAAGCCCGTGGAGGGGCCGGAGCGGCGCGGGCGGTAGACGTTGCCCAACTGGGCGGTCAGGGTGCGCAGCGCGTCCACCTGCCTGCGGACCCGCTCGATGTCCCGCACCAGCAAGTGCAGGCTGGCCCGAGCCTGGGCGTCGTGGGTTGCGTGGTCGGCCATGAACAAGCCTCTCGAACCGGCGGTGAAAGGGATGGTGAAAAGGACGAGGCCGCCATCGCGGCCCGTTGTGGTCAACTCTTTCTTGACCAACGCGTTTACGCTCCGCTGGTCACGCAATGGGGGCGTACCGGCATATGCGTGCGCCGGGGGTGGGTGATGCGCGCCTTGGCCTGGAGCGCGGGCATCGCCTGTCGGGTTTCCGTTCGGGGGGTGGCCGCGCCGCGCCATAGACTTGTGCGTTGCCCGACGTCACCCCTCTGCGAGAGGTCCCGCCCCCTCATGAAGCTCGTCTTCGCCGGTACCCCCGAGGTCGCCGTTCCCGCTCTGGACGCTCTCATCGCCTCCGGGCGGCACGAGGTCGCCGCCGTCGTCACGAGGCCGGACGCGCCGGCCGGGCGGGGGCGCAGGCTGGTCGCGAGCCCCGTCGCGGTGCGGGCCGAGGAGGCGGGGATCGAGGTACTGAAGCCCGTCAAGCCGCGGGACCCGGAGTTCCTCGAGCGGCTTCGCGAGATCGCCCCGGACTGCTGCCCCGTCGTCGCCTACGGCGCCCTCCTGCCCCGCGTCGCCCTCGACATCCCCGCCCATGGCTGGGTCAACCTGCACTTCTCCCTGCTGCCCGCCTGGCGTGGGGCCGCTCCCGTGCAGCACTCCATCATGGCGGGCGACGAGATCACCGGGGCCTCCACCTTCCTGATCGAGGAGGGGCTCGACTCCGGGCCCGTCTACGGCACCGTCACCGAGGAGATCCGGCCCACCGACACCAGCGGCGACCTGCTGACCCGGCTCGCCTTCGCAGGCTCCGGGCTGCTCGCCGCCACCATGGACGGGATCGCGGACGGCACCCTGAAGGCCGTACCGCAGCCGTCCGAGGGCATCACCGTCGCTCCGAAGATCACCGTCGAGGGCGCGCGGGTCGACTGGGCCGCCCCGGCGTTGCGGGTGGACCGGGTCGTGCGCGGCTGCCACCCCTCGCCCGGTGCCTGGACGACCTTCCGGGACGAGCGGCTCAAGCTCGTCCAGGTCCGGCCCGCGCCCGACCGGACCGGCCTCGCCCCCGGCGCGCTCGCCGTCGGCAAGAACAGCGTCCACGTCGGTACCGGGTCGTACGGCGTCGAGCTGCTGTGGGTACAG
This sequence comes from Streptomyces sp. NPDC031225, assembly GCF_055570355.1. NCBI lineage: Bacteria > Bacillati > Actinomycetota > Actinomycetes > Kitasatosporales > Streptomycetaceae > Streptomyces > Streptomyces sp. NPDC031225. The sequence goes on along the minus strand of NZ_JBVIHJ010000001.1, from coordinate 98,712 downwards.
GCGCAGGGGAAGAAGCCGATGAAGGCCGCGGACTGGGCGCGGGGCGTCAGGATCGCGGACGGGGAGACGCTCGGCGGGTGACGCGGGCCGCCGCCGGGCTCGCTGAGCGCCGGGGCCCGCGGTACGTGACGCCGGGCTCAGGATCTCCCGGGCCCTCGGCGGGTGACGTGGCCTGCGGCGGACGTACGCTTGGCGCGTATCCAGTCCTTACATCCGGAGCACCTTTTTCGTGAGCGACCAGCCCAGCCGGCCCGGTAAGCCCGGCAAGCCCTACCGGCGGCCCCAGAAGGACCCCGTCCGCTTCCTCGCCTTCGAGGCCCTGCGGGCCGTGGACGAGCGGGACGCCTACGCCAACCTCGTCCTGCCGCCGCTGCTGCGCAAGGCGCGGGAGAAGGGCGGCTTCGACGGGCGGGACGCGGCCCTCGCCACCGAGCTCGTGTACGGGACACTGCGGCGGCAGGGGACGTACGACGCCGTCATCGCCGCCTGTGTCGACCGGCCGCTCCGGGAGGTCGACCCGCCGGTGCTCGACGTGCTGAGCCTCGGCGTGCACCAACTGCTCGGGACGCGCATCCCGACGCACGCCGCGGTGTCCGCCTCCGTGGAACTCGCGCGGGTCGTGCTCGGCGACGGGCGGGCCAAGTTCGTCAACGCGGTCCTGCGGAAGGTCGCACAGGACGATCTCGACGGGTGGATCACGAAAGTGGCTCCCCCCTACGACGACGATCCCGAGGACCACCTCTCCGTCGTGCACTCGCACCCCCGCTGGATCGTCTCCGCGCTGTGGGACTCCCTCGGTGGCGGCCGGGCCGGGATCGAGCGGCTGCTGGCGGCCGACAACGAGCGCCCCGAGGTCACCCTCGTCGCCCGGCCGGGGCGGTCCACCACCGAGGAACTGCTGCGCGAGGAAGCCGCGGTCCCGGGGAACTGGTCGCCGTACGCCGTCCGGCTGGCGGAGGGCGGTGAGCCCGGCGCCGTCGACGCGGTACGCGAGGGCCGGGCCGGGGTGCAGGACGAGGGCAGCCAGCTCGTCGCGCTGGCCCTGGCCAACGCGCCCCTCGACGGGCGGGACGAGAAGTGGCTCGACGGCTGTGCGGGGCCCGGCGGCAAGGCGGCGCTGCTCGCCGCGCTGGCCGCCGAGCGGGGGGCCACGCTGCTCGCCTCCGAGAAGCAGCCGCATCGCGCCGGGCTGGTCGCCAAGGCGCTCGACGGCAATCCCGGGCCCTATCAGGTCATCGTCGCTGACGGGACCCGGCCGCCGTGGCAACCCGGGAGTTTCGACCGGGTGTTGATGGATGTGCCGTGCACCGGGCTCGGGGCCCTGCGGCGACGGCCCGAGTCGCGGTGGCGGCGGCGGCCGGAGGACCTGGAGGGGTTCGGACCCTTGCAGCGGGATCTGCTGAGCACCGCGTTGGACTCCGTCAGGGTGGGTGGGGTTGTGGGGTACGCGACCTGTTCTCCTCATCTCGCGGAGACGCGGGCCGTCGTTCAGGACGTGCTCAAGCAGTGGCCCGCTGCGGAGCTTGTGGATGCGCGGGCCCTGTTGCCCGGGGTGCCGGAGCTCGGGGAAGGGCCCGACATCCAGTTGTGGCCGCATGTGCACGGGACCGATGCGATGTATCTGGCGGTGATTCGCAGGACCGGCTAGTCGTGCGTCTGCTGCGCCGTCGTGGCCGGTCGCTCAGTTCCCCGCGCCCCCGGGTCGGTCGGCTCGTCCCCCTCCTTGGCAAGACCGTTGGGCCACCACACCTTTGGACCCACGTCCAGGAACAGGGACGTGACCAGTACCGACCGCACGATGAAGGTGTCGAGCAGGACGCCAAGCGCCACCGCGAAGCCGATCTCCGCGAAGGCGACCATCGGGAGGGTGCCCAGGGCTGCGAAGGTGCCGGCCAGGACCAGGCCGGCGGAGGTGATGACCGCGCCGGTCGCGGCCAGGGCGGTGACCACGCCCGGCCGGGTGCCCTTGCGGGCGGCCTCCTCGCGGATGCGGGTGGTCAGGAAGATGTTGTAGTCGATGCCCAGGGCCACCAGGAAGACGAAGACGAACAGCGGGAAGTCGGTCGCCTCGCCCGCGTAGTCGAACAGGTGGCGGAAGGCCAGGGCGCTGATGCCCAGGGCCGCCGCGAAGGACAGGATCACCGTTCCGATCAGCAGCAGTGGGGCGATCAGGGCGCGCAGCAGGGCGCACAGGATCAGCAGGACCACCGCGAGCACCAGCGGGATGATCACGATGTTGTCGTGCGTGGTCGCCTTGTCCATGTCGAGCAGGGAGGCCGTACCGCCGCCCACCCGGGCGTCGGCGTCCGGTACCGCGTGGACGGCGTCGCGGACCCGCTCCACCGTCTGTTTCGCGGCCTCGCTGTCGGCCGGTGCGGTCATCGTGGCCTCGAACAGCACCTTGCCGTCGTACGACGGTTTCGTGCCCGGGGGCAGGCCGAGGGACTCGGGCACCACCCCGCGGGTGCCGGCCACCGCCTCGCCCACCTGCCGGGCCTGCGCCTGGTCGCTGACGATGACCAAGGGGTCGCCGCTGCCCGCCGCGAAGTACTTCGCGGACACCTCCTGGCCGACGATCGAGTCCGGTTTCCCGGTGAACGCGTCCGCGTTGCCGATGCCCTCGGCACGCAGCTGGATCAGACCGAGCGAGCAGATCGCGAGGATCAGTGCCGTGACCGCCCAGACCAGCCGCGGGCGAAGGGCGATACGGCGTCCGGTGCGGGCCCAGATGCCGCTGTCGATGCGGTCGGGCGCACCGGAGCGGGGGATCGCCGGCCAGAAGATCCAGCGGCCGAAGATCACCAGCAGGGCCGGGAACAGGGTCGTCATCGCCAGCAGAGCGACCGCGACACCGATCGCGGCGACCGGGCCGAGGCCGCGGGTCGAGTTCATCTCGGCGGCCAGCAGCACCAGCATGCTCAGGACGACGGTCGCGCCGGAGGCGAGCACCGCGGGGCCCGCGCGGTGCAGGGCGAGGGCCATCGCCTCGTGGCGGTCCTCGTGGTGGTGCAGTTCCTCCCGGTAGCGGGCCACCAGCAGCAGGGCGTAGTCGGTCCCCGCGCCGAAGACGAGCACCGTGAGGATGCCCGCGCTCTGGCCGTTGACGGTCAGGCCCGCGTGCTGGGCGAGCAGGTAGATGAAGGCCTGCGCGGTGAACAGGGCGGCGATCACCGAGAGCAGCGGGACCAGGAGCAGGGTGGGGCTGCGGAAGGTGATGAGCAGCATGACGACGACGACCGCCATCGCGGACAGCAGCAGCGTCGAGTCGATGCCCTCGAAGGCCTTGGAGAAGTCCGCGGAGGTGCCCCCGGGCCCGGTGATGTGGACGGCGAGGCCGTCGCCGCCCTTGCCCACCACGTCACGGAGGGAGTCGACCGCGGGCGCGATCTCCTCCCAGCCCTTCTCGTCCATGGTGATCGGGACGAGGATCTGGGCCGCGCGCGGGTCGCTCTGCCGGTCGTAGACCGGGCCCCGGATCTCCGAGCCGCGGATGCCGTGCGCCGTCAGCCGCTTGATCTCGGCGGCGTCCCTGGCGATGGCGGCCTGTTCCTGCGATGTGAGGCCGCTCTCGCGCGCGTAGACGACGACCGCCGGGATCTGTTCCGGCCTGAAGTCCTCGGACAGCTGCAGGACTTGGGTCGACTCGGCGGAGCCCGGCAGCCAGGAGGCCGCGTCGTTGTCCTGGGCGTCGGTGAGCTTGGAGGCGAGAGGCGCCGTCAGGAACAGCACCACCAGCCACAGCGCCAGCACCAGCCACTTGGCACGCCGTCCGCAGACGAGATGTGCGATACCCCGATTGCCGCTCATGGCCACCCCCGCTGCCATCTGTCGAGCCGATCGGCCGCCCAGCATGGCATGCGCGGCTCGTTCACAACATCCGATGAACGGCTTAGGTCTGGACCGGCGCGCCTCTTGGTGCCCGGGCATGGGAGGCTTGGGGCATGGCCGTGCAGATCAACCCCAGCATCCTGTCCGCCGACTTCGCTCGTCTCGCGGACGAGGCGAAGGCGGTGGAAGGAGCCGACTGGCTCCACGTCGACGTCATGGACAACCATTTCGTCCCGAACCTCACCCTCGGTGTGCCGGTCGTAGAGTCGCTGGCCCGTGCGACGGACACTCCGCTGGACTGCCATCTGATGATCGAGGCCCCCGATCGGTGGGCGCCCCAGTACGTAGAGGCGGGGGCCTCGTCCGTCACCTTCCATGTCGAGGCGGCCGCCGCTCCGGTCCGGCTCGCCCGCGAGATCCGGGCCAAGGGCGCCCGGGCCTCCATGGCGCTGCGGCCCGCGACGCCCATCGAGCCGTACGAGGACCTGCTCCCCGAGCTCGACATGCTGCTGATCATGACGGTCGAGCCCGGATTCGGGGGACAGGCGTTCCTCGACATCATGCTCCCCAAGATTCGCCGCACCCGCGAGTTGATCACCAAGCACGGCCTCGAACTGTGGCTCCAGATCGACGGCGGGGTCTCGGCCGAGACCATCGAGCGCTGCGCGGACGCAGGCGCCGACGTCTTCGTCGCGGGCTCCGCCGTGTACGGCGCGAACGACCCGGCCGAGGCGGTCCGTGCACTGCGCAACCAAGCCGAGGGGGCGACGGCCAAGGCCTCCTGGGCATGCGGCCACTGAACCAAGGGAACGTGAACGGCTCTCATCAGGGCTGATCAAGTGCGCCGCATCTGCAAGGATGAACGGCGAATCCAGAGTGTGAACAGCAGTGAGGAGATCGCCGTGTCGGGTATGTCGGCTGGCCGGTCAGCCATGCGGATGGGACCCGCTGAGCTGGTGCAGGCGGCGGCCATGGCCCGCCGCTTCTACCTTGAGGGAAAGTCCAAGATCCAGATCGCCGAGGAGTTCGGCGTCAGCCGCTTCAAGGTGGCCCGGGTCCTGGAGACCGCCCTCGAACGGGATCTCGTACGCATCGAGATCCGCGTGCCGGCCGAGCTGGACGCCGAGCGCTCCGACGCGCTCCGCGCCCGCTACGGCCTCAGGCACGCCGTCGTGGTCGAGTCCCCGGCGGAGGCCCAGGACTCGCCCGACCCCGAGAACCTGGGAGAAGTGGCCGCCGATCTGCTCGGCGAGCTGGTCGACGAAGGGGACGTGCTGGGCCTTGCCTGGGGCCGTTCCACCATCCACATGGCGGCCGCCCTCGATCGGCTCCCGCCGTGCACGGTGGTGCAGTTGACGGGTGTGTACGACGCCGGGACCGCCGAGCGCGGTTCGGTGGAGGCGGTCCGACGGGCCGCCCAGGTGTCCGGCGGCGACGCCCATCCCATCTACGCGCCGATGCTGCTGCCGGACGCGGCCACCGCGGCCGCGCTGCGCAACCAGACCGGGCTCGCCCGGGCCTTCGAGTACTTCGACAAGGTCACGGTCGCCTGTGTCTCCATCGGCTCCTGGGAGCCGGGCATCTCGACGGTGCACGACATGCTCAGCGACGAGGAGCGCGGCCACTACGCTTCGCTCGGCGTCGCCGCCGAGATGTCCGCGCACCTCTTCGACGCCGAGGGGCGCCGGGTCGGACGGGACCTGGGTGAGCGGTGCATCACGGTCAAGGCCGACCAGTTGCGCCGGGTCCCCGAGGTCGTCGCGATCGCGGGCGGGCAGCGCAAGGCGGCGGCGATCGACGCGGTGCTGCGGTCCGGGCTCGTCACCAGCCTGGTGACGGACACCTCCGCCGCGGACTACCTGATGACGGCGGGGACCCCGCCGAAGCCCGCGCTGAACAGGACGGACCCGGACGGTCCCTGACGGGGGCCGGACGGACCCGGACGGGTCTGGCGGAGGGCCAAGCGGGCCTCGACGGGTCTGGCGGAGGGCCAGGCGGGCCTCGACGGGTCTGGCGGAGGGCCGGACGGACCCGGACGGGTCTGGCGGAGGGTCAGACGGACCCCGACGGGCCTTGACGGAGAGTCAAGCAGGGGGCGGCCGTGGCAGCATCGGGACCATGCTGCTGCGGTTCGTCTCCCGGGTCCTTCTGTGTCTGCTCTTCCTGACAGCGTGTTCGTCCGCGGGCACCGAAGATCCCGCGCGGGCCGACGGCCCGGCCACCGTCCAGGAGGCGCAGCTTCCCGAGCAGGCCCGGGAGACCCTCGCCCTCATCGACAGGGGCGGCCCCTTTCCGTACGCCAAGGACGGCGCCGTCTTCGGGAACTTCGAGCGGCTGCTGCCCGCACACCAGCGCGGCTACTACCACGAGTACACCGTCCCCACGCCGGGCTCGCGCGACCGCGGGGCCCGGCGCATCGTCACCGGGCAGGGCGGGGAGATCTACTACACCGATGATCACTACGACTCGTTCAGGGCGGTACTGAGATGACCCGCATCGCGGTGGACCTCGACGGGGTCTCGGACAAGGCCGGCCTGATGGACCGCATCGCCGAGGCCCTCGGGCTGCCGGACTGGTTCGGCCGCAACTGGGACGCCCTCGCCGACTCCCTCGGCGACCACACGGTCTGGCCCGAGGGCGCGGCCGCGGAAGGGCTGGAGATCGTCGTACGGAACTGGCGGCCGTACGCCGAGGGGCGGGCCGACGAGTGGGAGACGGCCGTCGAGGTCTTCGGCACCGCGGTGGACCGGACGCCGGCGCTCTCCGTGCTGCTGGCACTCGGCGGGCCCGGCCACTAGGGCGCCGGCGGGCTCATCGCCCTCCTCCTCGAATGTCCGAGGCTGCTGGCAGAGTGTTGGACATGGAGCAGCAGGAGCAGCGCACGTCGGTTCGCCTCGTTGTCGTCGACCCCGATCTCGGTGCGCAGTGCGACCGGGTCGAGGAGCACTTGTTGGTGCCCTTGGCCGCAGCCGTCGACGGAGCGGGCGGGCACGCACTCCTCACGGACGGTCTCCCGGCCTTCCGGCGTGTGCGGGAGACTCTCGCCGAGGCGGTGGCGCGGGGGCCGCGGGTGTGGACGCCGAACGGCCGCTGGGAGCACGAGGGCCTGCGCATCGTCGATCTGCCCACCGAACAGACGGACCTGCTGTACGCGCTGTTGCGGGAGCTGTCCGGGATGCTCGTGGCACCGCCGGACCTTCCCGACCCGGCGGGCGTCGTCGCCACGGTGCGCGCCACCGTCCTCTCGCCCGAGAAGACCGGCGTCGCCCTGGTCGGCGCGCTCGCGCGGATCCTCTCGCTGGTGGACCTCGCCCCCGACGCCGACACGGCCGCGCTCTTCGCGGTGCTGGAAGCGGCCGACGGCGACGACGTGAGACTGACCTATGCGCAGGACGAGGCGTGGCAGCGTCTTGCGCACCGGGTCACCATGCTGCTGACCGAGTCCGCCCCGCTGCACCGCTTCCTGTACTGAGCGGGGAATCCGGCGGCCGGTGTCAGAGGGCACGCCTGCGGCGCCGGACTTGTCGTCGATCCCGTAGGCGGGGCCGGGCCGTGGTTCACGGCGTCGAGGTCCAGGGTCCGTTCGCCCGCCCTGCGGCCCGGCGTGGCCGTGGCGCCGGCGGCCACGGTGAACCGGCCTTCGGCGCCGTCCTCGAAGCCGTTCCCCGCTCCGGACGCCCGTACCGTCGCGGCCTTGGACGTTCTTCCAAGGCGTCCTCGACCTGTCTGGACGATGGCACCGGGTACGGCATTCTGCCCGACATGGGACAATGAAGTACGTGCTCTCCCCCTGGCTGACCTGTCCGGGGGCCACCTCTGATCGACTGGGATGTGCAGCACGTGCGTTTCCTCAACGACATCCAGCCCCCGTACGACCTGACGTACGACGACGTCTTCATGGTCCCGAGCCGCAGCGCGGTCGGTTCGCGGCAGGGCGTGGACCTCAGCGCCCCGGACGGCACGGGCACCACCATCCCGCTGGTCGTCGCCAACATGACCGCCATCGCGGGTCGCCGCATGGCCGAGACGATGGCCCGGCGCGGCGGCCTCGTGGTCATCCCGCAGGACATCCCGATCGAGGTCGTCACCGAGGTCGTCTCCTGGGTGAAGAGCCGCCACCACGTCCTGGACACCCCGATCGTGCTGGCCCCGCAGCAGACCGTCGCCGACGCGCTGGCGCTGCTGCCGAAGCGCGCGCACAACGCCGGTGTGGTCGTCGACGAGGAGGGCCGGCCCGTCGGTGTCGTCACCGACCGGGACCTGACCGGGGTGGACCGTTTCACACAGCTCGCCGAGGTCATGTCGCGCGATCTGCTGCTCCTCGACGCGGACATCGACCCCCGTGAGGCCTTCAACCGCCTCGACGCCGCCAACCGGCGTTACGCCCCCGCCGTCGACCGGGACGGCCGCCTCGCCGGCATCCTCACCCGCAAGGGCGCCCTGCGCGCCACGCTGTACACCCCGGCCGTCGACGCGCAGGGCAGGCTGCGCATCGCCGCCGCCGTGGGCATCAACGGCGACTTCGCCGAGAAGGCCAAGCAGCTGCTGGACGCGGGCGTCGACACCCTGGTCATCGACACGGCGCACGGCCACCAGGAGTCGATGATCACCGCGATCAGGACCGTCCGGGCGCTCGACCCCCAGGTGCCGATCGTCGCCGGCAACATCGTGGCCGCCGAGGGTGTCCGCGACCTCGTCGAGGCGGGCGCCGACATCATCAAGGTCGGGGTCGGACCCGGCGCCATGTGCACCACCCGCATGATGACCGGCGTCGGCCGGCCGCAGTTCTCGGCCGTGCTGGAGTGCGCCGCCGAGGCGAAGAAGTACGGCAAGCACGTCTGGGCCGACGGCGGTGTCCGCCACCCGCGCGACGTCGCCATGGCGCTGGCCGCCGGTGCGTCCAACGTGATGATCGGGTCGTGGTTCGCGGGCACCTACGAGTCGCCCGGCGACCTCCAGCAGGACGCGAGCGGGCGGCTCTACAAGGAGTCCTTCGGCATGGCGTCCGCGCGCGCGGTGCGCAACCGCACGTCCGAGGAGTCGTCGTACGACCGGGCCCGCAAGGCGCTCTTCGAGGAGGGCATCTCGACCTCCCGGATGTTCCTCGACCCGGCCCGCCCGGGCGTGGAGGACCTGATCGACTCGATCATCGCGGGCGTCCGCTCCTCGTGCACCTACGCCGGCGCGGGCTCCCTGGAGGAGTTCGCGCAGAAGGCGGTCGTCGGCATCCAGAGCGCGGCCGGCTACGCCGAGGGCAAGCCGCTGCACGCCAGCTGGAGCTGAGTCCGTGGTGCGCGGCCCCCGTCGAAATTCGGGGGCCGCGCGTATGTCCTGGCGGCTACCGTCGGCCCGTGGAGATCACCGTCTGTGGAGCGGGCGACGTGGAGTTGCTCGACCGGTACATCGGTTCGTCGGGAGCTCTCTCCTTCCATGCCCGTCGGTTCGCGCGCCAGGAGCGCGGTGAGGGCACGTATCTCGTCGCCTGGCTGGCGGAACGGCCCGTCGGACACGCGGAGGTGCGTTGGGCCGGCTGTGACGCCGCCGCGGTCCGGGCGGCACGGCCCGGATGCCCGGAGATCAACGGACTCGGTGTGTGGCCCGAGGAGCTCCGCTCGCGGGGAATCGGCACGGCCCTCGTACGAACCGCCGAGGAGCTGACCCTGGCCCGCGGGATCACGGCCGTCGGCCTCGGTGTCGCGAAGGACAACCCTCGCGCGGCGGCGCTCTACGCACGGCTCGGATACGCACCCCTGACCGACTACCACGACCGCTGGTCGTACGAGGACGCCGAGGGTGTGCTGCACGACTGGGTCGAGGAGTGCACCTTCCTCGTCAAGGACCTCCTCTGATCGGATCCCGCGCAACGAACCCCCGCCCATCCGCGAGGAACGCAACGATCTTGCGCGAACACGCAAGGCTGCCGCATTACACGAGCAACGCTCCAGCTCGTAGGGTCATGCGCTGTACGTGGCGTGGCGGGGACCCCGCTCGGTGGGTTCCCGCTCGCGGGAGTGCCGGTCGGGCCCCGCCGCCCCGAGAGGCAGCGACGAAGGAGTCAGCGCGTGCTCGACCAAGGTGCACCCTCGCGCCACAGCACCCCACCGGCGACGGGCCTCGGCGCGCGCCTCATGCGGCGCAAACCCGTGGAACTCCTGGTCGCCGAGGGCGGCCAGGGCGAGGGAGGGTCCCTGCGGCGCTCCCTGGGGCTGTGGCAGTTGACCATGATCAGCATCGGTGCGACCCTCGGCACCGGCATCTTCGTCGTCCTCGGCGAGGCGGTTCCCAAGGCGGGTCCGGCCGTCACCCTCTCCTTCGTGATCGCCGGTCTCACGGCCCTCTTCTCGGCCCTCTCCTACGCCGAGCTGGCCGGGACGATACCGGTGGCGGGCTCCTCGTACTCGTACGCGTACGCAACCATGGGTGAACTGATCGCCTGGATCTGCGGCTGGTGCCTGGTCCTGGAGTACGGCGTCTCGGTCGCAGCCGTCGCCGTCGGCTGGGGCGAGTACCTGAACGAGCTGCTCGACGGGACCATCGGCGTCACCATCCCGGATGCGCTCTCCGCCCCGCCGGGCGACGGCGGCGTCTTCAACCTCCCGGCGCTGATCGTCGTCCTCCTCGCGATGGCCTTCCTGCTGGGCGGCGCCCGGGAGTCCGCCCGCGCCAACACCGTCATGGTCGCCGTGAAGATCGCCGCGCTGGTGCTGTTCTGCGCGATCGGTGTCCAGGGCTTCCGCTCGGGCAACTACGAGCACTTCATGCCGCTCGGCATGGCGGGGGTCAGCGCGGCCGGTGCCACGCTCTTCTTCTCGTACATCGGCTTCGACGCCGCGTCGACGGCCGGTGAGGAGGCGACGAACGCCCAGCGCGACCTGCCGCGCGCGATCATGCTGTCGCTGGTCATCGTGACCGCGCTGTACGTCCTCGTCGCGGCCGTCGCCGTCGGCGCGAGGCCCTGGCAGCACTTCAACGACTCGGAGGCCGCGCTCGCCCAGATCATGCGCGACGTCACCGGGCAGAGCTTCTGGGGCACCCTGCTGGCGTTCTGCGCGGTCATCGCCATCGCGAGCGTCGTCCTGACCGTCCTCTACGGCCAGACCCGCATCCTCTTCGCGATGTCCCGGGACGGACTGGTGCCCAAGGTGTTCGCCCGGGTCCACCCGAAGACGGGCGCGCCCCGCGCCAACACGGTGATCGTGTCCCTGTTCTGCGGTGTCCTGGCGGCGGCCATCCCGTTGGGGCAGCTCGCCGACGCCACCAGCATCGGCACGCTCTTCGCCTTCGCGCTGGTCAACATCGCCGTGGTGGTGCTGCGCCGGACCCGCCCGGACATGCCCCGCACCTTCCGGGTCCCGCTCTCCCCGGTGCTGCCCGCGCTGGGCCTCGGGTTCTGCGTCTGGATGATGGGCAGCCTGTCCACCGTCACCTGGGTGGTCTTCGGGGTCTGGATGGCCGCCGGGCTCGTGTTCTACTTCGGATACGGCCATCGCCGGTCCCGACTCGCACCACCCGAAGGCTGATCGACCCACCGTGCTGAACGATCTCGACGAACGCATCGTGCACGCCCTCGCCGAGGACGCCCGCCGCTCCTACGCGGACATCGGGCAGATCGTCGGTCTGTCCGCGCCCGCCGTGAAGCGGCGCGTGGACCGGCTGCGCGCCACCGGAGCCATCACCGGTTTCACCGTGCGGGTGGACCCGGCGGCCCTCGGCTGGGAGACCGAGGGGTTCGTCGAGATCTACTGCCGGCGCAACACCTCCCCGGAGACCATCCAGCGCGGTCTGGAGCGCTACCAGGAGGTCGTGGCCGCCTCCACGGTCACCGGCGAGGCCGACGCGGTCGTCCAGGTCTTCGCCTCCGACATGCGGCACTTCGAACGGGTGCTGGAACGGATCGCGGGCGAGCCCTTCGTGGAGCGCACCAAGTCGGTCCTGGTGCTGTCACCGCTGCTGCGCAGGTTCACCTCCGGGCCGCCTGCCTGAGCTGTTCGGCCCGGCGCCCGATCGTCGCCAACAGCCGCCCGGTGAGCAGGCCGTGCGCGCCCGAGGAGACGACCAGCAGCCGGTAGAGGCCTCCGAGAGGACCGGGAAACCGGGCCCGGGTCTCGGCCCGCAGCCGGACACGGCCGTCGCCGGCCCCGTCCAGGCGGAGGACCAGGGCGTACGTCGAGAAGTGGTGCCGGCCGACGAGGACCAGCTCCCGCCCGGGTGTCGCGTCGGCCACCCGGAACCCGGGGAGGACCGAGCCCACAGCGAGGGGCCGGGGCCCGGACGCCGTGCGGTCGGCGACGCCGACGAGGCGGGCGTAGCGCGCGGAGCGAGGGCGGCCGAAGGAGCGCTCCAGGGTCTCGCCGAGCGCCTGCCAGACATCGCCGGGGCCGGCGGCGACGACTCTGGTGTGCTCATCGACCCGGGGCAGCGCGGCGACATCCATCCAAGTCTCCTCCAGACGCGCCGAGCCCTACTCCGCGGTCTTCCGGGCCAAGGCGTTGTTCCCTATCGAGTTGTGCACGCTGAAGCTCACCGCGTCCGAGCGGTACCGGTCGTCCGACCACTCCACCGGCCGCCCCTCCCGGGTCGTCGTCACCCGCCGCACCCGCAGCAGCGGACTGGTCCGGCGGACGCCGAGCAGCTCCGCGTCCCGCGCGCCGGCCGCCACCGCGTCGATGACGTGCTCACCATAGGCGAACACCAACCCCGTGTCGTCGTACAGGCGTTGGGTGACCGAAGGGCACTCCGGCTCGATCGCCCCGACGGTCGGGGAGATCCAGTCGGCGTACACCGTCCGCTCCAGCAACACTGGTTCGCCGTCCAGTCCGCGGACTCGCAGGACGTGCAACACCGGTGTGCCGAGGCTCAGTTGGAGGCGTACCGAGTCCTCCTTGGTGGCCGGACGGTACTCCTGGGTGACGACCTGTCCGGTCGCCTCACGGCCCATCGCACGCGCCCACTCGGCGAAGCTCCGCAGTTCGGAGAAGCTCTGGCTGCGGCGGCTGGCGAGGACCACGCGGCGGGCGCCCTGGCGGGAGCCGATGAGTCCCTCGGCCGTCAGCGTCGCGACCGCCTGACGGACCGTCCCGCGCGAGACGCCGTACTGCGCGGCGAGCTCCGTCTCGGCGGGCAGCAGACTGCCCACGGTGTACTCCTCGCGGTCGATCGCCCGGCGCAGTTCGTCGGCGATCTCCTCGTGTCGCGCCGCCATGCTTTCCCTCCGAGTCGATCACTGTGCACAGCGTGACCAGCGTAGTCGACATCCCGGGGGCGCAGGAAAGGTCCGCAATGTGCGGGAATTCAGGGGCCAACGTTTCTCCAGTGTTTACCGACCGGACACCAGCGGCAGCCTTACTGAGGCCAACTTGTTCAGACAAGTTCTCTCCCTTTGGCTCCTGCACCCTCGCGCGTCCCCTGGAGAAGCCGTGACCGTGTCCCTTCCGAGAACCGCCGCCCTCGGCGTCCTCGCCGCCCTCACCCTGAGCGCTTGTGGCGCCGCCCCCGACACCTCGTCGACCACCGCCGACGGCAAGAACGCCGCCACCGCGACCTCCGCCGCCGACTTCGGCGGTATGGACAAGCTGATCGCCGCGGCGAAGAAGGAAGGCACGCTCAACGCCATCGCGCTGCCCCGCGACTGGGCCAACTACGGCGCGCTCATCGACGGTTTCCAGAAGAAGTACGGCATCAAGATCTCCGTCGAGAGCCCCGACGGCACCAGCCAGGACGAGATCAACGCCGTCACCTCCCGCAAGGGCCAGACCCGCGCCCCCGACGTCCTCGACCTCGGCAGCTCCTTCGCGCTCAGCGCGGCCCAGCAGGGCCTGCTCGCCCCGTACAAGGTGGCGTCGTACGGCGACATACCCGCCGGCCAGAAGGACCCGCAGGCCCGCTGGTACAACGACTACGGCGGCTACATCTCCATCGGCTGCGACGCCAAGCGGGTCAAGACCTGCCCGACGACCTTCGCGGACCTGCTCAAGCCGCAGTACAAGGGCCAGGTCGCCCTCAACGGCAACCCCACCAAGTCCGGTTCGGCCTTCGGCGGCGTCTACGCGGCCGCACTCGCCGACGGCGGTTCCTTCGACGACATCCAGCCCGGCCTCGACTTCTTCGCCAAGCTGAAGAAGAACGGCAACTACACCCCCGTCGAGTCGACCCCGGCCACCGTCGAGAAGGGCGAGACGCCGATCAGCATTGACTGGGACTACCTGAACGCCGGGTACGCCGACGAGTTCAAGTCCAAGGGCGTCGACTGGAAGGTGTCGGTGCCCAGCGACGGCCAGTTCTCGCAGTACTACTCCCAGGCCGTCAACAAGGACGCCCCGCACCCGGCGGCCGCCCGCCTGTGGCAGGAGTACCTCTACAGCGCCGAGGGCCAGAACCTGTGGCTCAAGGGATACGCCCGCCCCGTCCTGATGACCGCCATGGAGAAGGCCGGCACCCTCGACAAGACGGCCGCCGCCAAGCTGCCCGCGGTCTCCGGCACCCCGTCCTTCCCGACCGAGGCCCAGCAGAGCAAGGCCAAGACGGTGCTCGGTGAGGGCTGGGCGAAGGCCGTCTCCGGATGACAGCCACCCTCCCACGGGCCGACGACACGGCGGCCGCCGCTCCGGTGAAGCGGCGGCGCCGTGCCCTCGGCTGGGTCGCCGTCGTCCCGCTGCTCGCGTTCGTGGCGGTCGCCTTCGGGCTGCCCGCGGCCGCCATGCTGAACGGCGCGTTCACCGCCAAGGACCCTTCCACCGGAGCGACTTCGTACACGATCGACAACCTGACGGCCTCCCTCAAGGGCGCATACCTCACCGCGCTCCTCGGGAGCGTGAAGCTGTCCGCGGTGTCCGCCGCCCTCGGGACCCTCGTCGGACTGCCGCTCGCCCAGGCCGTGGTGAGCTCCCGGTTCCGCGCGCTGCGCGAGGCCGTGCTCACCGCGTCCGGGGTCCTCGCCAACTTCGGCGGCGTCCCCCTGGCCTTCGCCTTCGTCGCCACCCTCGGCAACGCCGGTGTGCTGACCAAACACCTGGGCCTCACGAACCACGGTTGGAGCCTCTACAGCTTCTGGGGACTGGTCGTCGTCTACCTGTACTTCCTGATCCCCCTGATGGTGCTCACCATCACCCCGGCCCTCGACGGGCTGCGCACCCAGTGGCGCGAGGCCGCGCAGAACAACGGGGCGACGGCCGTCCAGTACTGGCGTTTCGTCGCCCTGCCCGTCCTGCTGCCCACGCTGCTCGGCGGGTTCGTGCTGCTCTTCGGCAGCGCCTTCGCCGCGTACGCCACCGCCGCCGCGATGGTGGGCAGTTCGATCCCGCTGGTGACCCTGCAGATCGCCGACGCCATCTCCGGCAACGTGCTCGTCGGGCAGGAGAACGTCGCGCTCGCCCTCAGCCTCGACATGGTCCTGGTCGCGGGCCTGGTCATGGCCGTGTACCTGCCCCTGCAGCGGAGGAGTGCGCGATGGCTCGCCTGAACCTGTGGCGGTGGGGCGTGCTCGGCCTCGCCGGACTGTACTTCCTGGTGCCGCTGGCCGCGTCCGTCGTCTTCACCGTCGACGTGCCCGGCGAGGGGATCACCTTCGACGCGTACACCCAGATCTTCTCCACCGACGGTTTCGTCTCCAGTCTGCTGCTCTCGCTGGAGCTGGCCCTCGCCACCATCGTGGTCGTCCTGCTGCTGATGGTGCCCGCCATGGTCGCGCTGCGGCTCGGCGCGCCCCGGCTCAGGGCGGTCGTCGAGGTGGTGTGCTCACTGCCGTTGGTCGTCCCGCCGATCGCGTTCGTCGCCGGCATCGGCACGGTCCTCAAGTGGGGACCGGAACACCTCTCGCGCACCCCGCTGTTC
This sequence comes from Streptomyces sp. NPDC031225, assembly GCF_055570355.1. Taxonomy (NCBI): domain Bacteria; kingdom Bacillati; phylum Actinomycetota; class Actinomycetes; order Kitasatosporales; family Streptomycetaceae; genus Streptomyces; species Streptomyces sp. NPDC031225. The sequence continues at coordinate 83,055 of NZ_JBVIHJ010000001.1, read as the reverse complement.
GAGACCTTCGTGGCGATCCAGAACCCCGGCTTCCCGTTCGTCCTGGTCCTGGCCTACGTCGTGATGGCGCTGCCGTTCGTCTACCGGGCACTGGACGCCGGACTGCGCGCCGTCGACGTCCGCACCCTCGTCGAGGCCGCCCGCAGCTGCGGTGCCGGCTGGCCGCAGGCCCTCGTCCGGGCCGTACTGCCCAATCTGCGCGGCGCCCTGCTCAACGCCTCCTTCCTGACGCTCGCCCTGGTGCTCGGCGAGTTCACCGTGGCCCAGCTGCTGGGCTTCCAGCCCTTCGCCGTGTGGATCGTCAACGTCAGCGGCTCGCAGGCCCAGTTGTCCGTCGCCGTGTCCGTGCTCAGCCTGCTCGTGACGTGGGCGCTGCTCCTCGTCCTGGCCGGCTTCGGCGGCCGTACCCGTACTACCTCCCGGGGATGACCCATGCCTGAAACAGCCGCAACTGTCGAATTCCGGGGACTGAGGCGGGAGTTCGGGCCCACCGTCGCCCTCGACGGCCTCGACCTGACCGCCCGGCCCGGTGAACTGCTCGCCCTGCTCGGCCCGTCCGGCTGCGGCAAGACCACCGCGCTCAGGATGCTCGCCGGGTTCGAACACCCCAGCTTCGGCGAGGTGCTGGTGGACGGCGAGGACGTGACCCGGGTGCCGGCACACCGCCGGGACGCCGGGATGGTCTTCCAGTCGTACAGCCTGTTCCCGCATCTCGACGCGCTCGACAACGTCGCCTTCGGACTGCGGATGCGCAAGGTCCGGACAGCCGAACGGCGTTCCAGGGCAGCCGAGTTGCTGGAACTGGTCGGGCTCGCCGACAAGGGCGGGCGGTTCCCGCACCAGCTCTCCGGCGGCCAGCAGCAGCGGGTCGCGCTGGCCCGCGCGCTCGCCCTGCGGCCGCGTGTCCTGCTCCTCGACGAGCCCCTGTCGGCCCTGGACGCCAAGGTGCGGCTCACCCTCCGCGAGGAGATCCGCCGCCTCCAGCAGGAGCTCGGCATCACCACGCTGTTCGTCACCCACGACCAGGAGGAGGCCCTGTCCATGGCGGACCGGGTCGCCGTGATGCACGCCGGGAAGCTCGAACAGTGCGCGGCGCCCAGCGAGTTGTACGGCCGTCCCGCCACCGCCTTCGTCGCCGAGTTCGTCGGCACGATGAGCCGGATCCCGGGGCGGCTCGCCCAGGGCACGGTCGACGTGCTCGGGCAGCGGCTGCCCGTCGACGGCCCGGTGCCGTCCGCGACCGAGGTCGACGTGCTGGTGCGGCCGGAGGCCGTGCGGGTGCGTGCCGAGGCCGACGGGAAGTCGCGCGTGGTCGCCACGTCCTTCCTGGGCGCGGCCGTCCGGGTCACCCTCCTGCTCGCCGACGGCACCGGGGTCAAGGCCGACGTGCCCGCGCACGAGGCGGCCGGGCTCACCGCCGGCACCACGGTGAGCGTGTCGCTGCCCGAGCGGCCGGTGCTGGTGGCGGAACGCGCCGGCTGACCCCTAATGAAGATCCCCCCACGAAAGAGACAACCGTGACTCGACTCCCCCTCCAGGCCGTCCTGTTCGACATGGACGGCACGCTCGTCGACACCGAGCGGCTGTGGTGGGAGGCGGTGGAGCAGGTCGCCGGGCGGCCCCTGACCGAGGCGGACAGGCCGCAGGTGCTGGGCCGTCCCGTCGAGTACACCGCCGCCTGGCTGGCCGCGGCCACGGGCACCCCCGCCGCGGTCCTCGCCGCCGCGCTCCACCAGGGGTTCGCGGACCGTGTCCGCACCGGCGTCGTGCCCCGCCCCGGCGCCCTCGACCTGCTCGACGCCCTGGCCCACGAGGGTGTCCCCACCGCTCTGGTGACCGCGTCCCCCCGGTCCGTCGCCGACACCGTCCTCGAAGCCCTGGGCGGCGCGAGCCGCTTCGCCGTCTCCGTCACCGCCGACGACACCGAACACACCAAGCCGGCCCCCGACCCCTACCTCGCCGCCTGCCACGCCCTCGGCGTGCACCCGGCGAACTGCGTGGCCGTCGAGGACACCGAGACCGGTGTCGCCTCCGCCGAGGCGGCCGGATGCGCGGTCCTCGCCGTCCCCTCACTGGCCCCCATCGACCCGGCCCCGGGCCGGACCGTCCTGGCCGCACTGGAGGGCGTCACCCCGGCACGTCTGCGCGCCCTGCTGCCGCACCGGCTGCGCGTGATGACCTGGAACCTCTGGTACGGCGGCACCAAGGTCCACGACCACCGGGCCAAGCAGCTCAAGGTCATCACCGAGACCGACGTGGACGTGGTCGGGCTCCAGGAGACGTACGGCACCGCCGCCGAGGAACTCGCCGACGCGCTCGGCTGGCACCACCACAGCGCCGGACCGAACCTCGGCGTCATCAGCCGCTTCCCGATCACGGCCCCGCTCGGTGACCCGGACGTCGGTTTCTACGGGGCCGCCGGGGCCCGGATCGCCGTAGGGGACGGGGAGGTCGAGGTCTGGACGGCCCACCTCGACTCCGAGCGGTACGGGCCCTACGAGTCCGAGCCGCTCGCCCACGAGGAGGTGCGGCTCGGGCAGATACGGGACACCCTGCGCCGGATCGGGGGCGCGCGGCCCGTCGTCCTCGTCGGCGACTTCAACAGCCCCTCCCACCTGGACCGGCCGGACACCGCATGGCCGGTCACCGAGGCGGCCGCGGAAGCGGGCTTCGAGGACTCCTTCCGGGAGGCCCGCCCCGATGCCGTACGGGACCCGGGGCACACCTGGTCGCCGGTGCACGCCCACCCGGAGCCGCAGGACCGCATCGACTTCGTCCTGCACCGGGGGCTCGCGGTCCTCGACTCGCTGACGTACGTCAGCGGCGCCCCGCGGACCTGGCCGGACGTCGAGGACAACGACTGGCCGTCCGACCATGCCGCCGTGATCACCACATTCTCACTGGGCAGCGGGCGCGGAACTGTCTAGCATCGGGTCATGACCTGGCGACATTGATCCACCAGCCGTGCCTCCCGAGGGCCACCTCGGACGCCGTACCCACGACGTCCGAACCGCCCCTCCGGGAAGGCCTCATGACACTCTCACCCGCACGCGTGCCCGCGACCGGTGCCCGCCGGCTGACGACCACGCTGTACGGCTACGCGTTCCTCGACGACCTCGTCCTGCTCTACCCGGTGTACGCGCTGCTGTTCGCCGACACCGGCCTGCCCCTGTGGCAGATCTCCTCGCTGTTCGCCCTGTGGTCGGTCACGGCCGTCGTGCTCGAAGTGCCCTCCGGCGCCTGGGCCGACACCGTCTCGCGGCGCAGGCTGCTGTGGATCGGCCCGCTGCTCACGGCCGTCGGCTTCGCGCTGTGGGTGAGCGTCCCGTCGTACGGGGCGTTCGCGGCGGGCTTCGTCCTGTGGGGTGCCGGAGGCGCGCTCGGCTCCGGAGCCCTGGAAGCCCTCGTCTACGACGAGCTGGAGCGGTTCGGAGCCGCCGAGCGGTACGCGCAGGTGATGGGGCGGGCCCGGGCGGCCCGGCTGCTGGGCACGGTCGCGGCCATGGGGCTCGCCGGACCGGTCCTCGCGCTCGGCGGCTACCCGGCCGTCGGCGCCGCGAGCGTCCTGGCCTGTCTGCTGGCCGCGGTGACGGCGACCCGGCTGCCGGAACACCGGGCGCCCGCCGAGAAGGCCACCGCGCGCTGGACGGCGATCCTGCGGGCCGGGCTCGCCGAGGCCCGCGGGGACCGGGCCGTCCGGGGCGCCCTGCTGCTCGTCCCGGCCGTCGCCGCGGTGTGGGGTGCCCTAGACGAGTACGTCCCGCTGCTGATCCGCGACCTCGGTGTGGCCGAGGAGACCGTGCCCTACCTGGTCCTGCTGGTCTGGGCCGCCGTCACCGTCGGCGCCCTGTTTGCGGGGCCGGCCGAACGCCTCGGCACCCGCGGGCTCGCCGCCCTGCTCGCGGGCGCCGCGCTCGCCCTGGCCGTGGGCGCCGGGGTCCGCACCCCGGCCGGCATCGTCCTCGTGGGCCTCGCCTTCGCCGGGTTCCAGCTCGCGGAGGTACTCGCCGACGTCCGGCTCCAGCACCGGATCGGCGACGCCCGCCGGGCCACCCTGACCTCGGTGGCGAGCCTGGGCACGGAACTGGTCACGGTCGCCGTGTTCGGCCTGTACGCCCTGCTCGGCGCGGAGGCGGCGGAGAGCACGGTCTTCATGATCCTCTCCGTGCCGTACCTGGTGACGGCGCTGGTACTGGGTCTGGGGGGTCGTGACCGCTGACGTCTTCGCCGCTGGGCCGGGGTTGGTGAGCGGTGGCGTCCCTGTTACCGGGCCGGGGCGTGGCCTGTGGTGTCCCCGGCCCGGGAACAGGAGCCGTGCCCGCGGCCCTCGCCGACGCGGGGTCCCGCGCGGGCCGCTCCCGGTGAGCCGCGGAGGGGCCGCGTCCGGCCGCATGGGGCGTTTCGCCGTGGGGCTGCCGCCGGATGTGGGCGGCGTAGCGCCACGGGGCTGCCTCCGGCCGCATGCGGCGCATCGCCACGGAGCTGTCTCCAGCCGTGTGCAGCACAGCGCCACCGCGTGTCCTCGGACCGCACGCAACGAATCGCCGCCGGTCGGCCCGGACACGCAACAAACCGCTCACCGGCACGCAACGGCTCCTCCTTGTCCGTCCTGGTGAGCCGCCCGTACCGTCTAGGTGGCCCCCGCAACCACCTTCCGCCCGGTGAGGATCACGCATGCGCACCGCCCTGCTCCAGAGCTCCGGCCGCCCCGGCTCCGTCGAGGGGAACCTCAAGGTTCTCGACGAGGCCGCGGGCCGGGCCGCCGCCGCGGGCGCCGTACTGCTGGCCGCGCCGGAGATGTTCCTCACCGGGTACGCGATCGGCGACGACATCGCCCGCCTCGCCGAACCCGCCGACGGCGACTCGGCGGACACGGTCGCGGAGATCGCCGAGCGGCACGGGCTGGCGATCGCGTACGGATACCCGGAGCGCGACGGCGGGCGTGTGTACAACTCGGTCCAGCTGATCTCCGCCGAGGGTGCCCGTCTCGCCGGCTACCGCAAGACCCACCTCTTCGGCTGCTTCGAGCAGGAGCACTTCGAGCCGGGCGAACAGCCGGTGGTCCAGGCCGAGGTGGGCGGACTGACCGTCGGCCTCATGATCTGCTACGACGTCGAGTTCCCGGAGAACGTCCGCGCCCACGCCCTCGCCGGCACCGACCTCCTCGTGGTGCCCACGGCCCAGATGCACCCGTTCCAGTTCGTCGCCGAGTCCCTCGTGCCCGTGCGGGCCTGGGAGAGCCAGATGTACGTCGCCTACGTCAACCGGGTCGGCCGCGAAGGGGAGTTCGACTTCGTCGGGCTCTCCACGCTGGCCGGTCCCGACGGGGTGGCCCGCGCCCGCGCCGGACGCGGTGAGGAGCTGGTGTTCGCCGACGCCGACCCCGCCTTCCTCACCGCCTCCCGCGAGGCGAACCCGTATCTGCGGGACCGCCGCCCCGGTCTCTACGGGTCCCTGGTCTGAGAACCCACCTCGTCTCTTTCGCAAGAATCGCAAGGATCGCAAGATCGCAAGGAGCCCGTACCCCATGACGTCCACCGTGCCCAACGCCGTCGAGCACGCAGACGAGCCCCAGCTGCCGCCGATCACCATGTTCGGGCCGGACTTCCCGTACGCCTACGACGACTTCCTCGCGCACCCGGCGGGCCTCGGCCAGATACCGGCCACCGCACTCGGCACCGAGGTCGCGGTGATCGGCGGCGGTCTGTCCGGCATCGTGGCCGCGTACGAGCTGATGAAGATGGGCCTCAAGCCGGTCGTCTACGAGGCCGACCGGATCGGTGGACGGCTGCGGACCGTGGGTTTCGAGGGCTGTGACCCGTCGTTGACGGCCGAGATGGGCGCGATGCGCTTCCCGCCCTCCTCGACGGCGCTCCAGCACTACATCGACCTCGTCGGCCTGGAGACCCGCCCCTTCCCCAACCCCCTTGCGGAGGCCACCCCTTCGACGGTGGTCGACCTCAAGGGCGAGTCCCACTACGCCGAGACGGTCGCCGACCTGCCGCAGGTCTACCGCGATGTCGCCGAGGCCTGGAACAAGTGCCTCGAAGACGGGGCCGACTTCACCGACATGAACCGCGCCCTGCGGGAGCGCGACGTGCCGCGCATCCGGGAGATCTGGGCGCGGCTCGTCGAGAAGCTCGACAACCAGACCTTCTACGGCTTCCTATGCGAGTCCGAGGCCTTCAGGTCGTTCCGGCACCGCGAGATCTTCGGCCAGGTCGGCTTCGGCACCGGCGGCTGGGACACCGATTTCCCCAACTCCATCCTGGAGATCCTGCGCGTCGTCTACACCGAGGCCGACGACCACCACCGCGGCATCGTGGGCGGCTCGCAGCAACTGCCGCTCAGGCTCTGGGAACGCGAGCCGGAGAAGATCGTCCACTGGCCCCACGGGACCTCGCTCAAGACGCTGCACGTCAACGGCGAACCCCGCCCGGCGGTCACCCGTCTGCACCGCACGGCCGGCGACCGGATCACCGTGACGGACGCCCGGGGAGACATCCGCACCTATGCGGCGGCCGTCTTCACCGCCCAGTCCTGGATGCTGCTGTCCAAGATCGCCTGCGACGACTCGCTCTTCCCGATCGACCACTGGACGGCGATCGAGCGCACGCACTACATGGAGTCGTCGAAGCTCTTCGTGCCGGTCGACCGGCCGTTCTGGCTGGACAAGGATGAGGAGACGGGCCGGGACGTCATGTCGATGACCCTCACCGACCGTATGACGCGCGGGACCTACCTGCTGGACGACGGCCCCGACAAGCCCGCCGTCATCTGTCTCTCCTACACCTGGTGCGACGACAGCCTGAAGTGGCTGCCGCTGTCCGCGAACGAGCGGATGGAGGTCATGCTGAAGTCGCTCGGCGAGATCTACCCCAAGGTCGACATCAGGAAGCACGTCATCGGCAGCCCGGTGACCGTCTCCTGGGAGAACGAGCCCTACTTCATGGGTGCGTTCAAGGCCAACCTGCCCGGCCACTACCGCTACCAGCGGCGCCTGTTCACCCACTTCATGCAGGACCGGCTGCCCGAGGACAAGCGCGGGATCTTCCTTGCCGGTGACGACGTCTCCTGGACGGCCGGCTGGGCCGAGGGCGCGATCCAGACCGCGCTGAACGCGGTCTGGGGCGTGATGCACCACTTCGGCGGCGAGACCGACGCGACCAACCCGGGACCGGGGGACGTGTACGAGGAGATCGCGCCGGTCGAACTCCCCGAGGACTAGACCCCGGCGGCCGTGGCGCGCCCCGCCGAGCGGATCGGCCGCGCGGTGGGGCTCAGTCCGGCAGCGGTGTGAGCAGCATGCGCCCCGCGAACCCCACGGCGGTGTCCAGGCGTTCGGTGAACTCCCCGGCCACATCGGGCAGTCCGCGCAGCGCCCACAGCGCACGGGCCGCGGTCCAGGTGGCGTCGCGGGCCCGGTCCAGGCTCCAGGAGCCGAGCAGGTGGGTGAGCGGATCGGCGATCTGGAGGAGGTCGGGGCCCGGCATCAGATCCTCGCGGATGCGTTCCTCCAGCGAGACGAGGAGATCGCCCACGCGGTCGAACTCGTCCTCCACGTCGCAGGGTTCGCAGCCGAGGCTACGACAGGTGTCCACCACGGCGAGCGCCAGGTCGTGCCCGATGTGCGCATTGATGCCCGCCAGCGCGAACTGCAGCGGTCGTACCCCGGGATGACGGCGGAACTGGAACAGGGGCCGCCAGCAGGCCGGCGGGCGGCGTTCGCGTGAGACCGCGTCCACCGCCGCGAGGTAGCGCTCGGCGAACCGTACGTCCAGCGTGATCGCGGCCCGCGCGTCCGTGAACCGGCCCCTGTCGACGTGCCGGTCGACCGCCTCGGTGACGGCGAGGTAGACGCGGTTGAAGACCCCTACGCCGTCCCGCTCCGGCAGGTCCGCCTCCAGGGCGCGCATACGGGAGACGACGGTGTCGAGGGGAGTGGTGAACTGTTCCAATTGCGCCATAGCGGCAGGGTCCCAGTCCTAGGCTGGCCGGGGTACCGGCGAGCCCGACGCTTCCCCAGAACGGGGGAACGCGCCCGCCGCGCCAGGGGGGAGCGACAGGGTGTCAGGCCTACGTGCCCAGCGGCTGGCAGCGCGTCGCGCCGCACGCAGGCGTGCCGTGGGCCGCGGCGCGATGGTCGCGGTGGCCTCCGTGGTGGTCGCCGTGGGCACCGCGACCGGACTGCTCTCCGCGCCGGACGGCCGCGGTGGCTCCGCCGAGGCGCGGCCGGAACCCGTCAGCGGCTCCCCGAGCGTGCGCCCGCCGTCCGTCGTCCCGTCGGTGTCCGCGTCGGCCTCCGCCACAGCGGCCAAGTCACCTTCGGTGAGGGCCAGCGCGTCACCGTCTCCCAGGAAGGCGAGCCCCAGCTCCACGAAGGCCCGCCCCACCACCTCCACCCGTCTCTACCGCTACCCCTCCTCCCAGGTGCTCGACTGGGTGCGGGACAACCCGCGGGACCGGCGCACCGACGTCATAGAGGCCCGTATCGCCGACCGGCCGGCCGCGGTCTGGTTCGCGGACTACACGCCGCAGACCATCACCTCCCGGGTCCGCGCGGTCACGTCGGGCGGGGCCGCGCAGGGCCGCGTCCCGGTGGTCGTGGCGTACGCGATCCCGGACCGCGACTGCGGCGGGGCCTCCGAGGGCGGGGCGCCCGATTCCGGCGCGTACGACGACTGGATCGACCGGTTCGCCGCGGGGCTCGGGTCCGGCGAGGTCGTGGTCGTGCTGGAGCCCGACTCGATCGCCCAGTCGGACTGCCTGTCGGCCGACCGACGGGCGGAGCGTTTCGCCTCGTTGGCCCGCGCGGGCCGGGTCCTGAAGGCCGCCGACCCGAAGGCCCGCGTCTACTACGACGCCGGTCACTCCGGCTGGCACCCGGCGAGCAGGCAGGCGGCTCTGCTGAAGCAGGCGGGCGCCGCCTCGGCCGCCTCCTCCGACGGGATCTTCAGCAACGTCTCCAACTTCCACGCCACGAGCGCCGAGATCTCCTACGACCGCCAGGTCCTCGATGCCCTGGGCGGACCGTCGGGTCTGGGCGCCGTCATCGACACCAGCCGCAACGGCAACGGCGCCCCGGCGGACGGCGAGTGGTGCGACCCGGCGGGCCGGAAGATCGGCCGGGCGCCGAGCCTGAACACCGGCGAGGCGAGGATCGACGGTTACCTCTGGGTGAAGCTGCCGGGGGAGTCGGACGGCTGCAAGGGCACACCGGGTACGTTCAGCCCGTCGTACGCCTATGAGCTCGCCTCGCCGTAGATCCGTACCCGGGGCCTACGCGCGCGAGGCAACCCGGGAGCCGGTCCGGTTCGACGCGGGGACGCTGCGCCCCGTCCGCGGCGAGGAGTTCAGGATCGCGGGCCGGGAACCGCCGCGGCCGGCGCGCTGAGCTTCGGCCGGTCGCGGTCACCGGCGCGCAGTACGCCCGCGAAGGCCACGATCCCACCGGCCAGCACGGTCACCAGGACGAACGAGACCATCAGGCTGGTCGCCTGGGCCACACCGCCCAGCAGGCTCGGCGCGATGAGCCCCGAGGTGTAGGTGATGGTCGCGACGCCCGCGATCGCCTGGCTCGGATTGGGCCCGCTGCGCCCCGCCGCCGCGAAGCACAGCGGTACGACGACGGCGATGCCGAGACCCATCAGCGCGAACCCGGCCATGGCCACCGCCGGATGACCCGCGACGACGATGAGCACTCCGCCGGTGGCGGCGAGGACACCGCCCAGGCGAACGGTACGGACCGACCCGAAGCGGTTGACCACGGTGTCGCCGACGAGCCGGGCCACCGCCATGGTGAGCATGAAGCCGGTCGTGCAGGCCGCGGCGAGTCCCGCCGAGGCCTCGAGCCGGTCCTTGAGATAGACCGCCGACCAGTCCAGGCTCGCGCCCTCCGCGAACACCGCGCAGAAACCGACCGTTCCGATCAGCAGAGCCGACTTCGGGGGCAGCGCGAACCGCGGCGGCGGCTCCTCGTCCTCGGCGGCCTGCACATCGAGGACCCACCGGCAGGCCAGCAGACCGAGCAGGGTGAGACAGGCCGAGGCCAGCGCGAAGTGCACACGCGCGTCCGAGTCCAGATGTGCGGCGAGCGTGCCGCCGGCCGAGCCCACCAGGGCGCCCGCGCTCCACATGCCGTGCAGGCTGGACATGATCGACTTGCCGAGCAGGTTCTCGATCTCGACGCCCAGCGCGTTCATGACCACGTCGGCCATGCCGGCGCTCGCCCCGTACACGAACATCGCGAGACACAACGTGTAAAGGTTGGGCGCGACCGATGGCAGGACCAGGGACAGGGTCCACAGGGTGATCAGCCCGCGCAGCGCCGTGCGGCTGCCGAAGCGGTGGCTGAACCGGGCGGCCAGCGGCATCGAGCACGACGCGCCGAACGCGGTGAAGGCCAGGGAGAAGCCCAACTGCCCCGCGCTCAGCGAGGCATGGTCCTGGATCCAGGGCACCCGGGTCGCGAACGAGCCGGTCACGGCCCCGTGCACGGCGAACACGGCGGCCACGGCGTACCGGGCCCGACGTACCTCCGCCGACACCTGAACCACACCGCCCATGTTCCCGCCCCTCCCGGATCCCCGTCGTTCTGACACCGCCGCCGTAAACTATCAGGAACCCTGCCTGTTAGATAGCGCGTATTCGGCACCACGGATCTGAGAGGATGCCCGGCATGCCCGCATCCCCGAGCACCGCCCGGGCCATCAACGACCGGCACGCCCTGCGTCTGCTCCAGCAGGAAGGTCCGCTGACGGCAGGGCAGTTGAAGCAGCACACCGGACTGTCCCGGCCGACGGTCGCCGACCTCGTCGAGCGCCTCGCCGCCGCCGGACTGATCCACGTGGTCGGGGAGTCGGGGGAGCAGCGCCGCGGCCCGAACGCGAAGCTGTACGGCATCGTCGCCGACCAGGCTCATCTCGCGGCCCTCGACGTCCGCACGGAGGGCGTCTCCGTCGCCGTGTCCGACCTGCTGGGGCGGGTGCTGGCCGAGGCGTCGGTGCCCATCGGCGGGGACACCGGCACGGGGCCCGCGGTCGAGCAGGCGGTCGCGCTCGTCGAACGGACGGCGAAGGAGGCCGGGGTGCCGGAACTGCACACCGTCGGCATCGGCGCCCCCGGTCTGATCGACCCGGCCACCGGTGAACTCCGCGACTCCGGCGGCCTGCCCGAGTGGCACCGGCGACTGGTGCTGGCGCTCCAGGAACGGTTCCCCGTGACCCGCACGCACGTCGAGAACGAGACCAACCTCGCGGCACTGGCGGAGCAGCGGGACGGGGTGGCCCGCGACCGGGACACCTTCGTCCTCCTCTGGCTCGGCCACGGCACGGGCGCCGCGGTGGTCCTGGACGGCACCCTGCGCAGGGGCGCCTCGGGCGGTACGGGCGAGATCGGCTTCCTGCCGGTACCGGGCACGGGCGGACTGCCGTCCGCGGTGGACTGTGAGGGAGGTTTCCACTCCCTGGCGGGCTCGGCGGCGATCGTGGCGCTTGCGCGGGAGTACGGGCTGGTGGTCGAGGACGGCGGCCACGAACCGCCGGCCGCGCATGTCGTGCGGGAGGCCGTGGCGAGGGACTCGGCGGACTTCCTCGACGCCCTCGCCGACCGCCTCGCCATAGGAGTCGCGTCGGTCGTCGCTGTTCTCGACCCCGGCTGCCTGGTCCTGGCCGGCGAGGTCGGCCAGGCCGGCGGGACGGACCTCGCGGCACGGGTGGAGCGGCGAGTCCGCCGGATGTCCCCGCTGTCCACGGAGGTGCGGGCGAGCGCGCTGGGCGGGGGAGCGGTGCTGAGAGGAGCCCTGCTCACCGCGCGGGACAGAGCCCAGGACGAGGTGTTCGCGCCCCTTCATGCGCGCGGAGCCCTGTCCGGTCCTGCGGCTCCACCGCGAGGGCACGCCCCGGCCCGCGGATAGTCATCGAACGTCCCCGCCGGCCCGACCTCGTCCCGCCGGACGCGCGTTTCACCGGGGAAGGAGACCCGGCGGCGGGCAAGGGCCGTCTTCACCGCCGCCGGGCCCGTCTTACGGGTGTCCACTTACGGGTGTCCACGCACGGCGACCCTAAAAAGGACTAGACCATTAGGTCAAGGGGTCGCGAGACAGGGGCGACGAGGTTGTGAGCCACAGCACACCGTTCGCCCGTATGGACGAGGATCGGGCGTGGCACACTGACTCTGTACCAGAAGCAGCGCACTCCGGGGTCGGTGAAAGTCCGAACCGGCGGTTACAGTCCGCGACCCGGCCGCTTCCAGCGGCCGGTTGACCAGGTGAAATTCCTGGACCGACGGTTAAAGTCCGGATGGGAGGCAGTGCGCGGCGGGCGGACATTCGTGCGCGCCGTCGTATTCGTTCGTCCTGAGGGACGAGTGCGTCCGGCGTCGCCCCCGGTGTCCCTGCCCGTACGTTCTGTCGTCATCGACAGCCCCGGAGTCCGTGCCCGAAGAGGCAGGGAGGACCCGGGAAGTGTTCACCGGAATCGTCGAAGAGCTGGGCGAGATCACCGCCGTCGAGAACCTCGGCGACGCGTGTCGCTTCCGACTGCGGGGTCCCGTCGTCACCGAGGGCGCGAAACACGGTGACTCCATCGCCGTCAACGGCGTCTGCCTCACCGTCGTCGACCACGAGGGCGACGAGTTCACCGCCGACGTCATGGCCGAGACCCTCGACCGCTCCAGCCTGGGCGCCCTCGGCGTCGGCTCGCGCGTCAACCTGGAGCGTCCCACCGCCGTCGGCGCACGCCTCGGCGGCCACATCGTGCAGGGACATGTGGACGGCACCGGTGAGGTCCTGGAGCGCAAGCCCTCCGAGAACTGGGAGATCGTCAAGATCTCGCTGCCCGCGGATCTCTCGCGCTATGTCGTCGAGAAGGGCTCCATCACGGTCGACGGCATCAGCCTCACCGTCGTGGACGCCGGTCCCGACTACTTCACCGTCAGCCTCATCCCCACCACCCTCGATCTGACCACGCTCGGCCTCAAGCAGCCCGGCTCCCCGGTCAACCTCGAGGTCGACGTCGTCGCCAAGTACGTCGAGCGCCTGCTCGCGAGCAGTCAGGGGGCGGGGAAGTGAACTCGCTCAACACCGAGGCCTTCACCCTGTTCGGCCAGCACATCCTCTGGTCGGACATGATCGGCAACATCCTCGGCCTGATCGCCCTCGCGCTCGGCTGGCGGCGCAACCTGTGGAGCTGGCCGGTGCAGTTCGCCTCCGGCCTCATCCTCTTCGGCGCCTTCTACGGACACCTCACCGGCAGCGCGGGCAAGCAGGCCGTCGTCATGGCCGTCGCCCTGTACGGCTGGTGGCAGTGGAACCGCAACAAGGGCCAGTCCGGAGACGGTCACATCGCCCCGCGGTTCGCCACCTGGACCGAGCGTGCGGTGATGACCGGCGCGGCCGCCGCCGGGACCGTCGCGGTCGCTCTCCTCTTCAAGGCCTACCCGACCCTGTCCTGGGACCCCTGGCCGGACGCCTACATCTTCGTCGGCACCATCGTCGCCATGTACGCCCAGGCGCGCGGCATGGTCGAGTTCTGGTTCGCCTGGCTCCTCGTCGACCTCGTCGGCGTCCCGCTCAACTTCGCCAACGGCTACGCCTTCTCCGGCTTCGTCTACGTCATCTACGGCGCGCTCGTCCTGTGGGGCATGCGCGACTGGTGGCTGCGCTCCCGCGAGTCCGCACGGCCCGCCCTGGAAGGAGCGCCGGCATGACCGCCCGCCCGTCACCCGCCACCACCCCAACCGAGACGCTTCGCGTCACCCCTTCGATCCCACCCATTCTGTACAGCACCGACGGGTTCGAGGACTTCGCGCTTGACCCGGTCGAGCAGGCCATCGCCGACATCGCGGCCGGCCGCCCCATCGTGGTCGTCGACGACGAGGACCGTGAGAACGAGGGCGACCTCGTCGTCGCCGCCGAGAAGATCACCCCCGAGATCGTCGCCTTCATGATGAGCGAGTGCCGCGGCCTGATCTGCGCCCCCATGGAGGGCGACGAACTGGACCGGCTGAAGCTGCCGCAGATGGTCGACGACAACACCGAGTCGATGAAAACCGCGTTCACAGTCTCCGTGGACGCATCCGGCGCTCACGGTGTGACCACCGGGATCTCGGCATCCGACCGCGCGACCACGCTTCGGCTCCTGGCGAGCGGCGACGCCGAGCCCACCGACCTCGTCCGCCCGGGCCACATCTTCCCGCTGCGCGCCAAGGACGGAGGCGTCCTCACCCGCAACGGCCACACCGAGGCCGCCGTCGACCTCGCCAGGCTCGCGGGACTGCGGCCCGCCGGAGCGATCGTCGAGATCGCCGGCGAGGACGGCCGTATGCTCCGGCTGCCCGAACTGATCCCCTTCGCCCGCAAGCACGGCCTGACGATCATCTCCATCGAGGACCTGATCGCCTACCGTCAGGCCGCCGAACCCACGGTCCGCCGCGAGGCCGAGACCCGCCTCCCCACCGCCCACGGCGCCTTCACGGCGTACGGCTACCGCTCCACCGTCGACGGCGTCGAGCACGTCGCCCTGGTGCACGGCGAGATCGGCGACGGCGAGGACGTCCTGGTCCGCGTGCACTCCGAGTGCCTCACCGGCGACATCTTCGGCTCCCTGCGCTGCGACTGCGGCCCCCAGCTGGACGCCTCCCTGGAGCGCATCCAGGCCGAGGGCAGGGGAGTGGTGGTCTACCTGCGCGGCCACGAGGGGCGCGGGATCGGCCTGCTGTCCAAGCTGCGGGCCTACGAACTGCAGGAACAGGGCCACGACACCCTCGACGCCAACCTGGAACTCGGCCTGCCCGCCGACGCCCGGGACTACGGCGCCGGCGCGCAGATCCTGGAGGACCTCGGCGTCCGCAGCCTGCGCCTGATGACCAACAACCCCGACAAGTCCGAGGCGCTCCTGCGGCACGGCCTCAAGGTCACCGGTCGGGAGCCGATGCCCGTACAGGCGGGCGAGCACAACCTCCGCTACCTGCGCACCAAGCGGGACCGGATGGGACACGACCTGCCCTGGCTGGACACCACCCCCGTGTCCACCTGCAGCAACCAGTAGCACAAGCACTTCGAGGAGACCTGAGAACGTGAGCGGCAAGGGTGCACCGGAACTGTCCGTACGCAACGTCGGAGACCTGCGGGTCGCCGTCATCGCGGCACAGTGGCACGAGAAGGTGATGGACGGACTGGTGGACGGCGCCCTGCGCGCCCTGCACGACCTCGGCATCGACGAGCCGACCCTGCTCCGGGTCCCCGGCAGCTGGGAGCTCCCGGTCGTCGCCAAGGTCCTCGCGGGCCGCGGCTACGACGCGATCGTCGCCCTCGGTGTCGTCATCCGCGGCGGCACCCCGCACTTCGAGTACGTGTGCCAGGGCGTCACCCAGGGCCTCACCCAGGTGTCCGTGGAGACCGGCGTGCCCGTGGGCATGGGCGTTCTCACCTGCGACACCGAGGAACAGGCCCTGGACCGCGCGGGCATCGAGGGCTCCAACGAGGACAAGGGACACGAGGCGGTGACCGCCGCCGTGGCCACCGCGGCCACCCTCCGCTCAGTATCCGAACCGTGGCGTTAGGTGGTCCTGGCTTACGCGTAAAGTGGGCGCCACCATGTCCAATAAGACGTTCGAGGAGCTCTTCACCGAGCTCCAACACAAGGCCGCCAACGGCGACCCCGCCACTTCCCGCACCGCAGAACTGGTCGGCAAGGGCGTCCATGCCATCGGCAAGAAGGTCGTCGAAGAGGCCGCCGAGGTCTGGATGGCCGCCGAGTACGAGGGCAAGGAAGCGGCCGCCGAGGAGATCTCGCAGCTGCTGTACCACGTCCAGGTGATGATGGTCGCGCGCGGGATCTCCCTCGACGACGTCTACGCCCACCTGTAAAGCCAGTCGCCGCAACCACCCCTGAGAGCAAAGGAAGCCGACCTCATGCTGCGCATCGCCGTCCCCAACAAGGGTTCCCTGTCAGGCCCTGCGGCGGACATGCTGCATGAGGCCGGCTACCAGCAGCGCCGCGAGTCCAAGGAACTGCGCATCGTCGACCCGGTCAACGACGTGGAGTTCTTCTACCTCCGCCCCCGGGACATCGCGATCTACGTCTCCTCCGGCCAGCTCGACATCGGCATCACCGGCCGCGACCTGCTGATCGACTCCGGCGCCGACGCCGAGGAGATCCTCCCGCTCGGCTTCGCCCGCTCCACGTTCCGCTTCGCCTCCAAGCCCGGTGAGGCGAACGGCGTCGAGGACCTGAAGGGCAAGACGGTCGCCACCTCGTACGAGGGGATCGTCGCGGGCCACCTCGCCGACAAGGGCATCGACGCCTCCGTCGTCCACCTCGACGGGGCCGTCGAGACCGCCATCGAGCTCGGTGTCGCCGAGGTCATCGCGGACGTCGTCGAGACCGGCACCAGCCTGCGCAACGCGGGCCTGGAGGTCTTCGGCGAGCCGATCATGAAGTCCGAGGCCATCGTCATCCGCCGTACCGGCGCGGACGGGGAAGAGCCCAAGGTGCAGCAGTTCCTGCGCCGCCTCCAGGGCGTCCTCGTGGCGCGGACGTACGTGATGATGGACTACGACTGCCGCGTCGAGCAGCTGGAGAAGGCCGTCGCGCTCACGCCCGGCCTGGAGTCCCCGACCGTGTCCCCGCTGCACAACGAGGGCTGGGTCGCCGTCCGCGCGATGGTCCCCGCCAAGGAAGCGCAGCGGATCATGGACGACCTGTACGACATCGGCGCGCGGGCCATCCTGACGACGGCCATCCACGCCTGCCGTCTCTGAGGGGTCCCGCCAGATGTCCTCCGAACCGCCCGACCTCCCCGTCACCTTCCGGCCGGGCCGCACCCGCGCGGTCCTGCTGACCGCCGGTGCCGCGATCTTCGTGGTGATCACGGTGATCGCACTGCTGCTGGAGCAGCTCGGTCCCGGCGAGCGCCTGAGCTTCATCGTCACCGGGGCTCTGCTCGCCGGTGTGCTGTTCATGCTGGCCAGAGTGAAGGTCGTCGCCGACGAGTCCGGGGTCACCGTCCAGAACATCGCCGGCCGGCGGCGTCTGGAATGGGCCGAGATCGTCCAGGTGAACCTGCGCCCCGGCGATCCGTGGGTGTTCCTCAACCTCAGCGACGGCACCAGCCTGCCCGTGCTCGGCATCCAGCCGGGCATCGCAAAAGAGCGGGCCATCGCCGACGCGAAGGCCCTGCGCGCGCTCGCCGAGGCCCGCTCCACGGCCCGCCCGGACGAAGATCAGGGCTGACTAAGGGGCTTTCACCCTGCCGCAGGTGCCCATGTCTTGATTAATCTGTTGGCGGAGGCGTTTTCCACGCGCCTCCGCCCTGTGTTGTTCCAGCACCTTGTTCCTGCTACCCGAGGAGTGACTCCCTCCAGCGATGGACGGATCGTCCTGTAGTACATGCGCCGCCCCCTCCCGACCCATCGAGGCGGCGGCATGACCATCCCCCTGTTGCTCCTAGGAGCGGCGTTCCTGCTGATCCTCGCCAACGGCTTCTTCGTGGCGGCCGAGTTCGGCCTGGTCACCGTCGAGGCCACGGACGCCGAGAAGGCCGCGGCCGAAGGCGACCGACGGGCCCGCAGGGTCGCCGAATCGCTCAAGGAGCTGTCGTTCCAGCTCTCCGGCACCCAGCTCGGCATCACCATCACCTCCCTCGTCGTCGGCATGCTCGCCGAACCGGCACTCGCGGAACTGCTGCACGGCCCGTTCACGGCCATCGGCATCCCCGAGGGCGCGGTCTCCGGTGTGGCCGTCGTCGTCGGCATGCTGCTGGCCTCGGCCGTGCAGATGGTGATCGGCGAGCTCGTGCCCAAGAACTGGGCGGTGTCCAAGCCGATGCAGGTCGCCCGATTCGTCGCCGGCCCGCAGCACGTCTTCGCCCGGCTGTTCCGGCCGGTGATCGCCGCCCTGAACGCGGTCGCCAACCGCCTCGTCCGCGCGCTCGGCATCGAGCCCGCCGAGGAGCTGGCCTCCGCCCGCACCCCCGGCGAGCTGGTCTCCCTGGCCCGGCACTCGGCCCAGGCCGGTGCCCTGGAGCAGGACACCGCGGACCTCTTCGTGCGCACACTGTCGCTCGGTGAGCTCACCGCGCAGCACGTCATGACCCCGCGCGTGAAGGTCAGCTCGCTCCAGGCCTCCGCGACCGCCGAGGACGTCGTCAACCTCACCCGCGCCACCGGACTGTCCCGTTTTCCGGTCTACCGCGAGAAGATCGACGAGATCGTCGGCATGGTCCACCTCAAGGACGCCCTGGCGGTCCCCTCGCAGGACCGCCTGCGGACGCCTGTGGGCCGTATCGCCCGCCCGGCGCTGCTGGTGCCCGAGACGCTCCCCGTCCAGCCCCTCCTCGCCCAGCTGCGCAGCGAGCAGCCCATCGCCGTCGTCGTCGACGAGTACGGCGGCACGGCCGGCGTGGTCACCCTGGAGGACATCGTCGAGGAGATCGTCGGCGAGGTCCGCGACGAGCACGACGACCTGTCCGACGAAACTCCCGAACTGGCCGCCGCCCCGTCGGAGGACGGCCGTCTCACCTGGGACGCCGACGGCAGCTGCCGGGTCGACATCCTCCAGCGCATAGGCCTCGACGTGCCCGAAGGACCGTACGAAACCGTCGCCGGGCTGGTCGCCGACCTGCTCGGCCGTATCCCCGCCGTCGGAGACCGGGCCGAGCTGCCCGGCTGGCGGCTCACCGTGCGCCAGGTCGGGCACTACAGAGCCGAGCGGGTCCGTCTTGTCCGCACGGTCGCCACCGTGAACGTCATGGAGGCCGCCCGATGAGCCTGCTCCAACTTCTCTTCGCCGCGCTGCTCGTGCTCGCCAACGGCTTCTTCGTCGGCGCCGAGTTCGCGCTCGTCTCCGTGCGCCGCAGCCAGATCGAACCGCTCGGCACCGCGCGTGCCCGGCAGGTGCTGTACGGCCTGGAGCGGCTGCCGCAGATGATGGCGGCGGCCCAGTTCGGCATCACCATGTGCTCGCTGACGCTCGGCGCCGTCGCGGAACCGACGGTCGCCAAGCTGCTGGAGCCGGTCTTCGAGTGGATCCACGTGCCGCACGGCGTGATCCATCCGCTGGGCTATGTGATCGCCCTGGCCGCGGTCGTCTTCTTCCACCTCGTGATCGGCGAGATGGTCCCGAAGAACCTCGCGATGGCGGCCCCGGAGAGGGTCGCGCTGTGGCTCAGCCCGGGCCTGGTGGCCTTCGCCAGGGTGTGCAGGCCGATCACCGTGGCCCTCGGCGCCTGCGCCCGGGGCATCCTGCGGCTCTTCCACGTCGAGCCCAAGGACGAGGTCGAGGCGGTGTTCACGAGTGAACAGCTGAACCGGCTGGTGGAGGACTCCGGCCAGGCGGGCCTGCTGGACCCCGAGGAACAGGAACGCCTGGAGGACGCGCTGGAACTGGGCTCCCGCCCCGTGACGGACGTCCTGCTCAAGCGGGAGTCCCTGGTGACGGTGCGCCCCTCGGTGACCCCGGGCCAGATCATCGAACTCACCGGCCACACCGGGTACTCACGCTTCCCGATCGCCGCGGAGAACGGTGCCTTCATGGGCTACCTGCATGTGAAGGACGTACTGGACCTGGAGGACTCGCAGCGGGCGGTGCCCCAGCAGATCTGGCGTCGGATGACGAAGCTCAGGTCCGATCTGCCGCTGGACGACGCCCTGACGGTGATGCGGCGTGCGGCGACCCATCTGGCCCAGGTGGCGGACGGTTCGGGCAAGGTGCTCGGGCTGGTCGCGCTGGAGGACGTACTGGAGCTGCTGGTGGGCGAGGTACGGGACCCGGCGCACCGGGAGCTGCCGGAGGTCCGGGTCGCCGAGCCCCGGAGCAGCGAGGAGGCGTTGGCGTCGTAGGTCGTCGTACGGCTGCGGGCCGGTGGGGTGGGTGCCGTCAAGGATGTCTGGCTGCGCCCACCGCCTTTAGGGGCGCGGGAACTGCGCGAGAAGCCCCACCGGCCCGCAGCCGTACGACTACATCGCCGACGGATCCTGCGGTCCCCGCCCCGACAGGACCTCCCCGTACGCCTGCATCAGGTCCGCCAGCCGCAACGTCGACAAGTCGTCCCGCGTCAGCACGCCCGGATACGTCGACAGCCGAAGATCCCGGTACGCACAGCTCTTCTCGTACAGCGTCCGCAGGAACCGCCCGTTCCCCAGCTCGTCGATCCACCCCTGGTCCACCACGTGGCCGGCGATGGAGCGCAGCTCGTCCAGCGCCTCCTCGTCCCAGATGTCACCGTTCTCGCTCGCCAACACCTCGCCGATGGAGGTGAGTTCGAGCGGACGGTACGAGGGGAAGTCGACGCGGGTGGTGAAGCGGGAGGAGAGCCCCGGGTTCGCGGCCAGGAGGCGGTCCATGCCCTCCGGGTAACCGGCAAGGATCACGACCAGGTGGTCCCGGTTGTCCTCGGCCCGCTTCAGCAGCACCTGGAGCGCCTCGTCGCCGTACGCGTCGCCCTTGCCGTAGCCGGAGTTGGAGAGCGAGTACGCCTCGTCGACGAAGAGCACGCCGCCGAGCGCCGAGTCGATCAGTTCGTTGGCCTTCACCGCCGTCTGGCCGAGGTACTCCCCGACCAGGTCCGCCCGCTGCGCCTCCACGAGATGGTCACCGCCGAGCAGCCCGAGGGCGTAGAAGACGCGTCCCAGGATGCGGGCCACCGTGGTCTTGCCGGTGCCGGAGGGGCCGGAGAAGACGAAGTGACGCTTGGGTGGTTGCACCGGAAGGCCCTGACCGGTCCGCAGACGGGCCATGTTCAACTGGGCGGAGAGCGCCTTGACCTGGCGTTTCACCGGGTCCAGGCCGACCATGCGCTCCAGTTCGGTGAGGGCTTCCTCCAGTAAGGCGGGGTCGGTGGGTCCCGCGGGCAGCGGCCCCACCGGTACTCCGGACCTCTCGCGTCCGGCCGGGTCGGTCATCGAGGGCAGTGGCCCGCCGGGCGGCGGCTCCGGCTCGGAGAGCTTCAACTCCCGCCCCTCGATGCCGAACAGGGGATCGACCCCGTCGGGCCCTTCGAGGACGTCCTGCCCGAACCCGGTGAGCGTGATCGACGCGAGATCGGCGGAGTCGTCGTACCCGTCGCTCTCGGCGATCGCGGCGAGCCGGGCCGAGGTGTCCATGAAGGCGGGGTCGACGCGGTGCACGGCCCGGTAGAGGGGCAGCGCGGCCGCGGACCGGCCGGTTCCCTCATGGGCCCGGGCCAGCCAGTAGCGCAGTTCCTTGCGCTGGGGCTGTTCGCTGCGACAGCGCATCAGGGCCGACGACAGGAGTGGCTCGGCCTGGCCGAACATCTCCAGACGGACCCGCGCCATGCCGCCGAACAGACCGGCCTCGATGCCGAGCATGGCGTCGTCGATCAGCGGGTCGGTGTGCCGGACCAACTGCTCCCAGTCCTTGACCAGATAGGCGCGGCAGGCGTGCAGAAAGCGGACCTGGTGGTCGGTGTCCACCGGCGGCAGGCCCGCGAGGGCCCGGTCCAGCTCGGGGACATGGCGGCCGTCCAGCCAGTGCGAGGCGTGCGCGAGGAGCAGATCACGAGGGCTCTCCAGGACCGGCTGCACCCACCACCCCAGCCAGTACCAGGAGTTGAGCGTCCGCCGATGCCGGGTGCGCTGTTCGCCGAAGCGCTCGCGGTGCCGGAACATCCGTAGCAGCGCGGTCGTCGTGTCGACGCGCAGCGCATGCAGCCCGAGCCAGCCGTCGGCCATCCCGGGATCGATCCGCACCGCGACCCGGAACTCCTCCTCGGCTTGCGGATAGGCGCCCATCGTGTAGGCGTCCACGCCCCGCAGCCAGGCGAGGTCGGCCGGGGCCTCGGGGCCCTGCGTGCCGAAATCCATCACGTCCCCCACAAACCGTGCCCCCGTGGTTTCACCACCGGGCCGTCGCCCGATGGCCGCCTTCGTCCAACCGCTGTGCCGCGGACCGGAGTTGCAACGGTGTGCAGAGCAGCCGTCCGTAGGTCGCACCGAGGGCATCGTACCTGCGGAGGTGTCGCCCGCCGTAGGGTGCCGCACAGGCCGTTTGGCGAGGTGGGAGCAGATGAGGCGCATCGGGCACGGTGACCCAGGGTGAGCGAATGGCGCCTCACGGCGTCCGGAAAACCGGGCGAGGGCAGAACGAAGCCCCCGATCACGGGGGAACAACCGGGGGCTTCGCGACTGCGGGCGACCTCGAACGGTCGCGCATTGAGAACGTAAGACCTGTACGGCCCCTCGGTCAAGCCGAGTTGGGGGAGTCCGGCAAGTTCTTACCGATGGTTCTTCACAGGTTCAACACATCGCCGTCGGGCTGTCACCGTGGGTGACATTCTGGTCCGGTCCAACAGTCGCAGCAGGCCCTTTGGCGGTCTCATATCCCTCCCGGCACTGCCGTACCAGGAGGTCGGCGAAGGGCCGGGAGGGGTCTTCGGCGAAATGCCGTTGTTCCGCCCCGACCCATTCGTCCCAGAACTCCCGCTGTTCCCTCCCGTCCCGGGACCGTCCGCGCGTCCAGGACTCCTCGCGGGGCAGTTCCATCCACAGCAGGTGTGCCAGGTGCGGCCGCAGAGCGCGCCGGCCCGCTCCGACCCCCTCCAGCAGGATCAGCGGGGCCGGCGGCAGGGCGCGGGGTGCTCCGGGGCGGCGGGTGTGCCAGTCGTAGGGGGCGTAGTGCGCGGTCTCGCCCCGGCCCAGCGGTGCGATCACCTCGCTCAGCAGGCGCCCGGTCCAGCCGAACAGTTCGTCGTGCCGGGCGATGTCGTCGAGGTGCAGCACGGGAACGCCGCCGAGTACGTCGGCCAACCGCCCTGCGAACGTGGACTTTCCGGAGCCCGCGTGGCCGTCGATGCCGATCAGACGGACCGGACCGCAGGACGGGGGCAGCCGGCGGAGCCGGGAGACGAGATCGTGGATGGCGGTTCCTGAGGGGGTGTGCGAAGGAGCGGACGGGCCGGGCGTGGCCAGTCTAGTGACGGCAGGCGGCCGGGCGACGGAACCACAGGTTCCCAGGTCATGCCAGTGGACCAGACCAATATTCGTGGGCGTGGCATGGGCCGAAGTGCTGGCAGGAGCATGCCGCCTCATCCATAGTTGGCGCACAACCATGCATTGCCTGCCCGACTCGGACACCGGGGGTCTTCCCACCCATGAGCAGAGCCGAACAGCCGTCCCGCAGAACCGTTCTGGCCGTCGCGGTCGCCGCCGCGGTGGCCGGCAGCGTGGGCCCCGCGGCCGCCGCGGGCAACGCGGCCGACGCGGAACCCGACCGGGCCGCCCGCCCCGTCGACAACCATGCCTGGACCACGTACAGCGACTGGCACAGCGGCACCGGCAAGGGCACCCGTGCCGTCCCCGGCAGACGCCCCGGAGTCGTGATCGGCGCCGCCGCCGGGACCACCGAGTACACCGACCCGCACACCAAAACCACCGCCACCTGGGAGTACGCGACCTGGACCTCCCCGGTCCACCGGCTCGCCGTGCCCTCGACCGAGGTGATCGCCTCCTGGAACGCCCACACCCCGGCCGGCACCTGGATCCAGATCGAGCTGGAGGGCACGTACTCCGACGGCACGGTCACCCCCTGGTACGTGATGGGCCGCTGGGCCGCCGGTGACGGCGACATCAAGCGGACCTCGGTCGACGACCAGACCGACGGCAAAAGCACGGTCTGGACGGACACCTTCGCGATCGACGACGCGTCGACCGGGCTGCGCCTGGCCTCGTACCGACTGCGGCTGACCTTGTACCGCAAGCCCGGCGCGAAGAACACGCCGACCGTCTGGCGGCTCGGCGCGATGGGCTCCGACGTCCCGGACCGCTTCACCGTGCCGGCCACCACGCCCGGCCTCGCCCGCGAACTGATCGTCCCGCGCTACTCGCAGGAGATCCACAAGGGCCAGTACCCGGAGTACGACAACGGCGGCGAGGCCTGGTGCAGCCCCACCTCCTCGCAGATGATCATCGAGTACTGGGGCGGCCGGCTCACCGCGGAGCAACTGGCCTGGGTCGACCCGTCGTACGCCGATCCGCAGGTCTGCCACGCGGCCCGGTACACCTACGACTACCAGTACGAGGGCTGCGGCAACTGGCCCTTCAACGCGGCCTACGCGGCCACCTTCGACGACCTCCAGGGCGTGGTCACCCGGCTCGGCTCGCTCACCGACCTGGAGACGCTGATCGCGGCCGGAATCCCGGCCATAACGTCCCAGTCGTTCCTCAAGGAGGAGCTCACGGGGGCGGGGTACGGCACCTCCGGGCACCTGATGACGGTGATCGGCTTCACCGCCGAGGGCGACGTGATCGCGAACGACCCTGCCTCGCCCAGCGACGCGGCGGTGCGGCGTGTCTACAAGCGGCGTGAGTGGGAGAACATCTGGCTCAGGACCAAGCGGTACAACGCGAGCGGCAAGGTCGTCTCCGGCACCGGCGGCGTCTGCTACCTGTACTTCCCGGCCTGTCCGACCGCGCGCCAGCGCAAGGCGCTCGCGGCGGTGGGCGTGCGCTGAGCCGCCCCGCAACGGTCCCCGGCATCCGTCGGGGGCCGTTCGCTGTGACCAAGGTCTCGGCCGCGAACGCCCATGTCGGTGGCAAGGTGGACAGATCGGTCGGGGAGAACGTCCAGCCCGATCGGTGGGGGAGACCGTCCAGCCCGTCCAGCCGTTCCCACGGCCATCCGAGATCAGCGAGACGCCATGACCGCACACTCCGCCACCGTCGCCCGCACCCGTACCGGCGGTCCCCGGGACGACGGCCCGAAGATCCTCGAACATGTCGCGGGCTGGACCCTCGTTGCGGTGATCGCGATGCTCATTACGCAGCTCGGCCTGCTGTGAGCTGATGCACAGGCGACCTGACATACTGCGGATGTCCCGCCGCCAGCCCGAGACCAGGGTCGATATTGAATATCAGTGAACAACGTGAAGCCGCCCGGCCGCGGGCCCGCGGCACTGAGCGCTCGGTCGCGCGCCGCGCCGAACTCATCTCCATCGGGCGGAAGTTGTTCGCGGACACCTCCTACGACGCGCTGTCCATGGACGACATCGCCCGCCAGGCGCATGTCGCCAAGGGGCTGATCTACTACTACTTCCAGTCCAAGCGCGGCTACTACCTGGCGATCATCCAGGACTCCGTCGCGGACCTGGTGACCTACGCGGCGAGCGGTCTCGAACTGGGGCAGGTGGACCGCGTCCACCGCACCCTGGACAGCTATCTGCGCTACGCCGAGCACAACCAGGCGGCCTACCGCACCGTCGTCAGCGGGGGCGTCGGCTTCGACGCCGAGGTGCACGCCATCCGGGACGGGGTGCGCGAGGCGATCGTCGCGACCATCGCCGAAGGGGCCTACGGCCGCACCGACATCTCCCCGCTGGCCCGGATGGGCCTCCTCGCGTGGGTGTGCAGCGTCGAGGGCGCCACCCTCGACTGGATCGGCGGCCCTCCCCAGCTCTCCCGCGCCACGATGTGCGACCTCCTGGTGAAGTCACTCGGCGGCTCGATGCGCGCCATCGCGGAGATGGACCCCGCCCACCCGACTCCGCCGCCGGCCCGCCGCGAGGACTGACGGCCGACGAGTCGGGGCGGAGGCTCGTGGTCCCCCGCCCCGAGTCCTGTGCCGGACAGGTCAGTTGATCGCCCGGATCAGCTCACCGCCCGAGGTGTCCCCGCTCAGCTCCCAGAAGAAGGTGCCGCCCAGGCCCTGCTGGTTCTTGTACGTCATCTTCGTCGCGATGGTCGCGGGGATGTCGTAACTCCACCAGTTGTTCCCGCACTTGGCGTACGCCGTGCCGCCCACCGTCCCCGTCGCCGGGCACTTGGACTTGAGCACCTTGTAGTCGTCGATGCCCTGCTCGTACGTCCCCGCCGCCGGGCCGGTCGCGGTGCCGCCCGGGGCGGACTGGGTCACGCCCGTCCAGCCGCGGCCGTAGAAGCCGATGCCGAGCAGCAGTTTCGAGGCCGGGATGCCGAGGCCCCTGAGCTTGGCGATCGTCGCCGAGGTGTGGAAGCCCGCCTTCGGGATGCCCGAGTAGGAGTTCAGTGCCGAGTGCGGAGCCGTCGGTCCTGACGTGTCCCAGGCGCCGAAGTAGTCGTACGTCATCGGGTTGTACCAGTTGACGTACTGGGCCGCGCCCGCGTAGTCCGCCGCGTCGATCTTGCCGCCGGCCGTGGCGTCCGCGGTGATCGCGGCGGTGACCAGCGAGCTGCTTCCGAACTTCGAACGCAGCGCCGCCATCAGGTTCTTGAACGCCGTCCTGCCGCTGGTGTCACAGGTGTTGCCGCACGCGTTCGGGTACTCCCAGTCGATGTCGATGCCGTCGAAGACGTCGGCCCACTTGGAGTTCTCGACCAGGTCGTAGCAGGACTGTGCGAACGCGGCGGGGTTGCGGGCGGCCTCGCCGAAGCCGCTCGACCAGGTCCAGCCGCCGAAGGACCAGAGGACCTTGAGTCCGGGGTGCTTCTTCTTGAGCTCGCGCAGCTGGTTGAGGTTGCCCCGCAGCGGCTGGTCCCAGGTGTCGGCGACGCCATCCACTGACTCGGCCGCGGTGTAGGTGCGGTCGGTCGCCGCGTAGACGTCGCCCATCGCGCACTTGCCGCCGGTGACGTTGCCGAACGCGTAGTTGATGTGGGTCAGCTTCGCCGCCGAACCGGAGCTCTCGACGTTCTTGACGTAGTACTTGCGGTCGTAGGTGCCCCATTCGGTGAAGTAGCCGACGACTTTGGAGCCGGCGGCCCTCGGTGCCGCCTCGGGGGCGGCGGCCGTCGCGGTGCTCGCGCCGGCCAGCAGGCCCGCGCCGAGGACCGCGCAGCACGCGGCCGAGATCAGGGCCCGGAAGCGGACGCGGTGGGGAAGGTGCATCGGTGTCTCCTCGTGGGGGAGAGGGGAACGCCAGCCGATTGGCATGAACGCGGTAAAGCGTTGCCGGAACAGTAGGAGGACTAGACCACCGCGTCAATGGTTCGGACCAATCCGGGGCTGTTGTCGGGCCCGCTGCCGACGCGCCGGGCCGTCTTGAAGTAAGCGGTCGTTAACCGGTGACCCGGTGCTTCCCGTCGGGCATACTCACAGGGCGCAGCCGCTGGTCAGCAGCTTCCGAGACCCGGGAGACGCGAGCAGCGACCGGCGCCGGTGAGAACCGGCGGAGCCGCCCCACCCCACGGCGTGCGTCCGTCAGCCCCCTACAGGGAGGAGAGCGTCGCCATGCCCGACCGCGCCCCGCAGCCGGTGGACCGGCATCTGCCCACGGACGAGGCCAGGGACCTGATCTCGCTCGTTCGCGACATCGCGCAGCGAGAGATCGCCCCGAAGGCGGCCGAGGAGGAGGACGCCGGGCACTTCCCGCGCGAGGTCTTCACCCTGCTGTCCAGGACCGGCCTGCTCGGCCTGCCGTACGACTCCGAACACGGCGGCGCCGACCAGCCGTACGAGGTCTACCTCCAGGTCCTCGAAGAACTCGCCGCCGCCCGCCTGACCGTCGGTCTCGGCGTCAGCGTGCACACCCTCGCCTCCCACGCCCTCGCCACCTACGGGACCAAGGCGCAGCAGGTCGAGCACCTGCCCGCGATGCTCGGCGGCGGACTCCTCGGCGCCTACTGCCTGTCCGAACCGTCCTCCGGCTCGGACGCGGCCTCGCTGCGCACCAGGGCCGTCCGGGACGGCGGGGAGTGGGTCATCACCGGTACCAAGGCCTGGATCACCCACGGCGGGGTCGCCGACTTCTACACCGTCATGGCGCGCACCGGCGAGGAGGGCCCGCGCGGGATCACCGCGTTCCTGGTCCGCGCCGATGCGGCGGGGCTGAGCGCCGCGGCGCCGGAAAGGAAGATGGGCATGAAGGGCTCGCCGACCGCCCAGGTCCACTTCGACGGGGTGCGCGTACCGGACGGGAGGCGCATCGGCGAGGAGGGGCAGGGCTTCGCGATCGCCCTGTCCGCACTGGACTCGGGACGGCTCGGTATCGCGGCGTGCGCGATCGGGCTGGCCCAGGCGGCCCTCGACGAGGCGGTCGGCTACGCGACCGGGCGGCGGCAGTTCGGGCGGCCGATCGCCGACTTCCAGGGGCTGCGCTTCATGCTCGCCGACATGGCGACCCAGATCGAGGCGGGCCGGGCGCTGTACCTCGCGGCGGCACGGCTGCGCGACGCCGGACGGCCCTTCGCCAAGCAGGCGGCCATGGCCAAACTGCACTGCACAGACACCGCGATGAAGGTCACCACCGACGCCGTCCAGGTCCTCGGCGGCTACGGCTACACCGCGGACTTCCCGGCCGAGCGTTACATGCGCGAGGCCAAGGTCCTCCAGATCGTCGAGGGCACCAACCAGATCCAGCGGATGGTCATCGCCCGGCACCTAGCGGGTCCGGAGACGCGCTGAACTGACCGGGCCTGACCTGCGGCGCCGCGAGCCGGACCCACTCCGGGTCGTGACGCCCCGGCAGGGTGCGGCCGCCGCTGGCCCAGGTGAGCAGCAGGTCGCGGTAGATGGGCGGATCCTGCGGCGGTGGTGGCGGGGCCGGCGGCGCGGGAAGCGGAACCAGCGCAACCGATTCTGCGAACGGTGCGTATGCAGAGGTCATACCGGGGCAACGCGGCGGCCTGCGGCGGGGTCACCGGTTCCCGGAATCGAGCGTGCGTTCACGGGCGTGCATCTGGCCTCCAACACCTGTCTGACGTACCGTCAGCACAGCTGCCGGACAGGGAGGTTGAGGTGTCCGAGGACCGCCCCGTACCGCTCGACGAGTACCCCGTGCACCAGGTACCCCTCTCCATGAAGCACGTGGCCACGGGGGACCGCAACGCCTACGACCGCTGCATCTTCCACGTCATCGACGACGAGGGAGGCGCCCTGCTCATCATCGGACTCGGCGTGTACCCCAACCTCGGGGTGATCGACGCCTACGCGACCCTGCGCCTCGGCGACACCTTGCACGCCGTACGCGCCTCGGACGCACTCGGCGACGACCGGATGCGGCTCCAGGTGGGTCCCGTGACCATCGGGGTGCTCCAGCCGCTGCGCGAGTTCGTCCTGGAGTGCGATCCGGACCCCGAGGACCCGGACGGACTGTCGTTCAAGATCAGCTGGTCGGCGGACTTCCCGCCGCTGTGGGAACCGCACCACCAGCAGCGGCGCGGCGGCCGCCTCACCCTGGAGGGGAAACGGTTCGTGCAGGCGGGCCGGTGCCGCGGCGTGCTGCGCGTCCGCGGGGAGGAGATCCAGTTGACGCCCAATCGCTGGACCGGAACCCGCGACCGCAGCTGGGGTGTGCGCCCGGTCCCCGGCGAGGACGGCGGCCGGCTCGCCGAGGACCATCCGACCGAGGGCTTCCACTGGCTCTGGAGCCCCGTCCACCTGGGGGACCGCTTCCTCATGGTGATCGTCCAGGAGGACGCCGACGGCCACCGAGCCCTCAACGACGCGACCCTCGTCCGTCCCGGCCACCGTGACCGCCAACTCGGCTGGCCCCAGCCCGAGATCACCTACCGCTCCGGGACCCGGCACCCGGAACGCGCCCTCGTCCGGCTCGGCGACATCCGCAAACCCATGGAGCTGGACGTGGAGGTCCTCACCTCCTCGCCGCTCGCGCTCGGCGCCGGCTATCCGCCCGCCGACGACTGGCAGCACGGCACCTGGCACGGCCGCGACTGGACCGACCGCCGCACCTATGACCTCACCGAGCCGCACCCCCTGGCCGGATACGGCGTCACCGACCACGCCGCCCGCTTCCGGCTGGACGGCCGGATCGGCCACGGCATCTTCGAGCACGGCTCGTTCGGCCGACACGACCCGAGCGGCTTCACCGGCTTCGACTCGGTGGCTCCATAAGGGCGTTGATCGTGTGGACCTCCGCACGGCCGCTCCGACCTCACGAAGCTCCGCTCCGGGCGTCGGCCACACGGGGCTCCACACAAGGGAGTTGACCCATGGCCACGGCACCCCGGCCCCGCACCACCACCCGCGACCCCGAGGAACTCGCCCGCCGCCTCACCGCCTGGCTCGCCGCCCGGCTGCCCGGGGCGAAGGCCGTCGACGTCACCGTCCCCGCCACCAACGGCCTGTCCAGCGAGACCCTGCTCTTCGGCATCGAACACCCCGAACCGCCCCTGCGTGCCTGCGCGTTGAGGCTCGCCGCGGACCCGTCGGCGTACAGGGTCTTCCCGGTGTACGACATGACCCGCCAGTACCGCACGATGCAGACCGTGGCCCGCTTCTCGGACCTGCCCGTGCCGAGGGTGCAGTGGCTGGAAGAGGACCCGGGTCCGCTCGGCGCGGCCTTCTTCGTCATGGAACGCGTGGCGGGACGCGTACCGCCGGACGTCATGCCCTACACCTACGAGGGCAACTGGCTGCACTCCGCGAGCGACGCCCAGCGCGAGCACCTGGAGGCGGCCACGGTGGGCCTGTTGGCCCACCTGCACGACCAAGTCCCCCCGGTCGAAGCGGAGTTCCTGGCACTGCCCGGCGACGGCGACGCACTGCGCCGTCACGTCACCGCCCAACGCGCCTACTACGACTGGGTGGTCGAAGGACTCGCCCGCTCACCGCTCATCGAGCAGGCCTTCGACCGGCTGGAGGAACTCTGGCCGCGCGAACCCGGCCCACCCGTCGTCAACTGGGGCGACGCACGCATCGGAAACGTGATCTACGACGGCTTCGACCCGGTCGCCGTACTGGACTGGGAGATGGCAGCGCTGGCCCCGCGCGAGGTCGACCTCGGCTGGACCGTCTATCTGCACCGCTTCTTCCAGGACCTGACGGTCGCCTTCGGCCAGCGCGGACTGCCGGACTTCCTGCGCCGCGACCGGATCGAGGCGCGCTACGCCGACCTCACCGGCCACACACCGCACGACATGGACTTCTTCACGCTGTACGCCGCACTGCGGCACGCGATCGTCATGCTGCGCGTCGCCTACCGCCAGGCCCACTTCGGCGAGGTCGCCGTACCGGCGGATCCGGACACACTGATCCTGCACCACGGCAGCCTGCAAGCCATGGTGCAGGGCAGCTACTGGGACTGAGCGAGGCGGCTCAGGCGGCCTGACGCCGCATCACCGGCACGACGCGCACGGGGCGCGAGCCGGGACCGCCGACGTGCGAGAAGGGCTGGGTGCGCCAGTCGAGTCCCTGAGGGAGCGTCAACAGCAGGGCGGTGTCCTGCTCCTGAAGCTTCGCCGACTCGTCCGCCGACCGGGCCTCGGAGGCCTTGCGGCCCGTACCGGTGCAGACCGTGAGGCCGAACGGGTTCCACGGCGAGGCACACAGCGCGTGCTCCGGCAGCTTCTCCTCGTCCGCCAGCAGGGCGATGGGCTGCGCGCAGTCCGGGCAGAACACCCGGTACATCTCGAAGGTGTCGTACGCGTCGAAGTCCTCGTCGTCGAGGGCGTCCAGCTCGACGCCCTCCGGTTCGAAATCGACAACCGCCTGGAGTCGCTTGGGCGCGGTACGTCCAGGGCGCTTAACACTCTGCATGGGTTCTCCCCCTAGGGCTGGGCCGTGACGGCACTGCGGCCTCGACCACAGCAAGCACTTCCCGTCCCGTCACGGCGGTAATCACGAGAGCATCACGCAGGCCCGCACGGGGGTGTGGCCTTCGTCACATGCCGATTGCAGATGCCCGTCGCGGCCGCTTTGTCCCTCGGACGGCACACAGGCGACCGCCGGTCACATCACGAACCGGGCATGACCTGGGCCGCTCAGGTACCGGTGGAGATCGGACGCACTGTAGGTTCTTGCGCCATGGAGGAGCTGGACCGACAAATCGTGCAGCTGCTCGTCAAGGACGGGCGGATGAGTTACACGGACCTGGGCAAGGCCACGGGCCTGTCCACGTCGGCCGTGCACCAGCGGGTGCGACGGCTCGAACAGCGGGGTGTGATCCGCGGGTACGCGGCGGTGGTCGACCCCGGGGCGGTGGGCCTGCCCATGACCGCCTTCATCTCGGTGAAACCGTTCGACCCCAGCGCCCCGGACGACATCGCGGACCGGCTGGCCGGCGTCCCCGAGATCGAGGCCTGCCACAGCGTCGCGGGCGACGAGAACTACATCCTCAAGGTGCGGGTGTCGACCCCGCACGAGCTGGAGGAGCTGCTGGCTCGCCTGAGGTCGCTCGCGGGGGTGTCGACGCGGACCACGGTGGTCCTGTCGACCCCGTACGAGGCACGGCCGCCGCGCATCTGAACGAGCCTTCGCCGCGCGCCCGCGACCAGCCACAACGCACCGGCGCCCGGCCGTGCACCCGCGCCCCGGGGGCGCAGGTGTCCCTGCGAAACTG
The DNA here is from genome assembly GCF_055570355.1 of Streptomyces sp. NPDC031225. Lineage (NCBI taxonomy): Bacteria > Bacillati > Actinomycetota > Actinomycetes > Kitasatosporales > Streptomycetaceae > Streptomyces > Streptomyces sp. NPDC031225. The sequence goes on along the minus strand of NZ_JBVIHJ010000001.1, from coordinate 50,829 downwards.
TCCCCATGAGTGAACCGAAGACCGTCCTCCTGCGCCGAGGCGAGGTCCACAGCCCCGCCGACCCGTTCGCGACCGCGATGGTCGTGGAGCGGGGCCAAGTCGCCTGGGTGGGTTCGGAAGGCGCCGCGGACGCCTTCGCGGACGGCGTCGACGAGACCGTCGACCTGGACGGCGCTCTGGTCACCCCCGCGTTCACCGACGCCCACGTCCACACCACCGCCACGGGCCTCGCCCTCACCGGCCTCGACCTCTCCGACGCCCCCTCCCTGGACGTGGCCCTGAGCCTCGTACGGGACTTCGCGGCCGCCCGCCCCGACGACCGCGTCCTGCTCGGGCACGGCTGGGACGCCGCCCGCTGGCCCGGCGGCCGCCCGCCCACGCGCGCGGAGCTCGACGAGGCGACGGGCGGCCGCCCGCTGTATCTGAGCCGGATCGACGTCCACTCGGCGGTCGTGACGACGGCACTGCTCGACATGACGTCCCTGGGGCTCCCGGACGGCCCCCTCACCGCCGACGCCCACCACGCCGTCCGCGCCACCGCCCTCGGCTCCGTCACCCCCGCCCAGCGGGTCGAGGCCCAGCGTGCCGCCCTGGCCCACGCCGCCTCCCTGGGCATCGGCACGGTCCACGAGTGCGCCGGGCCCGAGATCTCCTCCGAGGACGACTTCACGGGCCTGCTGCGGCTGGCCGCCGAGGAGGCCGGACCCCGGGTCGTCGGGTACTGGGCGGAGCAGGACGTCGACAAGGCCCGGCAACTCGGCGCGGTCGGCGCCGCCGGAGACCTCTTCGTGGACGGCGCCCTCGGCTCGCACACCGCGTGCCTGCACGAGCCGTACACCGACGCCGACCACACCGGCGTCGCCTACCTGGACGCCGCCGCCGTGGCCGCCCACGTCACCGCCTGCACCGAGGCGGGCCTCCAGGCCGGCTTCCACGCGATCGGCGACGCGGCCGTGACCGCCGTCGTCGAGGGCGTCCGCGCCGCCGCGGAGAAGCTCGGCCTCGCTCGCGTACGCGCCGCCCGGCACCGCGTCGAACACGCCGAGCTGCTCACCCCCGAGGCGGTGGCCGCCTTCGCCGAACTCGGTCTCACCGCCTCCGTCCAGCCCGCCTTCGACGCCCTGTGGGGCGGCGAGGACGGCATGTACGCCCGGCGCCTCGGCCGGGAGCGGGCGGGCCGTCTGAACCCCTTCGCGGCCCTCCTGCGGGCCGGTGTCCCGCTCGCCTTCGGCTCCGACAGCCCCGTCACCCCCCTCGACCCGTGGGGCACGGTCCGTGCGGCCGCCTTCCACCAGACCCCCGAGCACCGCGTCTCCGTGCGTGCAGCCTTCACCGCGCACACCCGCGGCGGCTGGCGGGCGGTGGGCCGCGACGACGCGGGCGTCCTGGTGCCCGGCGCTCCCGCCGACTACGCCGTGTGGCGCACCGGCGAACTGGTCGTGCAGGCCCCCGACGACCGGGTCGCCCGCTGGTCCACCGACCCCCGCTCCGGCACCCCCGGTCTGCCCGACCTGACGCCGGGCCGTGACCTCCCCGTCTGTCTGCGCACCGTGGTCGGCGGACGGACCGTCTTCGTAGGGCCGGGCGAGTGATCTCCGGGGGTGGCGCGGTACGGATCGGCCGCACGCCCCCTGTCGCGCGACCTGCGCATCCTCCCCGCTGACCAGCGCGTTGGTGGCAGATGCGCAGGTCGGAGGACTGTTGACAGGCGACGGCAGGGGGCCGGTAGGTTCGGCCGGGTCCACCACCGGACACCCGACCGGGGAACCTCCACCCAGTCGTCGCAGCGCCGCTGGGTCAGGGACGGTGTACCGCACCGGAGCACCGCCACTGGGAGCCAGGCTCAGCGCTCGCGCCACGGCGAGGGAACGTTCCGTCCGGCCGGGGAGGTGTGACCCGGGTGGGGCCCGGGCGCTCAGTAGACAACGGCTTTCGGTCGACCCGCAGCCAGCGGGCCCCAGGTCGGCCCGAAGGGCGCCGGGCCCCCATCCGCAGCAGGGACCGCGATTTCCACAACGGTGAAAATCGGACTCTTACCCTGCTTTTGTGGAAACGACACCAGCATACGAACGCCTTGTCACGTCATCGCAGGCCGCGCCCATTATGGTGGACGCCTGCGCAATGACTCGAAGGGGCAGCAGTGAACGACGGCGACGGGGCCCGCACGGCACAGGGGACGCGGTTCGGCCCGCTCGGCACGACCTTGGTGATCATTCCGACCTACGACGAGGCGGAGAACATCAAGGCCATCGTCGGCCGGGTGCGCAAGGCCGTCCCGGAGGCGCACGTGCTCGTGGCCGACGACAACAGCCCCGACGGCACCGGCAAGCTCGCCGACGAACTCGCCGTCGAGGACGACCAGGTGCAGGTGCTGCACCGCAAGGGCAAGGAAGGCCTCGGCGCCGCCTACCTCGCGGGCTTCCGCTGGGGCCTGGAGCACGGCTACGGCGTCCTGGTCGAGATGGACGCCGACGGCTCCCACCAGCCCGAGGAACTGCCCCGTCTGCTCACCGCCCTCAAGAGCGCCGACCTGGTCCTCGGCTCCCGCTGGGTGCCCGGCGGCCGGGTCGTGAACTGGCCCAAGTCCCGCGAGTTCATCTCCCGCGGCGGCAGCCTCTACTCCCGTGTCGCCCTCGACCTGCCCCTGCGTGACATCACCGGCGGTTACCGCGCCTTCCGCCGCGAGACCCTGGAAGGCCTCGGCCTCGACGACGTCGCGTCCCAGGGTTACTGCTTCCAGGTCGACCTCGCCCGCCGCGCGGTCAAGGCCGGCTACCACGTCGTCGAGGTGCCCATCACCTTCGTGGAGCGCGAACTCGGCGACTCGAAGATGAGCCGCGACATCCTCGTGGAGGCCCTGTGGCGGGTCACCACCTGGGGTGTGGGGGAGCGGGTCGGCCGCATCACGGCCCGGGGAAAGCGCCCACAGCCGTAGTCCCACGACCTCACAGCCGCGGCTGATCGTCTCCTTATCCCGTGCTGAGCAGTGCCCAGGCACACTGGACGTATGACGACAGGCGCTCCGACCCCCACGTACCCCGTCCGGCCCCGCCGCTCCCGTGTGCGCACCTTCCTGCCGCTGGGCGTCGCCGCCTGGCTGGTGCTGGAGATCTGGCTGCTGACCGTGGTCGCGGGCGCGGCGAGCGGGTTCGCGGTGTTCCTGCTGCTGGTCGCCGGCTTCGTCCTCGGCTCGGTGGTGATCAAGCGGGCCGGCCGCCGTGCCTTCCAGAACCTGAACGAGGCGCTCCAACGGGGCGGCGCCCCGTCGGGCTCCGGCAGCGGGGGCAACGGCCTGATGATGCTGGGCGGCCTGCTCCTGATGATCCCCGGCCTGGTCTCCGACGCGGTGGGCCTGCTCCTGCTGATCCCGCCGGTCCAGAAGGCCGTCGGCCGCTATGCCGAGCGCACCTTCGACCGCAAGCTGCGCGAGGCCGTTCCGGGCACCCTGGGCGACGCCTTCCAGCAGGCCCGTATGCAGCGCCCCGACGGCAAGGTGGTCCAGGGCGAGGTCATCGTCCGCGACGAGCCGGGCGGCGACACCCCGCAGGGGCCGCGCCCGCCGCTCACGCGCTGAGCCGGCCGCGGGGCAGCCGGGGGCAGCCGAAAACCCGCGGGCGCGGTACGTGGATCACGTACCGCGCCCGCGGGTTCTCGTATGTGCTGTTGTGTCCCGCTCAGGCCGACTTGCGGCTGTCCCGGGGGTGAACAGCGATGTTCATCGCCCCCGAACGCAGAACCGCCAGACGCTCCTCAAGGACCTCTTCGAGTTCCTCTCGGGTGCGTCGCTCCATCAGCATGTCCCAATGTGTACGCGCAGGCTTGGCCTTCTTTTCCTCAGGGCCGTCGCCGTCCACGAGAAGTGCCTGGGCCCCGCAGACCTTGCACTCCCACTCGGGCGGGATCTCCGCCTCGACCGAGAAGGGCATCTCGAAGCGGTGCCCCTTCTCGCATGCGTACTCCACGGCCTGGCGCGGGGCCAGGTCGATGCCGCGGTCCGTCTCGTAGCTGGTCACCACGAGGCGCGTGCCGCGAAGAGCTCGCTCACTCATGAATCGTGCCTCCCGGGCTTGTCGCCCACAGGACAGGTGTCGCTGTCGTCGTCATCCGGTCAACGTCCGGTCGGCGGTAAAGATTCCCGTTCCGGGTCCCGTCCCGGGCAATGCGTCGCCGTCGTAGCCGCCCCTTGTTGTACCCACCAGTGCCCGGTTTGTCACATCTGCTAGTAGATGTCACCCAGCGTTCGGCTTCTTTGACGCGCAGTAACGGTACGCCTGGCAGGCCAAACGCGTACACTACAGCGCTTTCGTGTTGAACGCTAAATCCTTTCCGGTACCGGATTGCCCGCGTCGCTGATCGCCCGCCCCACCGGAACCCGTGCGAGCAGCACGAATCCGATGACGAAGAAGACCACCAGCGAGATGATCGCGTCCCGGTAACTTCCCGTCAGCTGGTAGGTGATCCCGAACAGGAGCGGGCCCAGCCAGCTCATGCCCCGGTCGCTCATCTCGTATGCCGAGAAGTATTCGGCCTCCTTGCCCGGCGGGACGAGATGCGAGAACAGGGAGCGGGACAGGGCCTGACTGCCGCCGAGCACGAGCCCGATCCCCGCGGCCAGGACGAAGAACCACCCGGGCGCGCCGGCGGGCAGGAAGTATCCGGCCCCCAGGACCCCCGCCCAGGCGACCAGCGAGCCGAGGATCGTGCGTTTGGCCCCGTACGCCCGGGCGAGTCGCCCGAGCGCGAGCGCCCCCGCCACCGCCAGTACCTGGACCAGGAGCACGGCCGTGATGAGGGTCGACTGTCCCAGGCCCAGTTCCTCGGAGCCGTAGACCGAGGCCTGGGAGATCACGGTCTGGATGCCGTCGTTGTAGATGAGGTACGCGAGCAGGAAGGCGAGTGTGAGCGGGTGGCGGCGCATGTCGCGGACGGTGGCCGCGAACTGCCGGAAGCCGGGGGCCGTCGACTCCTTCGCGCGCTCCGGGGCGGCACGGCGGTCCCGCAGCCGGCGGAGCGGGATCACGGCGAAGGCGCCCCACCACAGCCCCGCCGAGGCCAGGCAGATGCGGACCGCCGCGCTCTCGGAGAGGCCGAAGGACTCGTGGCCGGTGTAGAGGACGAGATTCACGACCAGGACCAGGGAGCCCGCCGCATAGCCGAACGCCCAGCCCTTGGAGGAGACCGCGTCGCGTTCCTCGGGCGGGGCGATCTGCGGGAGGTAGGAGTTGTAGAGCATGGTCGCCACGGACTGCGCGGCGTTCGCGACGATCAGCAGGATCCCGCCGAGGAGATACCGCTCGCCGCCGAGGAAGAACATGGCGGTCGTCGCGGCGGCCCCGGTGTAGGCGGCTGCGGCCAGCAGGGGCTTCTTGCGGCCGGAGCGGTCGGCGGCGGCGCCCACCAGGGGCATCACCAGCACGGCGACGATCACCGACAGGGACACCGAGTACGCGAAGAAGGAGCCGGCACGCACCGGGATACCCAGTGGATGGACGTAGCCGTCCGCGTCCGCTGCGTTCTTGGCGACCGAGGTCAGGTAGGGGCCGAGGAACACGGTGAGGACGCTCGTCGAGTAGACGGAGCACGCCCAGTCGTAGAAGTACCAGCCGCGCTGCTCGCGCCGCCGTTCGGCGGCCTCGTCCGCCGAGCCCGCCCGCACGGTGTCGGTGCCCACCCGTGCCCTCGCTTCCCCGTGAATGCCGTGCGCGGGCCGGGGGGAGGGACGGGCCGGCCAGGGGTCAGACCCAGATGCCCCGGTCCTCCATGACCTTGCGCAGTGTGTCGATGTGATCGGTCATGATGCCATCGACTCCCAGGTCCAGGAGCCGGTGCATGCGATCGGGTTCGTTGATGGTCCACACGTGCACCTGGAGCCCGCGCGCGTGGGCGGTGCGCACGAACCGGCGGTCGACCACCGGGATGCCGGACTGGGCCTCGGGCACCTGGGCGGCGACGGCCGAGCGGCGCGGCGTCGCCGGCACTCCCCATGAGCGCAGCCGCAGGTTGAGCACGCCCCGGGTGCCGTACGACGTCGCCAGACGTGGCCCGGCCAGCCGCTGGGCGCGCATCACCCGTGCCTCCGAGAAGGAGCCGACGCAGATCCGGTCCCAGGCGCCGGTGCGCTCGATGAGCTCCAGGAGCGGCTGAAGCGCGGGCTCGGCCTTGACGTCGACGTTCCAGCGCGCCTCGGGGAAGGTCTCCAGGAGCTCCTCGAAGAGCGGCACCGGCTCCTTGCCCGCCACCCGCGCGCGCCCTACGACCGCCCAGCGCAGGTCGGCTATCCGGCCCGCGCCGTCGGTCATCCGGTCCAGCGTCGCGTCGTGGAAGGCGACCAGCTTGCCGTCCGCCGTCGCGTGGACGTCCGTCTCCAGGTACCGGTACCCCGCCTCGACCGCCCGCCGGAACTGGGACGCGGTGTTCTCCAGGCCGTCCGCCGCCCCGCCCCGGTGGGCGAAGGGGATCGGGCCGGGATGGTCGAGGTAGGGGTGGCATATCCGCGAGGTCACGGACGGATTATCGCTCCCCGCGGTTGCCCGACGGCAACGACCGTGCTGCCGTCGGATGCCGTGGGAACGGCGAACACACGCAGGAAGCGCTGGGCGAGCGGCCCGATGGACACCGCGTACAGGACCGTGCCGATGCCGATGGTGCCGCCGAGGGCGAATCCCGTGACCACGACGGCCACTTCGACCGCGGTCCGCATCAGACGGATCGAACGGCCCGTCCGCCGGTGCAGCCCGGTCATCAGCCCGTCCCTCGGGCCCGGGCCGAAGCTGGCGGCGATGTAGAGACCGGTGGCCACACCGTTGAGCGCGATGCCGACCATCAAAAGAGGGATGCGTACGGCGAGACCGTGCGTGTCGGGGACCGCGGCGAGGGTGGCGTCCATGGCGATGCCGACCACGAAGACGTTGGAGACCGTGCCGAGGCCCGGTCGCTGGCGCAGCGGGATCCACAGGAGCAGCACCGCCGCGCCCACGATGATCGACACGACACCGATCGACAGCCCCGTCAGCTCGGCGAGCCCCTGGTGCAGCACGCCCCAGGGCTCGAGGCCGAGGCCCGCCTCGACGAGCAGCGCGGAGCTGGCTCCGTACAGAGCGAGTCCGACGTACAGCTGGATCAACCGTCGCCCGAGACGGCTCTGCGTGGACACGGTGGGTCCCCCCATGGTGGTAGTGGCCTGACGCATGTCACTCTGTGGCTTGGGATGGCACGCCATCCATGGCCAATTCGGGGAAGGTGGACTGATTTCGGTGACGCAGTGGACCTCGGCAGTGGGTGCCGCGCAGCTCGCCCGGCTGCTCAACTCCCAGCAGGACCGCCCGGCGGGCCCCGGCACGCGCCGCCCGCCGGCCTACCGCGCACTCGCCGACGGCATCCGCCTGCTGGTCCTGGAAGGGCGGGTCCCGGTGGCGGCCCGCCTGCCCGCGGAACGCGAGCTGGCCCTCTCCCTCTCGGTCAGCCGTACGACCGTCGCGGCGGCCTACGAGGCGCTGCGTGCCGAGGGTTTCCTGGAGTCCCGGCGCGGCGCGGGCAGCTGGACGGCGGTCCCGGCCGGGAACCCCCTCCCCGCGCGCGGCCTCGAACCCCTCCCGCCCGAGGCCCTCGGTTCGGTGATCGACCTGGGCTGCGCGGCGCTGCCCGCCCCGGAACCGTGGCTGACGCGTGCGGTGCAGGGTGCCCTGGAGGAACTGCCGCCCTACGCCCACACGCACGGCGACTACCCGGCCGGGCTGCCCGCGCTGCGCGCGATGATCGCCGAGCGGTACAGCGCGCGCGGGATCCCGACCATGCCGGAGCAGATCATGGTCACGACGGGGGCGATGGGTGCGATCGACGCCATCTGTCACCTGTTCGGGGGGCGCGGGGAGCGGATCGCCGTCGAGTCGCCTTCGTACGCCAACATCCTTCAGCTGATGCGGGAGGCGGGCGCCCGGCTCGTGCCCGTCGCGATGGCGGACGGGCTGACCGGCTGGGACATGGACCGCTGGCGTCAGGTGCTGCGGGACGCGGCGCCGCGGATCGCCTATGTCGTCGCCGATTTCCACAACCCGACCGGTGCGCTCGCCGGCGAGGATCAGCGGCGGCAGTTGGTGGAGGCTGCGCGGTCCGCGGGGACCGTGCTGGTGGCGGACGAGACGATGACCGAGCTGTGGCTGGACGAGGACGTCTCGATGCCGCGGCAGGTGTGCGCCTTCGACCCGGCCGGGTCCACCGTGATCACCGTCGGCTCCGCCAGCAAGGCGTTCTGGGCGGGGATGCGGATCGGCTGGGTGCGGGCGGCGCCGGACGTGATCCGCAGTCTGGTCGCCGCACGGGCCTACGCCGACCTCGGGACGCCGGTGCTGGAGCAACTGGCCGTGAACTGGCTGTTCACCACCGGGGGCTGGGAGCAGGCGGTGCAACTGCGGCGGGAACAGGCCCGGGAGAACCGGGACGCGTTGGTGGCGGCCGTGCGCAAGGAGCTGCCCTCGTGGGAGTTCGAGGTGCCGCAGGGCGGGCTGACGTTGTGGGTGCGGGCCGGGGGGCTGTCCGGGTCGAGGCTGGCCGCGGTCGGGGAACGGGTGGGCGTGCGGGTCCCGTCAGGGCCACGGTTCGGGGTCGACGGTGCCTTCGAGGGGTATGTGCGGCTCCCGTTCACGGTGGGCGGTGCGCTGGCAGAGGAGGCCGCGACCCGACTGGCCGCGGCGGCACGCGTGGTGGAGAACGGGGGGTCCGGGAGCGGAGAGGCACCTCGTACGATCGTCGCGTGAACGAAAGCGGCCGCTGGTCGGGGGCCACCCAGGGGCGCGGGGAACTGCGCGACCGGCCCCCACGCACCTGCAGCCGCACCACAACCGCTGGTGGTTACGGCGCTTCGGCGATCACTGCTTCCGCGGGAACCGCCTCCGCGGGGACCTTCTCCGCGGGGACCGTCTCCCCGTCCGCCGGCGTCGTCCGCGGCGGCAGCAACGCCAGCACCGCCTGCCGGTGCGCCTCGCTCGTCGCCTCGTCGTACGGATCCGGAGTCGCCGGGACCTGAAGGCGGTGGACCGGCCCGGTGCCCAGGCGGGCGTACCCGCGGCCGGGCGGGACCTGCGCGACCGGAGTCGTGTGCGCGGGCGCCCCCAGCACGGCCTCCAACTGGTCCGGCGTCGCCGGGCCCAGCACGACACGCGCGCGTGTGTGCTGCCGTACCGGATCGCTCAACGCCTCCGCGCTGTCGAACTGGTCGGCCACCACCACGGTGACGTTCGCCGCACGACCATGCCGCAGGGGGACCTGAAGCAGGGACTGCGGATCCGTGCGGCCGTCCGCGGACGCCAGGTGGGTGAAGGCGCTCGGACGGTCCAGGAGGATCCACAGCGGGCGCTTGGTGTCGTCCGGCGGCGGGTGACCCGCCTGACGGGCCTGGTTGACCGCGATCAGCCGGCGTTCCGTCTCGGTCGCCGCCCATTCCAGGCTCGCCAGGGCCCCCGCCAGCCCGCACTCGACCGCGAGAACCCCGTCCCGCCCGGTCAGGCACGCGTACTCGCCGGTGCCGCCGCCCTCGACGACGACGACATCGCCGTACTGCAGGGCCTGGAGCGCGATGGAACGCAGCAGGGTCGACGTGCCGCTGCCGGGCTGGCCCATGACCAGCAGGTGCGGCTCGGTGGAGCGGATGCCGGTGCGCCACACCACCGGTGGGACGTCGCGTTGCACGTCGCCGTAGCCGAGCGGCAGCGTGCGCTGGACCTGGGTGGGGTCGGTGAAGCCGAGCACCGTCTCGCCCGGGGCGGTGACGAAGCGCTGGGCGGCGATGTCGGTGGGCAGCGGGGCGAGGACGGCGACCGTGAGCTGGTTGCCCTCCTCGTCCCAGGTGAAGTGGTACTCGCGGCCACGTCCCGACTTGGCGTGCAGCAACTGCTCGATGCGGGCCCGGGACTGGGCCTCGCCGTCGGTGAAGTACGCCGGGTAGTGGATCACCAGGCGGGTGATCCGGCCGGTGCCGTCGAAGTCGTACGCGGGGAAGGCCTTCTCCCATTCGCCGCCGTGCGTGTACAGCGGGGCCGGGTCCTCGGGCGCCGAGAAGTACGGGACGAGCGCTTCGTACAGCGACTGGAGGCGCTGTGTCTGCGACTCGTCGGGTCCTTCCGGCTCCGGCCGCCCGTGGTCCCGGCCCTGCCAGGCCGCCGCCGCCATCACGGTGATGACGGCGAGCAGCGGGCCGTACGGCACGAGTGCCACGACCAGGACCACCGAGGCCGCCAGGAACAGCAGCGGTCCGCGTCTGTCCTTGGGGGTGTCGGCCCATCTGCGCCGGCCGGCCGAGGCCAGCCGGCGCAGACCGCGGGTGATCGTGATCAGCGGGTGGAGGACGTCGGTGGCGCTGTCGGCCGCCGTCCGGGCCAGCTCCCGGCTACGGGCGATCTGCGCGCTGCCTGTGCTCAGGATGCGGGGAAGGGGGCGGCGGGCCACTGCGGTCTCCTGAAGGTGCGTACGGACGGGAGGGGCGGCGTCAGAACTTGATGCCGCCGAGGAGGCTCGCCAGGCTCTCGCCGCCGGCCTTGATGCTCGGGGCGATGGCCGTGCTGGCCAGGTAGAAGCCGAACAGCGCCGAGATCAGGGCGTGTGAGGCCTTGAGCCCGTCCTTGCGGAAGAAGATGAAGACGACGATGCCGAGCAGTACGACGCCCGAGATGGAGAGGATCATTGGGTGCTCCTGGTTCGTGGGGACAGTCACCATGAGTACTTCCAGGATCACAGCATGTATCCATACGACAAAAGCTGCAAATGAGTGAATTTCTCCTGATTTCACCGAATTGGCGGAGCCGTGGTGATCTTTACCTCCGGCACTTCGGGTCATCTGCCGCGCGAGCCAGTACCCTTGCGATTCACCTGAACGGTTGTATGAGAGGCGGACCGGCCGATGACTGAAGCCCCCGACCCCGAGGTCGTGGAGCTGGCGACCAAGATCTTCGATCTGGCCCGGCAGGGGCAGACCGAGGCTCTCGTGGCGTACGTCGACGCGGGTGTTCCGGCAGGCCTCACCAACGACCGCGGGGACTCGCTCGTGATGCTCGCCGCCTACCACGGCCACGCGGACGCGGTGAGCGCCCTGGTGGCCCGCGGAGCGGCGGCGGGCGGCGTCAACGACCGGGGCCAGACACCGCTCGCCGGGGCTGTCTTCAAGGGCTCCGCGGACGTCATCAAGGTTCTGCTGGAGGGTGGCGCCGACCCCTCCGAGGGCACGCCGTCCGCCATGGACACGGCCAGGATGTTCGGCCGGGCGGAACTGCTCGAACTGTTCGGCGCACACTGATCCGTATGTTCTGACCAGCTGAAACACGGAAAACGGGGGAGGCGGTACGGGGCCGCCGAAATTTCGGTCGCGGCAGACGGAAGTGCCGGGTCATCATGACGTCGTGGTTCACGAACGTGATGGCAGGGCAGGTGATGCCGCACCGCGCGGGCCATGACACGGGTCCGTATGGGCCACCGACGAGAGGCAGAGGAAGATGGCTTACAGCAAGCAGGAAACGGCGGGCGCCCCGACGTGTTGGCACGCGGCCAGGTAATGCACGTCCCCGGTTGCGTCGACGCTTGATGTGAGGCTGTTTCCCATGTTCGATCCGGTCATAGCGCCCAGCGGCACGCTGCTCGGCCTGCTCCAGCGGGGCCGCGGCGACGGCACACTGCACGCGCTCACCGCCCCGCGAGCCGAGGCGCTCGCGGCCCTGAACCACTGCGTACTGCGCGATCCCCGCCACGACTGGCAGGTGGAGAACCGCTCGCTCTACTACGCCCGTCTCTACCTCGACCTGAACGGCGAGCTCGACGAGATCGAGGCGCACCTCTTCGAGGTCGACGACGTCTTCGACACCGAGGAGTCACGCACGGGCCTCGCCCTCGCCGTCCTCGGCCATCTCGCCTCCTACGGCAGGCGCGACGCGCTCGAACTCCTGCGCAGGTACGCCGCCTCGGGCTCCAACTGGGCCTGGGCACTTGACGAACTGGCACTGCGGGACGACGACGCCGGTCTGCGCTCCCTCGCGGCCCCCGTCCTCGCACGCTTCGGGACCGATCCCGAGGGTGAGGCCGAACTGGCCACCGCCGTCCGTGACGCCTTCGAGCCGAGGCCCTGGCGCCTTTGGGCCGACGATCCGCGCGAATCCGTCTCCACACGCGTGCGTGCTGCGCAGGAGAGCGGCTGTTTCGACCTCTGGCAACGGCAGATGCGACCTGCCGGGCCCCGCCCGGGATGGAGCGTGCAGGCCGTCTTCGAGTGGGCCCAGCAAGGAGTCGAGCGGGGGGCTGCCCTGTATGTGCCCGCCGCCCGGTGCCTGACCGCCGTCGCAGGGCCCGAGGACCGCCCCGAGATCGTCGCGGCGGCCAAGGACGGCACCGAGGGGGCGAGGTGCACCGCGCTGCGCTATCTCACCGACAGCAATGATCCCGAGGCCTTCGACCTGATCGAGACGGCCGTCGTCACCGGCTCGGTGGCCGTCGTGGAGGCCGCACTCGAGTCGTTCGAACGTATGCGCAGTATCGCGGCCGTGGACCGGGCGCGCGGCTGGGCCCGTCGGCCCGATCCACTGGGGGCCGCCGCCGGACGCATGCTCGCCTGTCTGGGCGGAACCCAGGACCGGGACCTCGTGCTCGCGGCCCTCAGGGAAGCCGTACGGGGTGAGGGCCCCGACGCGCCCACCCTGTGGACCCTCGTCGACGGCACCGGCCGGCTCGGCATCGCCTGTGCCGCCCCCGTGCTGCGGCACATCTACCGGGAGACGGCGTCCTCCCAGCTACGGGGCCGGGCCGCCCACGCGCTCGCCGCCACCGACCCCTCCTTCCCCACCGGATTCGCCGTCGAATGCCTGTGGGACTGCGAGGAGACCACCCGCGAGATCGCCGCCCGGCACGCCGAGACCGGCGACGCCAGGGTCGTGGAGCGACTGCGCCGGCTCGCCGCCGACCCGGCCGAGGAGGGCGAGGTGCAGACCGTGGTCCGCAGCCGCATCGGACCGGACGCCGCCGCCATGTGAAACGCGCCCCCGACGAGCACCGGTGGGCACCGTCACGCCCACCGGATGAACTCGGGGTGACCCGCGGGGCAGGTACGCATGGACGCGGCCCGACCTGCCCGGGTGCGCAGCGGAACGCTCATGGGACGTTCCCCGCCCGGAAAGATCCACGTTGACGTGACCACGTCCGGCGCGGCGACAACAGCCGTATGCGTGTCGTCATCGTGACCGAATCCTTTCCCCCCGATGTGAACGGCGTGGCCCACTGCGCGCTCCAGACCGCCCGGCACCTCGTAGATCGCGGTCACCTCCCGCTCGTCGTCGCGCCGGCCACCGCGTCCGGCCCCGAGCCCGGCGTGGACGCCCTCGCGCCGTGCCCCGTCGTCCGAGTCCCCTCCCTTCCCCTCCCGGGCTACCCCCAGGTCCGCGTCGCCCTCCCCAGCAGGCGCGTGGCCGCGGCGATCGCCGAGCACCGCGCCGACGTCGTCCACCTGGCCAGCCCCTTCGTCCTCGGCGTCCGCGGCATGGCCGCCGCCACCCGGCTCGGTGTCCCCGCCGTGGCCGTCTACCAGACCGACCTCGCCGGATACGCCCGCACCTACGTGCACGCGGGCGAGGCCGCCGCCTGGCGCCGTATCCGCTCCGTCCATGCCGCCGCCGACCTCACCCTCGCCCCGTCCAGCGCGTCCCTGCACGACTTGGAGGCGCACGGCGTGCCCCGGGTCAAGCTGTGGCCGCGCGGCGTGGACACCGCCCGCTTCCACCCCCGTCTGCGCGACGAGGCCCTGCGCCGCCACCTCGCCCCGAACGGCGAGACGATCGTCGGCTATGTCGGGCGGCTCGCGCCCGAGAAGCACATCGAGCTGCTGGCCGACGTGTGCCGTCTGGACGGCGTCAAGGTCGTGGTGGTCGGTGACGGGCCGAGCGCGCCCCATCTCGAGCAGGCGCTCCCCGGCGCGGTCCTCCTGGGCCGCCGCATGGGCGACGAACTGGCCCGGATCTTCGCCTCCTTCGACGTCTTCGCGCACACCGGCCCCTTCGAGACCTTCTGCCAGACCGTGCAGGAGGCCATGGCAAGCGGAGTGCCCGTCGTCGCCCCGGCCGTGGGCGGCCCGCTGGACCTGGTCGCCCACGGACGCACCGGGTTCCTCGTCCCGCCGCGCGACCCGGCCGCCGTACGGGACGCGGTGTGGTCCCTCGCCGCCGACCCCGGGATGCGTGCCGCGTTCGGTGCCGCCGCGCGGACCATGGTCGAGGGACGTACCTGGGCGGCCGTCGGCGACCAGCTGATCGGCCACTACGCAGCCGTGCTCAGCGGCCGGAAGACGGCGGTGGCGGCATGAGCGGACAGTCACTGCGGATCGTGCGTCTGGCGAACTTCGTCGCCCCCGCCTCGGGCGGCCTGCGCACCGCCCTGCGCGAGCTCGGCAAGGGATACGAGGCGGCCGGGCACGAGTCCGTGCTCGTCGTGCCGGGCGACCGAGCGAGCGACCGGCAGACCGGGCAGGGACGGATCATCACCCTGCCCGGCCCGCTGCTGCCCGGCACCGGCGGCTACCGCGTCCTCGCCGACAAGCGGCGCGTGGCGCGGCTCCTGGAGGAACTCGCCCCCGACCGCCTGGAGGTTTCCGACCGTACGACCCTCAGGTGGACCGGCAGGTGGGCCCGGCGGGCCCGGGTCCCCGCCGTGATGGTCTCCCACGAGACCGCCGACGGCGTGCTCCGCACCTGGGGTCTCTCGGAGGGGGCGGCCCGGCGCACCGCCGACGCCCTCAACGTCCGTACGGCGCACACGTACGCGCGCGTGGTGTGCACCACGGAGTTCGCCGAGCGGGAGTTCGTGCGGATCGGGGCCCGCAACGTCGTACGGGCCCCGCTCGGCGTCGATCTGGTCGAGCGGCGTCCGGCACTGCGCGACGCGGGCCTCCGGGACCGGTACGCGCGCGAGGCCGAGACACTGCTCGTGACCTGCACCCGGCTGTCCGTGGAGAAACGGCCGAGCACGGCCCTGGACGCCGTGGAGGCGCTCGTACGGCGAGGTCGGCGGGTGGTGCTCGTGGTGGCCGGGGACGGGCCGCTGCGGCCGCGCCTGGAGCAGCGGGCGCGGGAACGCGGGCTGCCGGTCACGTTCCTCGGACACGTCTCCGACCGCGGACTGCTCGGCGCGCTCCAGGCCTCAGCCGACGTGTGCCTGGCTCCTGGACCCGCCGAGACGTTCGGGCTCGCCGCACTGGAGGCGATGGCCTGCGGTACGCCGGTGGTGGTGAGCGCCTCCTCCGCGCTGCCGGAGGTGATCGGCTCCGCGGGGGCCGTCGCCGCCGACCGCGGGGAGGCCTTCGCGGACGCCGTGGACATGCTGCTCGAACAGTCCGAGCCGGAGCGCCGGGAGGTCGCACGCGCGCGTGCGGAGTGCTTCGGGTGGGACACGGCGGTCCGGGCGTTCCTCGCCGCGCACGACGCGGACGTCCTCGTACGGCGTTCCGTGCCCGGGGGCGTGGCATGACAGGCCCGCGCTTCGTCGCCCTCGGTGACTCGCTCACCGAGGGCGTGGGGGATCCCGTCGCGGGCGGGTGGCGTGGCTGGGCCGCGCTGCTCGCCGACGGGCTCTCCCCCGGGGAGGTGGACTTCACCAACCTCGCGGTGAGCGGGGCGCAGACCCGGGACGTGCTGCAGCGGCAACTGCCCGCGGGGCTCGACCTGCGGCCCGACGTCGTGTCTGTGGTCGTCGGTGTGAACGACACCCTGCGCTGCACCTTCGACATCCATGCCGTGGCCGCACAGCTCGACACGGTCTACGCCGCCTTCCGCGAGCAGGGCGCGCTGCTGCTCACCGCGTGTCTTCCCGACCCGGGCACGATGTTCGGGCTGCCCGGTGCGCTGGCCCGGCCGCTCGCACGGCGGCAGCGGGCGGTCAACACCGTGGTGCACGCACTGTCCGAGCGCTACGGGGCGGTGCATCTGCATGCCGCCCAAGGAAGTTGGACCACCGAGCGGGCGATGTGGAGCGCGGATCGGCTGCATCCCAGCGAGCGGGGACACCGGCAGCTGGCGGCGCGGTTCCACCAGGTACTGGTGGAACGGGGTGTTGCGACGGGGGCCCCGCACTCGACCGAGCCGGAGTCTCCCGTGCCCACGAAGTCGGCGAGCATGTGGTGGCTGGCCACCGCGGGCACCGGGTGGGTCGTGCGGCGCTGCACCGATCTGCTGCCGCAGCTGGTGACGCTGGCCGTGGACGAGATGCGGCATCGCGCGCGGGGGACCAGCGGGCGGCTCGATCTGCGGGCCGCGCACGCGGTGTCCATGGCTTTGACCGCGTTGTCCGTTCAGGAGCAACGGCCCGAGGCGGCATGAGTGCGTGGCCGGGTGCGGGTAGGTGGGGGCTGGTCGCGCAGTTCCCCGCGCCCCTGGGTGAGTCAGCGGCGTCGTACCGCTACGAAGCGCACCGGGGTTCCTGGCACCGCCTGGGCCGCCGCAGGGAGGTCGGCCCCGCTGACCACACCGATCACCGGGTAACCGCCGGTGGTCGGATGGTCGGCGAGGAAGACCACCGGTCTGCCGTCGGGCGGCACCTGGACCGCGCCCAGGACCATGCCCTCGCTGGGGAGTTCACCCGTGAACGCTCTCTCCAGGGCCGGCCCTTCCGTGCGCAGGCCGATACGGTTGCTCGCCGAGGACACCCGGAAGGTGCCCGACGTGAAGGCCCTCACCGATTGCCGCGTGAACCAGTCGTCCCGTGGGCCCAGCGTGACGCGCAGGACGAGTTCCGCGGGAGGCGCCGGCTGCGGGGCCGTGTCCACGCGCGTGTGGAGTGATTCCGGGGGGCCGAGGGGGAGTACCGCGCCGTCCGTGAGGGGGGCCGGGCCCAGTCCGGACAGGAGGTCCGTGGAGCGGCTGCCGAGCACCGGTTCCACGGTGATGCCGCCGGAGAGGGCCAGATAGCTGCGTACCCCGCGGACGGCCGGCCCGATGACCAGCAGCGCTCCCCCCGGCACACGCACCGGCGCGCCCCAGGCCGCCGGGCGGGCGTCCACCGTGACCTGGCATGGGGCGCCCGTGACGGCCACGGTGACCGCCGAACGGGGGCGTACCGCACAGCCGTTGAGCGTGGTCTCCAGGACAGCCGCGTCGGGGCGGTTGCCGACCAGCCGATTGGCGAGGTCCGCCGCGGGGCCGTCGAGGGCGCCGGAGCGGGGTACGCCGAGGTGGGCGTGGCCGGGCCTGCCCCGGTCCTGGACGGTGGTGAGTGCTCCGGCGCGTACGACGGAGAGGGCGCGGTCCGTCATGGCGACTCCACGAAGCGGACCCGTGTCCCCGGCGAGAGCAGTGCGGCCGGCACCCGCGCGTGGTCCCACAGAACCGCGTCCGTGGTGCCGATGAGCTGCCAGCCGCCAGGTGACGCGCGCGGATAGACGCCCGTGTACGGCCCCGCGAGCGCCACCGAACCCGCCGGGACGGCCGTGCGCGGGGTGGTCCGGCGCGGGACGTCGTAGCGGGCGGGCAGGCCGGTGAGGTAGCCGAAGCCCGGGGCGAATCCGCAGAAGGCGACCGTGAACTCGGTGCCGGCGTGGATGCGGGCCACCTCCTGGCGGGAGACGCCCCAGTACGCGGCCACGTCGGCCAGGTCGGGGCCGTCGTAGCGCACCGGGAGTTCGATCGCCGCACGCGGGCGTGCGGGGGCGGGCGGTACGTCGGCGGCGGTGAGTTCGGCGGCCAGGCGGGCAGGTTCGGCGAGGCCGTCGAGGAGGACCGTGCGGGCCGCGGGGACGATCTCGCGGACCGACAGTGAGCCCTCCGCGCGGCGGCGCACCAGCTCGGCGTGCAGGGCCTGGGCCTCCTCGCCCGAGGACACCTCGACGAGCAGGGCGTCGGTCCCGACCGGCAGGGCCCTCATGCGAAGGCCTCCACGCGGACGCCCGACGCCTCCAGCCGTTCCCGGACCCGGCGGGCCAGCTCCACCGCGCCCGGGGTGTCCCCGTGCAGGCACAGCGAGCGGGCCGCGACCTCGATGCGGGCACCGGAGCGGGAGATGACCGCGCGGTCCCGGGCCAGACCCAGTGAGCGCTCCACGACCGCCTCCGGATCGGTGACCACCGCGCCCTCCTGGCCGCGCGGCACCAGCGTGCCCTCCTCGGTGTAGGCGCGGTCCGCGAAGGCCTCCGTGACGCCGGGCAGGCCCGCCTTGGCCGCCGCCTCCAGGAGACGCGAGCCGGGCAGGCCCAGCACCGGCAGCGTCGCGTCCGCGAGGAGCACGCCGGCGACGACCGCCGCGGCCTGCTCCTCGTCGTGCACGACCCGGTTGTAGAGCGCACCGTGCGGTTTGACGTAGGACACGCGTGTGCCCGCCGCACGGGCGAAGACCTCCAGGGCGCCGATCTGGTAGGCCACCTCGGCCGTCAGCTCGGCGGACGGCACGTCCATCGCGCGCCGTCCGAACCCCGCCAGGTCCCGGTAGGAGACCTGGGCGCCGACCCGGACCCCGCGCGCGGCCGCCAGCTCGCACACCCGCCGCATGGTGACCGCGTCTCCGGCGTGGAACCCACAGGCCACGTTGGCGCTGGTGACGACGGACAGCAGTTGTTCGTCGTCGGTCAGCTGCCAGCGGCCGAAGCCCTCGCCGAGGTCGGCGTTCAGATCGATCGAGCTCATGTACTTCTCGTGTCTCCTTCCGGGCTTCTCAGGCCACTCGGTACTGTGCGTCGCGGGCGTCCGTCAGGAACATCTGGCCCGGCGCGTGGGTGAGGGCGAACGGGGGGCGCGAGGCCATCACGGCGGCCTGGGGCGTCACCCCGCAGGCCCAGAACACCGGGATGTCGTCCGGTTCGGCAACCACCGCGTCACCGAAGTCCGGGCGGCCGAGGTCGTCGATGCCGAGCCCCGAGGGATCGCCGCAGTGGACGGGGCTGCCGTGCACCGCGGGGAGCAGGCTGCTCTCCCTGAGGGCGGCGGCGAGGTGCTGCGGCGGCACCGGGCGCATGGACACCACCATCGGGCCGTGCAGCCTGCCCGCCGGTCGGCACTGGCGATCGGTCACATACATGGGAACGTTCCGGCCCTGCTGAATGTGCCGGATCGGGACGCCCGCCTCGGAAAGCGCCCATTCGAAGGTGAAACTGCACCCGATCAGGAACGACACCAGGTCGTCGCGCCAATGGGCGCGCACGTCCGTCGGCTCGTCCACCAGTTCGCCGTGCTCCCACACCCGGTAGCGGGGCAGATCGGTGCGCAGGTCCGCGCCGTCGGCGAGGACGGTGGTCCAGTCGCCGGCGTCCGTGACGTCGAGGACGGGGCAGGGCTTGGGGTTGCGCTGGCAGAACAGCAGCATGTCGTACGCCCAGTCGGCGGGCACCGAGATCAGGTTGACCTGGGTGTGGCCGGCCGCGACCCCGGCGGTGGGGCCCGTCAGGCCCGCGCGGAAGCGGGTGCGGGCCTGAGCCGGGCTCCACGCGTGCGCGTGCTCGTCGACGAGGGTCAGAGGACGGTCTTCGGTGCGGTTCATGCGATGTCCTTCCCACGGGTCTGCGGCAGAGGGTTCACGCGAGTTCCTTTCCACGTGTCTCCGGCAGACCGAGCAGGGCGAGGGCGGCGATGCCGTAGCCGATGGCGCCGAAGACCAGCGCCCCGCCCACACCCCAACTGTCGGCCAGGAAGCCGACGGCGGTCGGGAAGGCCGCGCCGATCGCGCGGCCGGTGTTGTACGTGAAGCCCTGTCCCGAGCCGCGCACCGCCGTCGGGTACAGCTCGCTCAGATAGGACCCGAAGCCGCTGAAGATCGCCGACATGCAGAACCCGAGCGGGAACCCGAGGACCAGGAGCAGGGTGTCGGCTCCGTGCGGGATGTTGCCGTAGGCCACGATGCAGACGGCCGACAGCAGCGCGAAGAGCCAGATGTTGCGCCGGCGGCCCAGCCGGTCGGTGAGATAACCGCCGGTGAGGTAGCCGAGGAAGGCACCGGAGATCAGGAACGTCAGATAGCCGCCGGTGCCGACGACCGACAGTCCGCGGTCGCTCTTGAGATACGTCGGCACCCAGGTCGCGAGCGTGTAGTAGCCGCCCTGGACGCCGGTGGACAGCAGCACCGCGAAGACCGTCGTACGCAGCAGGTCCGGCTTGAAGATCGCCGTGAACGAGCCCTTGCCGGCGCTCTTCTCGCGCACCGCGATCGCCTCGGGGGCGTCCTGGACCCGGCGCCGCATCCAGACGACGAGCAGTGCGGGCAGTGCTCCGGTCCAGAACATCACGCGCCATGCCGTGCCGTCGTCGAAGACCGAGAAGACCAGCGTGTACACGATCACGGCCAGCGCCCAGCCCACTGCCCACGAGCTCTGGATCGCGCCCAGGGTGCGGCCCCGGTGCCTGCTGCTCGCGTACTCGGCGACCAGGATCGCGCCGACCGCCCACTCGCCGCCGAAACCGAGGCCCTGGAGGGCGCGGAAGACCAGCAGGGACTCGAAGTTCGATGCGAAGCCGCAGGCCACGGTGAAGACCGCGTAGGTGATCACCGTGATCATCAGCGCCCGGACCCGGCCGGCCCGGTCGGCCAGCACCCCCGCCAGCGCCCCGCCGATGCCGGAGGCCACCAGGGTGACGGTGGTGAAGAGACCGGTCTGGCCGCTGTCCAGGCCGAAATACGCGGCCAGCGCGACCATGCTCAGCGGGAGCGTGAAGTAGTCGTAGGAGTCCAGTGCGTAGCCGCCGAAGGCGCCGGCGAACGCGCGGCGGCCGCGTGGGCCGAGAGCTCGGAGCCAGGTCAACGCCCCGTCTTCGGCGGTGCGTTCGGTCGTCGTGGGCTCGGTGGTGAGGGACTGGGGTGGCGGGGTCGTGCTCATGGGCACCTCGCAGTGGGAGGACGGAGGGTGCGGAGCTGAGCCGTGCGGTGTTTCCTCAACGTAGAGGATCGTTCAACGATCCTTCAATACCCCTGTTGTTTCGTTCTCCTCTCTGCGGTTGAATTCCGGGCATGGCAGAGCAGCTGAGCGGACTGGCCGACGACCGCGCCCTCCTGGGCCGTACCAGCACGGCCGAACGGGTCTCGGACATCCTCAGAAGCCGCATCGCGGAGGGCTACTTCCCGCCCGGCACCCGGCTGTCTGAGGACAGCATCGGCGGTGCGCTCGGGGTCTCCCGCAACACCCTGCGCGAGGCGTTCCGGCTGCTCACGCACGAGCGACTGCTCGTCCACGAGCTGAACCGCGGTGTGTTCGTCCGGGTCCTGGCGGTCGAGGACGTCGAGGACATCTACCGGACCCGCGCCCTCGTGGAGTGCGCCGTCGTCCGCGGGCTGGGCGAGCCCCCGTACGCCCTGGACGCCCTTGCCGAGGCCGTCGTGGAGGGGCAGCGGGCGGTGCGCGAAGGCGACTGGAAAACGCTGGGCACGGCCAACATCCACTTCCACCGGGAGCTCGTCGCCCTCGCGGCCAGCGACCGCACCGACGAACTGATGCGCAGTGTCTTCGCCGAACTCCGCCTGGCCTTCCACGTGGTGGACGACCCCAAGGCCCTGCACGAGCCGTACCTGGCCCGCAACGAGCAGATCCTCGGGGCGCTTCAGGCGGGCGACCCGGAAGAGGCGGAACGGCTGCTCGCCGTGTACCTCGCGGACTCTCTGGAGCGAGTGGTCGAGGTGTACAGGCGAAGGGTCGGCGAGGACATCTAGGGTCGCGGGGCTGTGCTTGATCATGCGGCTCCGCCGCGTGGGCGCGATCAGCCCCCACCGGTCGGCAGGCGGACCGCAACCGTGGTCCCCCGCCCAACCGCCGGAGGCGATCCGCGCCGTTTGGGGAGTTGTCAGACCGAGGACCTAGTCTGTGCACCGTGACTTCGCCTGCATCGACGGACAGCGTTCCGCCCCAGTTCAGCGCGGGGCCGCGCCCCGCACCGGGCCCGGCCGCCGACGAGGGACTGGCGCGTCGGCTGCGCGCCCTCGCATGCACCGCGCCGCTGCACGACCTGGACGTGCGCAAGGCGAACCTCGCGGGTGAGTACTCGGTGTACGGCATGGCGGAGGTGGCCCTGTCAGGCATCGACCTGGTCACACTGAACATGGACTTCGACACGGGCGCCGACCACGACCAGGTCGTGGCCCGTCTCATCCCACGCATCGCCGCCCAGGCCCCGCAGCGGCCCGTCGCCGAGCACGAGCGGGTGGCCCGCTGGGTCCTGGAGAACCTGATCAACGTCGGCAGCGTCGACCGCGGCTTCCGGGCGGTCTACGGCACCTTCGCGCCGGACGGCACCTATGTCCGGCGCGACTACGACTTCAAGCTGATCGAGGAGGTGCCCGGCCCCGGCGGCTCGGTGTATCTCCGGACGACGGACGAGGCGGTCAACGTCCTCGTCGGCGCCCTCGACACCGATGTCACCAGCGCCCAGATCGCCGCCGAGGTCAAGCTGGAGGTGCTGATCAGCCGCGGCCGCCTCGCCGACGCCCAACTCGCCGCCGAGCAGGCGCGGTACCGGACCGTGCAGTACTCCGAGACCCTGCGCAGGGCGCTGGACGCCACCCGGCGCAATGTCCGGGCCGTCGACTGGCTCAACTCCGTGCCCGACATGATCGCCGAGGCCCTCGAACACGTCGCCGACCGGTACCGCCACGAGAACGCGATCCTGACGAACATCCGCAAGGCACGGGACGAGTCGGAGGACCCCGAGCAGAAGCGCCGGGCCGCCGAACTCGTCGACATCGTCAAGGACTGCATCCGGCGCCACACCCAACTCCAGTCCCGGCTCCTGGAGGCGGGACCCCTGTTCCGTGCCGAACAGGACCGCCAGGCCTTCGCCACTCCGATGACGACATCGGGGATAGACCTGTACGGCCACCTCGTCGCCCCTGTGCTGCCGCTGCCGTTGGAGCAGGCCACCCGCGTCACAGACGCGTTCTTCGCGCGCGGGACCGGGCTGCGGACCCCGGTCGCGGTGAGGGTGGGCGACCTCGTCGACATACTGCTGACGCCCCCGATGGAGCGCGAGCACCTGGGCGCGGAGATGCCGGAGCCGGACCTCATCGCCACGCCGGACGACAGCCGGTTCAGCGAGGAACAGCTCGCGACCGCGAAGGAGTTGCTGGATCTGCCGGCCGACGCGCCGCGACGGCTCTCGGGGCTGCTCGTGGAGGCCCGCGACGCCGGCGGCTTCGACCTGGCCTATCTGGTGGCCCTGTTGGCGGTCCACGCGGCCAGCCCCGCGGTCGGAACCGCCTACCGGCAGGGCGAGCAGAAGCTGCTCTTCGCGGTGGACGACGGGACGGAACTGGACGATCCGGACTTCGGCGGCGCCGACTTCATCGTCGGCACGGCCCTGCTGGACGCCGTGGGGATGGCGGCGGACCGCAGGGACGCAGCATGAGTGAGCACGAGCGTGACAAGGAGCCCAAGCCGTGAGTGAGCAAGTCGAGTGGAGTGACTCGGAGGCCCCGGCCCCGTCGGCGACGCCCGCCGCCGTCACCCCCGCCGATGCCGCCGACGCCGCTCGGCTCGTCGCCTTCGGACTGCAGCCCAAGCTGCAGCCCGCGCGTGACCAGGAATACGCCGACCTGCTGCGGCGCCACCGGGAGGACCCGCCGTTCGCTCGGCTGGCCGACGCCGTCGCCGCCGGACTCGGCCTGGTGGTCCTCGAAGTCTCCCCGCGCGCGGGGATGGCCGTGACCGCTGCCGAGGACTCCGTGTTCGCCGTGCGGATGGGGGACTACGCGCGTCGTACGTCGGCCGACGGCGGCGACCGGTTCCTGCACGGACTGGCCCATCTCGCCGTCGCCGCCATGGCGTTCCCCCGGCCCGAGGACCTCGCCGACGACGGATACATCGGGCGCGTCTCGGTCAACGGCGTCGACGCCTTCGTACGCCAGGCCTGCCGGCGCCTGGAGGAGCGGGCCGAGGAGGTCGGCGAGAACACCGACCCGGCCACCGACGCACCGGGCCTCGAGGCGGCCTGGCGGATCTGGGCGAGACGCAGCGCGGCCGGTGCGACCAAGGACGCGCGCAGGCTCGCCGGGTCCACGACGGGCATCGTGGGCAAGGCCGCCGCCTTCCTCACCGACTCCGGGTTCCTCCAGCGGACCGGCGACGACAACGGCGGTACCTACCGGACCACGGCTCGTTACCAGCTCCAGGTGCGCGACATGGCCGGCAGTGCCGCCATGGCCGAACTCCTCGAACTGGGTGTCGTCCCGGTCACCGACGGCACCCCGACGCTGCTGCCCGCCGCGGACGCCGACGACCTGGAACTGGCGGCCGATGCCGGGCTGCCGTTCCACTCCTGAACCTTCCGATCTGCCGAAGACTTACGAGAGTCCGCCATGTACGAGCTGTCCAGGGTCCGCCTCTACTCCATCGGTCCCGCCGGTGCGCGCTACGCCGACACCGTGCTTGACCTGCGGGGCGTCGGCGATGTCGTGCCCGACCCCGCGCCCACCCAGGCGGAGTTCTTCGAGGACGAACCCGTCGGCCCGCCGCGCCGGCCCGCGCCGGCCGGAGTGCTCTTCCTGGAGAACGGCGGCGGCAAGTCCGTCCTGCTGAAGCTGATCTTCTCGGTGATGCTGCCCGGCCACCGGAACACGCTGGGCGGCGCCAGTTCCGGCGTGCTCAGGAAGTTCCTGCTCGCCGACGACTGCGGGCATGTGGCCCTGGAGTGGCAGCACACCCTCACCGGCGAGTGCGTCGTCGTCGGCAAGGTGAGCGAGTGGCGGGGACGCCAGGTCTCCAACGACCCGCGGAAGTTCGCCGAGGCCTGGTACTCCTTCCGGCCCGGCCCGGGGCTCAGCCTCGACAACCTGCCCGTCGCCGAGTCCACGGGCGTACGGCAGCCCGCCGAGGGCCAGTCGGGCGCACAGGGCCGCCGTCGCACCATGAAGGGCTTCCGGGACGCCATCACCGAGTCGGGCAAGGCGTATCCGCACCTGGAGGTGCACTGGGAGGAGATCCACGACCGGTGGATCGAGCACCTGGGCGAGCTCGGCCTGGACCCCGAACTCTTCCGCTACCAGCGGGAGATGAACGCCGACGAGGGTGAAGCCGCCGGCCTCTTCGCGGTGAAGAAGGACTCCGACTTCACCGACCTGCTGCTGCGGGCAGTCACCGACACCCGGGACACCGACGGGCTCGCCGACCTGGTCGGCGGTTTCGGCAACAAACTGGGGCGGCGCGCCGAACTGATCGCGGAACGGGACTTCACCGCCGGCTCGGTGGATCTGCTGGGGCGGATCGTCGAGGCCGCCGAGGCGCGCTCACGCGCACGTGACATCCACACGGGCGCCGAACGCCGTACACGGGCGCTGGCCCGGCGGTTGTCCGCGCGGGGCGTCCAGGAGCGGGTGCGGGCCGCGGACCTGGCCCAGCGGGTCACCGCCGCCGCGTACGCCGTCACCCATGCCGAGGCGGGCCGTGAGCGAAGCGCACTGATCGCCGCCGAACTCGCCTACCGGCACGCGTCCCTGGCGCTCGCCGCCGCCGAGAAGTCGGCCGCCGCCCAAAAGCGTGAGCTCGCCGAGGCGCGCACCCTGCATTCCGCCTGGCAGGCCGCCGAGACCGTCCTGCGCCACCGGGCCGCCGCCGACCGGGTCACGCGCGTGGCCGCCGCCATCCAGGTGGCCGAACGGGACGCCGCCCCCGCGCTCGCCGCCCGCGCCAAGGCCGCCGCAGATCTCGTCCGGGCCCTGCACGCGGCCGCCGAGAGCGCCGAGACCCTCGCCAACGAAGGGGAGGAGCGGTCCGCCGCCCTCCAGGAGGTCGGCGAGTCGGCGCACCGGGACGCCACCTCGGCCGCCACCGAGGCACAGCGCGCCCGCAGCGAGGTCGGACACCTGCGCCAGCGTCTGAGCGAGGTCGAGCAGGAGACCGCTGAGGCGGTCCGCGCGGGCTGGCTCGACGACACCGCACCCGACGCCGACCCCGCCCGCGCCGCCCTCGCCGCGAGCGACGCCGAGAAGACGGCGGTGGCCGCCTGGGACACCGCCCGGGAGGCGTCGAGCCGGGCCGCCGAGCACGCGCGCGAGGCCGCTTCCGCCGAGTCCCGCGCGGAGCTCACGGCCGCCCGCGCGGAGGACGCGGCCACGGCGGCCGAGCGGTCCTACGAGGCCGAACGCCGGCTTGCCGAGGGCCTGGCGGGGGAGGAGCGGCTCGCGGAGCTGCTGAGCCTGACCGGTTCCCGCGGGGGAGTACCTGGGCCGCGGGCGGGGGCCACGGGAGTGAAGAAGGGTGCAGCGGGCGATCCGAAGAAGGCCGACACGGACGCCACGAGGCAGGCCGATACGGACCCTTACGGAAGCCCGTCCGACGACGGGGCGCTCACCCCCGAGGACCTCGACCGCTTCGCCGACGAACTCCGTGAACTGCTCGACGGCTCCGTCTCCTCCGCCGAACGCCAGCTGTTCGAGCTGCGCACGACCGCCGCCGACGATGCGCGGATCCTCGGTGCGCTCGGTGACGGCGGACTGCTGCCTCCGGGGCCCGACGTACTGGCCACGGTCGAGTTCCTCGGCGAGAACGGCATCCCCGCCCTGCCCGGCTGGCGCTATCTCGCCCAGGCCGTCGACCCCGCCGATCACGCGCGTGTGCTGGCCGCGCGTCCCGAACTGGTCGACGGCGTGATCATCACCGACCCCGCCACACACGCGCGTGCCCGCGAGGCCCTGAACGACGCTGCCCTGCTCCCACGCTCCGCCGTCGCCGTCGGTACGGCAGCCGCGCTGCTCGCACCGACCCCGGCGACCGATTCCCAGAGCACCGACGTCTTCCTCGTACCGCCGAACCCGGCCATGCACGACGAGCACGCCGCCGACGAGGAACGCCAGGCGCTGCGGGCACGGGCCGGCGAGCGGGACGAGGAGATCCGGTCGCTCGCGGCCCGGCTCGGCAAGGACCGGGAGCTGGCCGCCAGGCTCGCCTCCTGGCGCACCGGCTGTCCGGCCGGCCGGCTCGTCGAGCTGGGCCAGGCCGCCCAGGACACGCGCGCGTTCGCCGAGGAGGCGGAGGCGGAGCTGGCCGAGGCGCGCACCGTCCGTGCCGAGGCCGACGAGGTCGCCGCCGAGGCCGCCCAGACGCGCGACGAGCGGCAGGAGGCCGCGCAGAAGGCCCGGCGTGCCGCCGACGCCCTCGCCGGGCTCGCCTTCCGGCTGCGTGAGCGGGCCGGCTGGCAGGTCAAGCTGCGCGAACTCGCCGACGAGGCAGCCGAGTCGGAGGCCCGCGCCCAGACCTGTCTGGAACGCGCCCGCGCAGCCGACGAGGACCGGCGCGGTGCCCAGCGCGCCGCCGACGACGCCCGCCGCACCGCCCGTGCGCTGCGGGCGGAGCGCGCCGAGATCGCGGGCGCCCCCGACGACGTACCGGACAGTGACGCGGATCCCTCCCGGGTGTCCCTGCCCGCGCTCCGCGAGGCCTACCGGGCCGCGTCCCAGCTGTACGAGAAGGTCGGCGTCGATGCCGACCTGCGGGCCGAGCAGGCCCGCGCGGAGAGCGACGAGAGCGGGTCCCTGGCCGAGCTGGACCGGCTGAGCAACAAGGTCCGCACGCGCGCGGAGCAGCTGCTCCAGTCGACCGAGGGCTCCGACGGGCCCTCCCGGCAGGCCGCAGCCGCTCGGGCGGAGGAACTGGTTCAGCTCCTGGAGGCCCGCATGTCGACCGCGAGCGAGCAGCTCGGCCGGCTGCGCGGCGAGACCGAACGGCTCGCGCCCGAGGACGGCGAGGCGCACACCGCGCTGCCGGAGGAGCTGGAGCCGCGCGATGCCGAGCACGCGCAGGCGCTGTTGCGCACGGCCACCGCCGAACTGGCCTCCCGCACCGAGGCGTTGACACAGGCCAGGGAGGCGCACGCGGAACTGCTGGGCTCCCACCGGTCCGCCGAGGACGCGGCGAGCGGCTTCGACGAGATCGCCGCGATGCTCCGTGACCTGCTGCGCGAGCACGGCGCGGAGGAGGAGCACGAGGAGCCGGAGCCCTACCCGGGCAGCCCCGAGGAGGCCCGGCAGTCCGCCGCCGAGGCCCGCCGCTCGCTGCGCGGCTGCGCCGCCGACCTCTCCGCCGCCGAGTCCGCCGTCCGCGAGGCGAGCGACGTGCTCGTCCGGCACGCGAACTCCACACGCTACGAGCAGGTCCGCACCCCCGCCCGGCAGCAGATCCGTGAGCTGCCCGCGTCCGCGCTGCCCGAGCACGCGCAGAAGTGGGCGGACGCCTTCGCGCCCCGGCTGCGGGTGCTGACCGACGAGTTGGCACAGCTGGAGCGGAACCGGGACTCGATCGTGGACCGGCTGCGGGGGCTCGTCGAGTCCGCCCTCGCCACGCTCAGGTCCGCCCAGCGGCTGTCCCGGCTGCCCGAGGGGCTGGGGGAGTGGTCCGGGCAGGAGTTCCTGCGGATCCGCTTCGAGGAACCCGACCAGGCCACGCTGACCGAGCGGCTCGGCGAGGTCGTCGACGAGGCGACCCGGGCAGCCGTCAAGAAGAACTCCGACCTGCGGCGCGACGGAATGTCGCTGCTGCTGCGGGGAGTTGCCGCCGCGCTCCAGCCCAAGGGCGTGGCCGTGGAGATCCTCAAGCCCGACGCCGTGCTGCGTGCCGAGCGTGTGCCCGTCGGACAGATGGGCGACGTGTTCTCCGGCGGCCAGCTGCTCACCGCGGCCATCGCCCTGTACTGCACGATGGCGGCCCTGCGCTCCAACGACCGGGGCAGGGACAAGCACCGGCACGCCGGCACGCTGTTCCTGGACAACCCGATCGGCCGCGCCAACGCGACGTATCTGCTGGAGCTCCAGCGAGCGGTTTCGGACGCCCTGGGTGTCCAACTCCTCTACACCACCGGCCTGTTCGACACGACGGCACTCGCGGAGTTCCCCCTGGTCATCCGTCTGCGGAACGACGCGGACCTCAGGGCCGGCCTGAAATACATCAGCGTGGAGGAACACCTCCGCCCGGGCCTGCCGCAACAGCCCCAGGCGGGCGAGGCGGGACACAGCGAGATCACGGCGACCCGCATGTTCAAACGTCCGGCGCCCGTCGCCCCTGCCACGCCGTAAGGGGCACCGGGCCGCGGGGGCCTCGAGCCGCGGAGCCCGTGGGCGAGCGTTCGCGCCCGCCCGGACTCAGGGGTGCGACAACTGCCCCGCGCCGCCGCCCTGGCGCCGTATCCGCTCCTGGGCCCGCTCGGTGACGCGCGCCTGCCGCCGGGCCTTGCGCCGCTCGCGCCGCAGAGCGCGCGCCGTGCTGCTCGGGGTCGACACCACGCCGTGCCGCTGGTTCCACACCTGGCGGGTCACCCACACGTCCAGGGCGCCCCAGGTGGCCACCACGATGCCGGCCACGCTGCTCACCACCATCGGGAACGCCAGCCAGGAACCAGCCAGGGTGCACAGGAAGGCCACCATCGCCTGAAGCAGGGTCACGGCGATGATGAGCACCGCCCGCACCGCGGAGGTCCGCACCGGGTCCGGCAGCCGACGCCTGCGCGCGGGCTCCTCGACCCACAATGGCCGGTACGGCTCCTCCTGGGCCACATCGCGCCCGCGTGGCCTGTCTTTCGCTGCCGGAGTGCCGTGAACCGGCGTCTCGCGGCGCCTCGGCACCGTCGAACCCGCCGTACCCACGCCGTCCTCCGGCGCCTCCTGTCGTGCCGCCGTGCCCATCACCGTGTCACTCCCCACCGCCGGCAGATCCCTCGTCCGATGCCCGTGGACCGGGCTTCAAGGTGGCTGCCCGGCTTGCGCTGCTTTACGCCGCCCAGTTGCAGATGCGGCTCCTGTGGCCGAATCCACCGCCATTTCCCGAAGAGAACTACGTACAGGACCCCTTCAAGATTCCCCCACGACGTCAAAGAAACGAAAAAATCCAGCCAACCAGCCGCCCTGGTCGATCGGTTGCGGTGCGATACGGACTGCCTGATCGCAGGAGGCAATCTCCCGCAATGGCCAGACACCTCCACATGTCTCGGCGCCGGTGCGGAAGTTCGGGTTCCGGACGGAACTTCGAGTTACGTCTGCGTCAGTAGTAGGCTCGCGCCGTTTGTTGACGTACATGTGTACCCCCGGCCGACGGGGGTCGAGCTGGGGGAGGCCATGCGCTTTCGCGGGAAGTCGATCCGCCGGAAGATCGTGGCGCTGCTTCTCGTGCCGCTGCTCTCCCTGATCGCGGTGTGGGGCTTCGCCACGGTGCTGACGGGACGTGAGGTCGCCCGGCTCTTCCAGGTGTCGACCGTCACGGAGAAGCTCGGTTACCCCACCGAGGACACCGTTCGCGTGCTCCAGCAGGAACGCCGCCAGACCCTCGTCTACCTCGCCGACCCGCGCGCCTCGGACGCCCTGTCCGCCCTGCGCGACACACGGGACGCCTCGGACGACGCCATCGCCAAGTTCCGCAGCAACTCGCGCGATCCCGATGTCCGCGACGGCCTGGACCAGGACGACGACGATCGCCTCACCGCCGTACTGGACGCGTTCGCGGGCATCGACTCACTGCGCCGGAGCGTGGAGGAGGGCACCGTCTCCCGCCTCCAGGCACTCGACCAGTACAACCGGCTCATCGACCCCTGCTACGCCCTCCTCGCCACCGTCGACGGAGTCGACAGCGTGGAGCTGGACAAGCAGGCCCGTGCCCTGGTGAACATCACCCGCGCCCGCGAACTGCTGTCCCGCGAGGACGCGTTGCTCAGCTCCGCCCTGGTGGTCGGGAAACTGGACCACGACGAGATCCGTGACGTCTCCGACCTCGCCGCGCAGCGCACCCTGATGTACGAGATCAGCCTCGCGGTCCTGCCGGCGGCGGAGCGCGAGCGCTACCAGAGCTTCTGGAAGAACGCCGCCACCGCTCCACTGCGCTCGGCCGAGCAGGCCGTCGCCTCCGCCGACCCCGGCACCTTCGACAGGGTCAGCGCCAAGAGCTGGGACACCGCCGCGGGCACTGCGCTCGCCGACCTCGCCAAGCTCGACGACCAGGCCGGCGACCGCCTTCAGGACCGGGTCCGCCCGGACGCCATGGGCGTCATCATCAAGGCGGCCGGTGTCGGCGTCCTCGGCCTGATCGCCCTGCTCTTCTCGCTGGTGCTGTCCGTACGGGTCGGCCGCGGCCTCATCCGCGACCTGAGGCAGCTGCGCCTGGAGGCCCACGAGGCTTCCGGCGTACGGCTGCCCAGCGTGATGCGCCGCCTCTCCGTGGGCGAGCAGGTCGACGTCGAGACCGAGGTCCCGCGCCTGGAGTACGACAAGAACGAGATGGGCGAGGTCGGCCAGGCACTCAACACCCTCCAGCGTGCCGCCGTCGAAGCCGCCGTGAAACAGGCCGAGTTGCGTGCCGGTGTCTCCGAGGTCTTCGTCAACCTCGCCCGCCGCAGCCAGGTCCTGCTCCACAAGCAGCTCACCCTGCTCGACACCATGGAGCGCCGCACCGAGGACACCGACGAGCTCGCCGACCTGTTCCGCCTGGACCACCTGACCACCCGAATGCGCCGGCACGCCGAGGGTCTGGTGATCCTCTCCGGCGCCGCCCCCTCCCGGCAGTGGCGCAAACCCGTCCAGCTGATGGACGTCGTCCGCGCCGCCGTCGCCGAGGTCGAGGACTACGAACGCATCGAGGTCCGCCGGCTGCCCAGGGTCGCCGTGACCGGACCGGCCGTCGCGGACCTCACGCACCTGGTGGCGGAACTCCTGGAGAACGCCACCGTGTTCTCCCCGCCGCACACCGCCGTCCAGGTCCTTGGCGAGCGCGTCGCCAACGGCTTCACGTTGGAGATCCACGACCGCGGACTCGGCATGGCCGCCGACGCGCTCCTTGACGCCAACCTCCGGCTCGCCGAGACACCGGAGTTCGAGCTGTCCGACACGGACCGGCTGGGCCTGTTCGTGGTCAGCCGGCTCGCCCAGCGGCAGAACGTCCGGGTCTCGCTCCAGCCCTCGCCGTACGGCGGCACCACCGCTGTCGTCTTCATCCCCGACGCGCTGCTGACCGACGACGTCCCGGACACCAACGGCATCGGCTTCCGTCTCGACCGCCCCCAGCAGCCGAAGGAGGTCGCACCGGAGGAGTCCAGGCGGGTCCTGCTCGCCCAGGGACCGCCCCAGCTGCCGGGTACGGCGCCCGCGATCCTGAACGGTCCGGTCGAACTGGAGGCCCCCGTCGACCTGGACGCCCTGAACGACTTCCCGGGCGCGCTCGACTCCGAGGACAGCGAGCGGGGTGGACTGTTCCGCCCGCGCCGCTCCCTGGCCGAGGTCGACGACGAAGGCCCGGGCGCCGACGGCATCGGCGATGCCGCCCCGGTGCCGCTGCCGCGCCTCCGTACGCCCAAGCTGGTCAGCTCCCACGGACGCCCCGTCACCGGCGAACGGCCGGGACGCGTGGAGACGGACGAGCCACCGGCGATCGGCCCGGGCCCGTCCCGGTCGCAGCCGAATCCCTCGGCAACTGAGGGGGGCCCTTCGCGCTCCGAGCCCCCGACGCTGCCGAGCCGCCGTCGCGCCGCGGCTCTGCGCCGCGGCACCGGCGTCGCCGACCGCCTCGACGAGACGACGCAGGCTCCGGCCTCCTCGTCGTCCCCGGGCCGTGAACTCGGTGGGGCGGCCGGTTCCCCCGCGCTGCCCCGGCGTACCCGGCGAGCGGAGATCGCGGCGAGCGGCTCGGCGCCTGACGACTCCGCCACCGGCGGGCCGGGTTCGGGCGCGCCCGCTCTCGGTGCCGTCGGTTCCGCTCCCGGTGTGCGCGGGAGGGACGGTTCGCCCGACTCCGCCCCGGGAGGTGCCGTACGGCCCGGCCGGGGCGGGTCCGCCCGCGGCACCGCCGGCGCGTCCGGCTCGGGCAGGGCGCCGCAGGACGCCGCTTCCGGCAGCACCCCGCTGCCCCGTCGCGTCCGGCAGGCCAACCTGGCCCCGCAGCTGAAGCAGAACCCCGAGCGACGCCCCCAGAACCAGTCGGGGCCCGCCGACCGGGACGCCGACGAGGTACGCAGCCGCATGGCCTCGCTCCAGCGCGGCTGGCAGCGCGGCCGCGAGGAGAACGCCGAGGACGTCGACACGTCCGGCGGCACAGCACCACAACGAACGACAGAGGGGGACGGTCGATGACCGCACCGAAGGCGACCGACAAGTCCGGCGAGCTCAACTGGCTCCTCGATGACCTGGTGGACCGTGTCGCGAGTATCCGCAAGGCCCTGGTGCTCTCCAGCGACGGCCTCCCGACCGGCGTGTCCAAGGACCTCACCCGCGAGGACAGCGAGCACCTCGCCGCCGTGGCGTCCGGCTTCCACAGCCTCGCCAAGGGCGTGGGCCGGCACTTCGAGGCGGGCAACGTCCGGCAGACGGTCGTGGAACTGGACGACGCCTTCCTGTTCGTGACGGCCGCAGGCGACGGCAGCTGCCTGGCCGTCCTCTCGGACGCCGACTCGGACGTGGGCCTCGTGGCCTACGAGATGACGCTCCTGGTCAAGCGGGTCGGTGTGCATCTGAGTGCTGCTCCACGCACCGATCTGCCTCAGGGCGGGTAGTGAGATGGCATGAGCACAGACGGTCAGGGAAGAAGCCACTGGTTCGACGACGAGGCCGGACCGGTGGTCCGTCCGTACGCCATGACGCGCGGCCGCACCGCGAGTGACGGCCAGCACCGTCTCGACCTCATCGCGGTCGTCGTGGCCGAACCGGACACGGACGACCCCGAAGGGGACCACTCGCTGTCCCCCGAGCACGTGGACATCGTCGACCTGTGCCGCGACACCCCGCAGTCGGTCGCCGAGCTGTCCTCCGAACTCGACCTGCCCATCGGCGTGATACGCGTCCTCATAGGCGACCTCGTCGACTCGGAGTGGGTCCATGTGAACCGGCCGGTGCCGCCCGCCGAACTGCCCGACGAAAGCATTCTGCGCGACGTGATCAACGGCCTCAGGGCCCTGTGACGGACCGTCCGGCCCACCCCGGGGCCGTTCCGTCGGCGTCGCCGGGCGCTCACGGACGGCGTTCGGGGCCGGCATGGCCCGCAACCGTCCACCGCGCGCGACTGGCCTCGTAGAACGCAGCGGCAGGGGCCGTATGTCCACCCCCAGGTCCCCGCCGCTCCGTGGCGGGGGCAGGCATCCCCTGGCGATATGATCTGACTGATCGTCGACGACCATCCGCGGACGGCCGGCCCCGGCCCCGCGGGCACGCTGCCGGGCAGGCCGATCGGGGAGACGGACGTGACGACAGGCTCCGCGGACCGACTCCGACGTCCGACCACGACCTCCGTCGGCCGCTCACCGAGGCGCCGTACCCCTCACGCGACCTCGCCCTTCGCGTCGGTCGAAGCGGCCGCCCCGTACGGATCCCGGCCCCCGCTCCTCGACCGCCCAACCAGCAGTACGGCTCGACGACTTCGCGCCGCTGCCAGGCACCGTAAGGTGCCCCCGTACGGCATGGCGGGCCGCGTGCCCGCGGACGGTACGGTCACCGAAGTCGCCGCACGTCGCCCCGCGCGACGGACGCGTCTTCGAGACCCCGGGCGGCGCAGGCCATGGCCCGCCGTCGACCCGACACCCCAGCAAGCAGGAGAAGAGACCAATGATCTTCGGGCGTTCTGAGCGCGGCAAGCCCCCGGTCGAGCCCGTCACGCTCAAGATCCTGGTGGCCGGCGGCTTCGGCGTGGGCAAGACCACGTTCGTGGGCGCCGTCAGCGAGATCAGACCGCTGCGCACCGAGGAACTGCTCACCGAGGCGGGCCGCCCGGTCGACGACATCAGCGGCGTGGAGAACAAGCGCACCACCACCGTCGCCATGGACTTCGGGCGCATCACCCTGCGCGAGGACCTGGTGCTTTACCTGTTCGGCACACCCGGTCAGGAACGCTTCTGGTTCATGTGGGACGAGCTGTCCGAAGGCGCCCTCGGAGCCGTCGTGCTCGTCGACACCCGGCGCCTGGAGGACTGCTTCGCCGCCATCGACTACTTCGAGCGGCGCTCCATACCCTTCCTCGTCGGCGTCAACTGCTTCGAGGGAGCGGTCCGTTACCCGGAAGACGACGTACGGCAGGCGCTCGACCTCGACGCGGACGTGCCGATCGTGCTGTGCGACGCCCGGGACAAGCAGTCGGTCAAGGACGTCCTGGTCGGAGTCGTCCAGCACGCGATGGCGTACTCGTCGCGACGCCGCCAGACCGTCACCGGCTGAGGTACGGGTGCGGCCCGTACCCCCGCCGACAGGGGTACGGGCCGCGGCTCACACGGCACCACGCGCGCGTGCTGGTTGCCGCCGTCCTCCTCCCAGCACGCCGCTCCACGGCGCCACGCGCGCGTGCTAGTTCTCGCCGTCCTCCTCCCAGCCGAAGCTCTTCTCCACGGCCTTGCGCCAGTTGTGGTACTCGCGGTCCCGGACGGACGCCTCCATGTTCGGCGTCCACTCGACGTCCTTCTGCCAGTGGGACTTCAGCTGGTCCAGGTCGTTCCACACGCCGGTCGCGAGCCCGGCCGCGTACGCGGCGCCCAGGCACGTGGTCTCGGAGACCTTCGGCCGGACCACCGGAACGTCCAGCACGTCCGCCTGGTGCTGCATGAGCAGGTTGTTCTTGGTCATGCCGCCGTCCACCTTCAGGGTGGTGATGTGCACCCCGGAGTCCTGGTACATGGCGTCCACGACCTCACGCGTCTGCCAGCTCGTCGCTTCCAGCACCGCCCGCGCGAGGTGCGCCTTGGTGACGTACCGGGTGAGACCCGTGACGACTCCACGGGCGTCGGAGCGCCAATAGGGCGCGAACAGACCGGAGAAGGCGGGCACGATGTACGCGCCGCCGTTGTCGTCGACACTCGCCGCCAGGGTCTCGATCTCGTCGGCGTTGCGGATGATGCCGAGCTGGTCGCGGAACCACTGGACCAGGGCGCCCGTGATGGCGATCGATCCCTCCAGGCAGTAGACCGGCGCCTCGGTGCCGATCTTGTAGCCCATCGTCGTCAGGAGTCCGCTCTTCGACGGGACCGGCCGGCTGCCCGTGTTGAGCAGCAGGAAGGAGCCCGTGCCGTAGGTGTTCTTCGCCGTGCCCACGTCGTAGCAGGCCTGCCCGAACACCGCGGCCTGCTGGTCGCCCAGCGCGGACGCCACGGGCACGCCCGCGAGTTGGCCGACCGCGGTGCCGTAGACCTCGGCGGACGACCTGATCTCCGGCAGGACGGCGTCGGGCACGTTCATCGCGTCCAGGATGGACTGGTCCCACTGGAGGGTCTCCAGGTTCATCAGCATGGTCCGTCCGGCGTTCGTCACGTCCGTGACGTGCCGCCCGCCGTCCGTGCCGCCGGTGAGGTTCCAGATCAGCCAGGAGTCGATGGTGCCGAAGGCGATCTCGCCGTTCTCGGCTCGCGCGCGCAGTCCCGGCACGTTGTCCAGCAGCCAGGTCGCCTTCGGTCCCGAGAAGTAGGTGGCCAGCGGCAGCCCGGTCTGCTCACGGAACCGGTCCTGCCCGTCCGAGCCGCCGAGTTGACTGGTCAGGGCCGCGGTGCGGGTGTCCTGCCACACGATCGCGTTGTGCACGGGTTTGCCCGTGGAGCGGTCCCACAGGACCGTAGTCTCGCGCTGGTTGGTGATGCCCAGGGCGCTGAGCTGGTCGGCGCGCAGCCCGGCCTTGGCGACCGCCCCGGCGACCACGGCCTGCACCTTGGACCAGATCTCGGTGGCGTCGTGCTCCACCCAGCCGGGCTTGGGGAAGATCTGGCGGTGCTCGCGCTGGTCGACGGCCACGATCGCGCCGTCCTGGTTGAAGATGATGCAGCGGCTGGAAGTAGTGCCCTGGTCGATGGCGGCGACGAACTTGTCCGTCATGACGTCCCCTTCGTCGGTTCCTGCACAAGGCTGTGTTTCACGAGAGCGGTGTTTCAGAGGGCGGTGTTGCAGAAGGCATGCTTCAGAAGGCAGCGTTGAAGATGACCCCGGACAGCGCCCCGCCGATCAGTGGCCCCACCACCGGGATCCACGCGTAACCCCAGTCCGAGGTGCCCTTGTTGGGGATCGGCAGCAGGGCGTGCACGATGCGCGGACCCAGGTCACGGGCCGGGTTGATGGCGTACCCGGTGGGCCCGCCGAGCGACAGACCGATCCCGACCACCAGGAAGGCGACGACGAGGACCGCGGTACCGGACTCGCCGAGCCCCTTGGTGAGGCC
Organism: Streptomyces sp. NPDC031225; assembly: GCF_055570355.1. Taxonomy (NCBI): domain Bacteria; kingdom Bacillati; phylum Actinomycetota; class Actinomycetes; order Kitasatosporales; family Streptomycetaceae; genus Streptomyces; species Streptomyces sp. NPDC031225. Next base: position 13,769 of record NZ_JBVIHJ010000001.1, on the reverse strand, counting down.
GAAGGCCAGGATCGGCAGGACCAGGCCGACCGTCGCGATGATCTCCGTGATCAGGTTCGCCACCGGATTGCGGATCGCGGGCGCGGTGGAGAAGATCCCGAGCGTGGGCTGCGCGAGCTCCTCCTCGGCGTTGGCCCCGAACTGCGCGTAGTAGACCAGCCAGCACAGGACCGCCCCGAGCATGGCACCGACCATCTGCCCGGCGATGTACACGGGAACCTGGTCCCAGTCCCCGGTGTCGACGGCGATCCCGATGGTCACGGCGGGGTTGAGATGCCCGCCGGACAGCGGGGCCGCGGTGTACGCCCCGGCCAGTACACCGAAGCCCCAACCGAACGCGATGACCACCCAGCCGGCGTCCTTGGCCTTGGAGTGGTTGAGGACGACGGCGGCGACCACACCGGCGCCGAAGAGGATCAGGATCGCCGTACCGATGACCTCACCGAGGAATACGTCTCCGTTGCTCATGGCGGCTCCTAGGCCCTGGCCCGAGACGTTCCCGCCCCGGTGCTCCGTGCAGGGTTGCGGTTCCCTTGGCGAACTGCCGGGGGCAGGGCGGATTCCGCGCCCCGTCCGGCGTCCGCGACGAGCGTGTCGTCGCAGCCGAATCGCCCGTGGGGGTATGGGCCGTGGCTCGTGGGGGCCCACGCCGCGTGCTGCCTGGATGCGCCGAGAATGTACGGCGATGTCGACTGACACCGGAAGTGTTCACCGGGCCCCGGGGGGCGTCAAGGTCGCCGACGGCAACGGTTGAAGCGGGCGGTCGAACCGCCTCGGAACGGGTGCGCGGTCGGCCCGGCCCTGTTCGAGCCGAACGGCGCCCTGCCCCTTCAGCCCGTCCCCGGCTCCGCCACCGCGTACCCCGTCGAAGCGGCCTCCGTCCCCGTCCCCCGCCGGATCTCGTACCCGGGCTGCCCCGCCCACCCGACGACCCAACTCGCCCCGCCGAGCGCCTTCGCGGCCTTCTTCAGCGGAGCGAGACACGCTGCCGCCTCCCGGTGGTCCACCACACTGCCCGGTGCGCACACCACGGTGGCCAGGGACAGCGTCACGGGCCACCCGCCCGCCGCCCAGGGAACGTCGAGAACGGACGCGGCCAGCGGAGCCAGTTCCTCCGGGTCCGCCAGCACCAGGAAGTCGTCCCCGCCGATGTGCCCCACGCGCGCGGTGCCGGCCGCGGTCTGCTGGAGGACCCGTCCCACCGAGCGGATCAGCTCGTCGCCCGCCGCGAACCCGGCCCCGTCGTTGACCTGCTTGAAGTGGTCGACGTCCAGCCAGCTCAACGCGAACGTCCGCCCGTCCGCGATACGCCGGTCCGCCTCGCCCGTGATCGTGTCCGAACCGGGCAGCCTGGTCAGCGGATTGAGCCCGGCCGCCTCCTCCACCCTGGTCTCGCTCAGTGCCCGTACGAGGTCCGCGAGCCGTACGACGCCCACGCACCGGCCGTACCGGTCGACCACGGCCACGTCGTCCGACGTACGGTCCTCACCCCCGACCGCGACCACGTCCAGGACCTCCCACGCGGTGGCGTCGACCCCCACCACCCGCGGCGGATCACCGAGTTTGGCGGCGGGCCGGTCGGCGTACAGGGCGTGTCCGTAGCGCCCCGACATCGACAACAGGAAACGCGACCGGTGCACCGAGCGGAACGGCACCCCCTCCCTGTCCACGAGGAGCACTCCGGACACGTCGGGCGCCCCGGTCAGCAGCGCCCGCACCTGCCCCGCCGACGCCGTGGCCGGCAGCAGCGCGGCGGGGCGCACGAACTCCCGTACCGACGGCCCGGACCGGGGCGGCGCCGCGACACCGGGGGAGCGGGGCGGAACGTACACCTCCGCCGTGGGCAGCCGGGACGGCGGTGCGAACAGGACGCCCTGCGCCAGTTGCGCACCGGCCGACAGCACGGCGCCGTACTGGAGCTCCGTCTCCACTCCCTCGACACAGAGCAGCGCCCCGAGTTCGTCGCACAGGGTCCGCATCGCCCGTACCGCCGAAGGCCGGGCCGACAGCGACGCGTCGAGCTTCACGAGGTCGGGCGACATGTCGACAAGGAGTCTCAGGGGTACGTCCCCGTCACCGATGCCGTCCGCGCTGATCCGGAAGCCCTGCCCCCGCAACGCGGTGACCGCCTCCAGCAGTGCCTGGTGCGGTACGTGCGTGTACGGCGGACCCACGTCGATCGTGACCTCCCACGGCAGTCGCCCCGCCTCACGCACCGCGGTGTGCAGCGGGGTGAGGCCGCCGAGGTCGGCGAGTGTGCCCGCGAACACGTTGACGTGCAGCGGCAGCGGCGTCTGCCGGTGAGCCGCCGCCCGGACCGCCAACACGGTGAGCCGGCCGTCGAGTTCGGGGTCGCGGCGGGCCTCCGCCAGGATGTCGCCGGTTTCGGGACGGGCGAGTACCTCCAGTCCCGCCACCGCACCGGTCGCCAGGTTGACCACCGGCTGGAAGGCGAAGCGGAGAGTGTCCGTCCATGAGCGCACGGCAGCATAGTGACGCTCTTCGCGCCCGCCCAGGCGCAGTTCACGAGACGTTCACGCAGCATTCCGAGGTGGTCACACAGCGTAGGAGAAACCCCATTCCCGCCCGTCACCGAACGGCTATCACCGCCGACCCGTGCCCGAACAACCCCTGGTTCGCGGTGATCCCCACGCGCGCGTGCTCCACCTGCCGGTCGCCCGCCTCGCCCCGCAACTGCCGGGTGAGCTCACACACCTGGGCGATCGCCTGGGCCGGGACCGCCTCGCCGAAGGAGGCGAGCCCCCCGCTCATGTTGACGGGTATGCGGCCGCCCGGCGCCGTCGCCCCCTCACGCAGCAGCTTTGCGCCCTCGCCCGCACCGCACAGTCCGAGGTCCTCGTACCACTGCAACTCCAGGGCGGTCGACAGGTCGTACACCTCCGCCAGGGAGAGGTCCGCCGGGCCGACCCCGGCCTCCTCGTAGGCGGCGTGCGCGATCGAGGCACGGAAGGTCTCGGCGGCGGGCTCGACCGCCGCGGCGGAGTCCGTCGCGATGTCCGGCAGGTCCAGCACCGTGTTCGGATACGTCGGCGTCACCGTCGACACCGCCCTGATCCGCACGGGCTCGGCCATGCCTCGCCCGTGCGCGAACTCCATGCTGGAGAGCACCAGCGCCGCCCCGCCGTCCGAGGTGGCGCAGATGTCGAGCAGCCGCAGAGGATCGGCCACCACGGCGGAGGCCGCCACCTCGTCCGCGGTCACCCGCTTCCGGTACCGCGCGTACGGATTCAGCGCGCCCATGGCCGAGTTCTTCACCTTGACCTGCGCGAAGTCCTCCGGGGTATCCCCGTGTACGGCCATCCGTCGCCGCGCGTACAGCCCGAAGTACGTGGGATTGGTCGCCCCGAGGGCCCGGAACCGCAGCCAGTCGGGATCGTCGGGCCGGTCGCCGCCCGCAGGCCGGAAGAACCCCTTGGGCGCCGCGTCGGCACCGACCACGAGCACCACGTCGGCCAGACCTGCGAGGATCTGCGCCCGCGCGGTCGCCACCGCCTGTGCCCCGGACGCGCACGCCGCGTACACGCTGGTGACGCGGGCTCCCTGCCAGCCCAGCGCCTTGGCGAAGGTCGCCCCGGCCACATAGCCCGGATAGCCGCCCCGCACGGTGTCCGCGCCGACGATCGAGCCGACCTCGCGCCACTCCAGACCCGCGTCGGCCAGCGCCGCGCGGGCCGCCGCCACCCCGTACTCGACGAATCCGCGCCCCCACTTGCCCCAGGGGTGCATGCCCGTGCCGAGCACCGCCACCTCTCCCGTCATGCCGTCACCCCCGTCGGCCGCCACTGCCAGGTCGTCCAGACCGTCTCCGCGTCCTCATGCAGCACTCCGGGGACGACCTCCACCTCCGCGCCCACCGCCAGATCGGAGACGGTGACCCCGGGAACCGCCTGCCCCAGCACCACGATCCGCTCGGCGGCCAGCTCCACAGCGACCAACGTGTACGGCTCCCACGGAAGTTCCGGATCGCTCACATACGGTGACGGAGGCCGGTACCGGCTGTCGGTGTAGGACCAGACGCGACCGCGCCGCGAAAGGGGAGTCTCCGCCAGATCACCCCCGGCGCACCCGGGGTTGCGGCAATGGCCGTCCTCGCGCGGGAAGAAGACCGAGGCGCAGGCGGAGCAACGCGTGCCGAGAAGCGTGAAGTCGTCCCCTTCACCGGCGAACCATCCGGTGACCACAGGTGTGCGCGTGCGCGACAAAGTCCCTCCCCGGACCGGATCTGACGGAACGTCAGAAGTGTCGCACGGGCGGCGGCAAAGAGGCAGAGGACCCAACGGAACCGGAGCCACCGATGATCGGATACAGTCCGCCGCGTGTCCGAAACCCAACACTCCATTCCCAACTCCGTACGCGGCTCCCACTGTTCGAGCTGCGGAGCGCCCTACGGAGAGGGCGTCGCGGGCTGGCCCCGCACCTGTCCCGTCTGCGAAACCGTGGCCTACCGCAACCCCCTGCCGGTCGCCGTCGCCCTCCAGCCCGTGTACGACACCCAGGGCACCGCCCTGGTCGTCATCACCCGAACCATCGCCCCCGCGCGCGGAGGCATCGCCCTGCCCGGCGGTTACATCGACGACCGCGAGGACTGGCGGCACGCCCTGGTCCGTGAACTCAGGGAAGAGACCGGCATCGAGGCGGCGAGCCGGGACGTACGGCTCATCGACGCCCTGAGCTCGACCGACGGGCACCTCCTGCTGTTCGGGATGCTCCCGGAGCGCCCCGCAGAAGGCCTCCCGCGGTCCGCCGCCACGGACGAGACCGAGGGCTGGCATCTCCTGCGCAGACCGGAGGAGCTCGCCTTCCCGCTGCACACCCTGGCCGTACAGGCCTGGTTCGAGGGCCGCTACATCTGAGACCTGGCGCTCTTCAGAGAAATCTCCGCGGCATCGCGACCCGGCACCGACTCGCGAAGGGCCAGGTGGGTCCGCCACGTGGCCCTCCGCACGCCGATCGCCCGCACCGGACAGCGCTCCTGCCCCCCACGAAGATCCTTCAGAAGGGCCTCAGCGCGCTCCGAGCCCGCGCAGCCGCACCGGGTGGGACGGCGTGCGCACGCCGTCCTCACCCTCCAGCCGAACGACCACCTTCCCGCCCTCCCAGCGGGCGACATAGCGCTCGACCTCCGGTTCGCCCCAGCCGTCGCCCGCCTCCGCCACGACCAGCCCGCCCCCGCTGCGTCCCCGGGCGGGCGCCCACACCTCCAGCTCGAGACGGCCGTCGTCCCCCCGCACCGGGATGACGGCACCCGCGCGCGCGAGCACCGGGATCCGCGACAGCGGAGCGTCGACGAGCACCTGCCCCGGCCCTTCGTACGCCTGCTCCGTCGCCGTGTCGTACCAGCGGCCCCGCGGCAGCTGGACCGCACGCCGGTCGCTGCCCGGATGGAGCGCCGGTGCCACGAGCAGACAGTCACCCAGCAGGAAGGCGTCCTCGCAGTCCCGCAGGGCGCGTTCCTCCGGCGCGGACCACCACAGGGGCCGTACATAGGGCGCTCCGGTACGCCGGGCCAGGTGCGCGAGCGTCATGAAGTACGGCAGCAGCCGCCGGCGTTCCACGAGCGCCACACGCGCGTGCTCCAGCACCTCGGCACCGAACTCCCACGGCTCCCTCCGCCCCGCCCGCGGACCCGAGTGCGTACGGAACAGCGGCAGAAAGGCGCCGAGTTGGAGCCAGCGCAGATAGAGCTCGGGCGACGGGTTTCCGTCGTAACCGCCCACGTCGGGCCCCGAGTAGGGCACTCCGCACAGGCCGAGCCCCATGACAAGCGACAGGGAGGCCCGCAGACCGGGCCAGCCGGTGGCCACGTCACCGGACCAGGTGCCGCCGTAGCGCTGCATGCCGGCCCATCCGGAGCGCGAGAACAGGAAAGGCCGCTCATCGGGCACCAGGTCGCGCAGACCCTCGTAACCGGCCTGGGCCATGCACAGCGCGTAGACGTTGTGCGCCTCCTGGTGGTCACCGCCCCTGCCCTCCAATGCGTGCCGGGCCGAGCGCGGCAGCGTGGACTCCCCGAAGGCGGTGAACGACGTGGGCTCGTTCATGTCGTGCCAGAAGCCCGCGAACCCCGCCGCGAGCCTCTCCTCGTAGAGGCGGGCCCACCAGGCACGCACACGCGCGTGCGTGAAATCCGGGAAAACTGCCTCCCCGGGCCGTGCGACCCCCTCCACGAGCCGCCCGGACGCGTCCCTCACGAAGACGTCCTCGGCCGTCCCGCCGTCGTACACGGCGTTGCCCGGCGCGGCCCTGACCGCCGGGGTGATCACCGACACCAGCCTGATCCCGTCCCGCCGCAGCTCCTCGGCCAGTTGGGGCAGCTTGGGGAAGCGCTCCTGGTCGACCGTGAACACCTGGTGCCCGTCGTAGTGGTCGATGCCCAGATGGACGGCGTCGAGCGGCAGACCCCGTTCCTGGTAGCCGCTCACGACCCGCCGCACCTCCTGCTCGCTGCCGAAGCTCCCGCGCGCGTGATGATGGCCGAGCGCCCACGACGGAGGCAGCGCGGGCGCACCGGTGAGCGAGGCCCAGGCGAGCAGCACGCGCGCGGGCGTGCCCACCATCACCCAGCAGCGCGCCGGACCGCCGTCCATCCGCAGCTCGGACATCCCCGCCCGGTCGTGGCCGGAACCCGCGCCCTCCTCGCCCTCCCGCAGGGTCACGGTGCCGTCCCACGAGGTGTCGTGGAACACGAGATGGGTGGCGGCGTCGGCCACCACCACCTGCACGGGCATCGTGACGTACAGCGGATCGTCGCCGGGCCCGAACGCACGCCCTGGGTCGGTGTTCCACAGCCGATACGTTCCGTCCCGCAACCGCGGGCCCGACGCCCGGCCCCCCAGCCCGAAGAACCGCGCGTCGGCGGCCACCTCCGACCGCTGCATCCAGCGCGCCGAGCCGCCGCCCACCGGCTCCCACCACCGCGGCGGCAGATCCCGGCGCAGCATCACCCCACCGGGCGTACGCACCTCGATCGCGCCGTGCCGCGACACCACGACCGTCGCCCGTTCGGCGACGACCCGCCAGCCACCGTCCTTGTCCGGCTCCAGGACCGCCCGGGGATCAGGCTCCGGGCAACGACCCGCGAGGGCGTACGAGGGCTCGGGCCCGGCCCCGTCCCAGCCCCAGAACACCGCCCCGTTCACCGTGACCGTGATCCGCAGCTCGGAGCGGCTGAACCGTACGACGCCCCCGCCGGGACCCGGTTCGACGCTCTGCACCGGACCCGGCACCCGCGCGCGCTCGGCCCCGCGTGCCGGCAACCCGGCGGCGTCGGTACGCCTCCTGCGCCACGCGGCGCGAACGGCCCGCACCCCCTGGGGCGCCCCCGCCGAACCGACCGCCTTCACCGAACGCACCAGGTCACGACCGTTCATGCTGCTCACCCTGCCACTCACTGCCCCACACGCGTGTGCCGTTCAACTGCCGTTCACCTGTGCCGGGACCACATCTTCACGACACGGACTGTGTGGGTCGCACCCTGGCGTAGAAGTTGATCACATGGCATCGTCCCTGTCAGCCGCGTCACCCGCACACCCCTTGCGCGTGCGCGGGTGACGCACACGACGCGCACAGTCCGGGAGCCGCCCCATGTCGACCGTGAACCCCCAGCCGCTCTGGCAGCCAGATCCGCAGCGCATCGCCCGCGCCCAGGTCACCAGGTTCCAGGCATGGGCGGCCGAACACCACGGTGCCCCGGCCGAGGGAGGCTACGAGGCTCTCCACCGCTGGTCCGTGGACGAGCTGGAGGAGTTCTGGGAAGCCGTCACCCAGTGGTTCCAGGTACGGTTCTCGACGCCCTACACGCGTGTGCTGGGCGAGCGCTCGATGCCGGGCGCCGAGTGGTTCCCCGGCGCCACCCTCAACTACGCCGAGCACGCCCTGCGCGCGGCCGCTGCCCGCGCCGACGAACCCGCCCTCCTGTACGTCGACGAGACCCATGAACCCCGCCCGGTGACCTGGTCCGAGCTGCGCCGCCAGGTCGGCTCCCTGGCCGCCGAGCTGCGCCTCCTCGGCGTCCGTCCGGGAGACCGCGTCAGCGGCTACCTCCCCAACATCCCGGAAGCCGTCGTCGCACTCCTCGCCACGGCCGCCGTGGGCGCCGTATGGACGTCCTGCGCCCCCGACTTCGGTGCCCGCAGCGTCCTGGACCGCTTCCAGCAGGTCGAACCCGTGGTCCTGTTCACCGTCGACGGATACCGCTACGGAGGCAAGGAGCACGACCGCCGAGAGACGGTCGCCGAACTCCGCGCCGAACTGCCCTCTCTGCGTGCCGTCGTCCACATCCCGCTGCTGGGTACCGAGGCTCCCGAAGGAGCCCTGGAGTGGTCGGCCCTGACGAGCGCGGACACCGAACCGGTCTTCGAGCAGGTGCCCTTCGCCCACCCCCTGTGGGTGCTCTACTCCTCCGGCACGACGGGCCTGCCCAAGGCCATCGTCCAGTCCCAGGGCGGCATCCTCGTCGAACACCTCAAACAACTCGGCCTGCACTGCGACCTCGGCCCCGAGGACCGTTTCTTCTGGTACACCTCCACGGGCTGGATGATGTGGAACTTCCTCGTCTCCGGCCTCCTCACCGGCACGACCGTCGTCCTGTACGACGGCAGCCCCGGCTATCCCGACACCGGCGCCCAGTGGCGGGTCGCCGAACGCACGGGCGCCACCCTCTACGGCACCTCGGCCGCGTACGTCATGGCCTGCCGCAAGGCCGACGTGCACCCAGGACGCGACTTCGACCTCTCCGCGGTGCGCTGCGTGGCCACCACCGGCTCACCGCTCCCGCCCGACGGCTTCCGCTGGCTGCACGACGAGGTCCGCGAAGACCTGTGGATCGCCTCCGTCAGCGGCGGCACGGACGTGTGCTCCTGCTTCGCGGGAGCCGTACCGACCCTGCCCGTGTACATCGGCGAACTCCAGGCGGCCGGTCTCGGCACCGACCTCCAGTCCTGGGGCCCCGGCGGCGAACCCCTGACGGACGAGGTCGGCGAACTCGTCGTCGCCAACCCCATGCCGTCGATGCCGATCCACTTCTGGAACGACCCGGACGGCAGCCGCTATCACGACAGTTACTTCGACACCTATCCCGGAGTGTGGCGCCACGGCGACTGGATCACCGTCACCTCGCGCGGCTCCGTCGTCATCCACGGCCGCTCCGACTCGACGCTCAACCGGCAGGGAGTCCGGATGGGCTCGGCCGACATCTACGAGGCCGTGGAACGACTCCCCGAGATCAGGGAAACCCTGGTCATCGGCATCGAACAGCCCGACGGAGGCTACTGGATGCCCCTCTTCGTGCATCTCGTCCCGGGAGCCGTCCTCGACCAGGCACTCCTGGACCGCATCAAGCGGACCATCCGCGAGAACCTCTCCCCGCGCCACATCCCCGACGAGGTCATCGAGGTACCCGGCATCCCGCACACCCTCACCGGGAAGCGCATCGAGGTCCCCGTGAAGCGACTCCTCCAGGGCACGCCCCTGGACAAGGCGGTCAACCCGGGTTCCATCGACAACCTCGACCTGCTCCACTTCTACGAGGACCTGGCCCGCAAGCGCGCCTGACCCGGCGACTCAACCACCGCAGGCGGCCTCGGACTCACCGAGCACGGCAGCGAAGTCCGAGGCCGGCCGCACCGCGTCGGCCGGTTCGAGCTCGGCGAACGCGATCGCCGGCTGCTTCCCACTCACCCGGGTCCCGCTCGCCGTCCACGGAGCCCTACGCCGCCCGGCTGGCTGGCCCTGACCATGGGGACGACCGCCGCCTACCAGTGGCTTTTCGCCGGTGACGCCCTCCATGCGTCGCTCCACGCCCCCGTCTCCTGGGAAATCTCCGACGCCCTGGCTCCCGGCACAGTGCAGTGCGGCTTCGGACCACTCACGGTCACCGCCGCCAGCGCCACCGGCACGGCAGGATGACTCTCCTCCGGCCCAGTGACCGCTCTGACCTGCACAGTCCAGCACCAGCCGGTCCGCGCACGTCTCGGCACCCCCCGTTGTCAGTGCCGCCGGTTACTGTGAGTGAGCATTGATCGACTGCGTTCAGGGGGAAACATGGCGCACACCGACCACCAGACGATGCGACGCGCGCTGCGCCGCGAGATCGCCGGCACCATCGGCCTGCTCACCGACGAGCACGACTTCCGCGCCATGCGGCGCTACCGCAGCTTCACCTTCGCCGACCACGCGACCTACCTGAAACAGGTCGAAGACCTCCTGAAGACCCGCGCCTCACAGGGCGGCCACACGACAGTGGCCCTCTTCGACCCCTTGGAGTACGCCGAGTTCTGCGAGGCCACGGGCCTCAACCCGGACATCCCGTCCAGTCGCACACGCTTCACGGCGGAACTCGCCAACACCGGACCGGCGCTCCCATACGAGGGCCAGCCCCTGACCGACCTGGTGCCCGCCCTCGTGGACGAGGCCGTCCGCCAGGCCACCTGGGAGTACGCGACGACACTCCTCGCCCGACTCGGCGCCTGCGGCTCCTGCGGTGAGGACCTCGGCCGAGCGGCCTTCACCCGGGCCTCCCACCTTCTCGTCCAGATCCTCGAAACAGCACAACCGGGCGCACACCACCTCGTCTGCAGCATCACCAGCGCCCCGGAGACCCTCGTCGCCGTCCTCCACTCCGACGAAAGCACCGGGGGAGCCGTGCAACTCGACGAGGCCGAGGCGCTCGAATTCACCACCGTCCTCGCACTGGGCATCGCCAACCAGAGCCCCGGTGGACTCGTCATGCGCACCACTGCCCAGGGAACCACCGACCGCATCTACGGCTGGCGCCTGCGCGGTGACGGCCTCGAACCCCTCACAGCCGGAGAAGTCTTCGACGCCTACTGCACCGACGTCGACTCCGGCGACCTGATCTCGCCGGAATCCAACGTCGACTACTGCGTGCCACCCGACCTGGGACCGGAAGGACAGACCCTGGGCCACAGCCACTGAACAACGAGAGGGCGCCCCACCACAGGTGAGGCGCCCTCTCGGAACAGTCATCCGTCCAGTGCCGTGCGGCTACTCGCCGGACAGCACCGCCTGAGCCGCCTCGCGCGCCTCCTCGGCACTGTCGGCCGCCCGTGCGCCCGCGGCCGCACGCTCACACTGCGCCAGGGTGTACTTCGCCAACGTCCCCCGGACATAGGGAATCGACGCGGAACCCATGGAAAGGGAGGTGACTCCGAGACCGGTCAGCACACAGGCGAGCAGCGGATCGGAGGCGGCCTCGCCACAGACACCACAGCTCTTGCCCTCGGCCTTCGCCGCCTCGGCGGACAGCGCGACGAGGTCGAGCAGAGCGGGCTGCCACGGATCCTGAAGCCGGGACACCGCACCCACCTGACGGTCGGCGGCGAAGGTGTACTGCGCGAGGTCATTGGTTCCCAGCGACAGGAATTCGACCTCCTGCAGAATCGACCGCGCCCGCAGGGCGGCCGAGGGGATCTCCACCATCGCGCCGAACTTCGCGCGCAGGCCCGCCGCACGACACGCGTCGGCGAACGCCTTGGCATCGGCACGGTCCGCCACCATCGGGGCCATGACCTCAAGGTAGACCGGCAGCCCCTCAACGGCCCTGGCGAGCGCAGTCAGCTGCGTGCGCAGCACCTCCGGGTGGTCCAGCAGCGTCCGCAGACCACGCACTCCGAGCGCCGGGTTCGGCTCGTCGGAAGGCGTCAGGAAGTCCAGCGGCTTGTCCGCGCCGGCGTCCAGTACACGTACGACGACGCGCCCCTCCGGGAAGGCTTCCAGCACCTGCCGGTAGGCCTCGACCTGCTTCTCCTCGGACGGTGCGTTCTTGCTGTCGTCGAGGAAAAGGAACTCGGTACGGAAGAGACCGACGCCCTCGGCCCCGGCCTCGACCGCGGCAGGCACGTCCGCCGGACCGCCGACGTTGGCCAGCAGCGGCACCTTGTGGCCGTCGGCGGTGGCCCCTGGACCGGTTGACGCGGTGAGCGCGGCCTTCCGCTGGGCGGCAGCGGCCTCCAACTCGGCCTTCTTCTCGTCGCTCGGGTTCACGAAAACGTCGCCGGTGCTGCCGTCGACGGCGATCACCGTGCCCTCCGTGAGCTCACCGGCACCCGGCAACGCCACTACGGCCGGCACACCGAGCGCCCGCGCCAGAATCGCGCTGTGACTGGTCGGCCCACCCTCCTCGGTCACAAAGCCCAGAACGAGCGTCGGATCCAGCAGAGCGGTGTCCGCGGGCGCGAGATCACGCGCGACCAGAACATACGGCTCGTCACTGTCCGGAACGCCCGGCATGGGCACGCCCAGCAGACGGGCGACGATACGATTCCGCACGTCGTCGAGATCGGCGACGCGTCCGGCAAGGTACTCACCGGCAGCGGCCAGCAGCTCGCGGTACGCGGCGAACGCGTCATAAACGGCACGCTCAGCCGTGCTGCCGACGGCGATCCGCCGGTCCACGTCCGCCATCAGCTCGGGGTCCTGCGCCATCATGGCCTGCGCCTCGAGCACCGCCTGGGCTTCACCCCCGGCCAGATTGCCGCGCGCCATCAGGTCTGCCGCCACAGCCTCCACGGCTTTGCGAGCACGTCCCTGTGCACGCTCCGCGTCCTCCGCCGGAATCTGCTTGGCAGGCGGTTCCAGTACCGCCGTTCCCATGTGCCGAACCTCGCCGATCGCCACACCGTGGCTCACGCCGACGCCTCGCAGCGTTGTCTCCATCTCACCCGTCTCCGATAGTGCGGCGGGTCCCGCCGCCGCGGTGGTTGTCATCCCTTCCTGCCGTCTCACGACGGCAGGTGAAGTCACTTCCAGGCGAAGAGACTGTCGCCGGCCTTCACATCGCCGTCGTCACGCAGTTCGGAGAGGGCCTCGGCCGTGGCCTCCAGCGCCACGACCGGGCACACGGCGGACTTGCCGGCGGCCTCGACGGCAGCCGGGTTCCAGCGCACGACAGCCTGCCCGCGTGTGACGGTGTCGCCCTTGTTCACCAGCAGCTCGAATCCCTCGCCGTTCAACTGAACGGTGTCGATCCCGAGGTGGACGAGTACGCCGTGCCCCTCTTCGTCCACGACGACGAACGCGTGCGGGTGCAGAGAGACGATCACTCCGTCCACGGGCGCGACAGCCTCGGAGGGTTCACGTACGGGATCGATCGCCGTGCCCGGGCCGACCATGGCTCCGGAGAAGACCGGATCCGGCACAGCGGCCAGTCCGATGGCGCGTCCTGCAAGAGGGGACGTCACGGTGGTCATGGGAAGCCTCCCAGGGGTGGAGCTGCGTGTATGCGCCGTCACTGCCTGGCTCGGACGGCACTTTCGAGCAGCGTATGTCAGATGAAGTACGGGTTCGCATGGAAGATACCGCTAAGTGGTCTAGACCACCAGGGCCCCACGGATTTGCACCCTCTTCGCGGCCCCGTGTACAGTCGTACTCCTGCTTGAGGCCGAGCGACGCGGTTATGTGTCCCGGTCTGGCAGCATCCAACTCGTCAGATCCTAACTCGGGATCATCTTCTGCATGCTTGCAGGACGATGGTCAGGGGGCCGGAAAAACACTGATAGAGTTTGGAACAACGAAGGGAAGCGCCCGGAGGAAAGCCCGAGAGGGTGAGTACAAAGGAAGCGTCCGTTCCTTGAGAACTCAACAGCGTGCCAAAAATCAACGCCAGATATGTTGATACCCCGTCTCCGGCCTTCTTGGTCGTAGATGAGGTTCCTTTGAAGAAATACACAGCGAGGACGCTGTGAGCGACCGCCTTATTCCGGTGGTCGCTCCGCTCTCGTGTGTGTGCA